>CAZSNL010000008.1:19219-56334 GCA_964608275.1 uncultured Hyphomicrobiales bacterium | reverse complement strand
GGACGCGGCATCGGACCGACCTACGAGGACAAGGTGGGCCGGCGCGCCATCCGGGTCATGGACCTCCAGAACCTGAACACGCTGGAATTCAAGATCGAGCGCCTGCTCGCCCATCACAACGCGCTCCGGCGCGGCCTCGGCGAGCCGGAGGTGAGTGGCGCGGAACTGTTTTCCCAGCTGGCGGAGATCGCGCCGTCGGTGCTCGAGTACGCCGACACCGTATGGAACCTCCTCGACGGGCTGCGCCGCCAGGGCCGGCGGATCCTGTTCGAGGGCGCCCAGGGAGCGCTGCTCGACGTCGACCACGGGACCTATCCGTACGTCACCTCGTCCAATACCGTCGCCGCCCAGGCGGCGACCGGCACCGGCATGGGCCCGGGCGCCATCGACTACGTGCTGGCGATCGTCAAGGCGTACACGACCCGCGTCGGATCCGGGCCGTTCCCGACCGAACAGGACAACGAGATCGGCAGGACCCTCGGCGAGCGCGGCAGGGAATTCGGCACCGTGACAGGCCGGCGGCGCCGCTGCGGCTGGTTCGATGCGGTGCTGGTTCGCCAGGCGATCAAGACCTCCGGGGCCAATGGCGTCGCGCTCACCAAACTCGACATCCTGGACGGCATGAGCGAGCTGAAGGTGTGCGTCGGCTACCGCCTTGATGGGCGCGAGATCACGCACCTTCCCTCGTCACAGGGCGCCCAGGCCCGGGTCGAGCCGATCTACGAGACGCTGGAAGGCTGGAGCGGCTCGACCGCCGGCGCCCGATCGTGGGCCGAGCTTCCCGCCCAGGCCGTGAAGTACGTGCGCCACATCGAGGAACTGATCGAAGCGCCGGTGGCCCTGCTTTCGACCAGCCCCGAGCGGAACGACACCATCCTGATGCGCGACCCGTTCGAGGACTGATCCTGAACCTTGTCGACACTGGAACGTTGCATGGGTTCATGCCATCATGCACGACCTTTGCAGCGGTTCCACGGACACGCCTGATAGCGGGACATGGCCGACGACGAACGAAAACAGGGCAACAACAAGGGGCGGACACCGCGCAAGCCGTCTTCCGACCCGGGCTGGCTGGACCGCAAGCAGCAGTATAACCTCTGGTATGTTGTCCTGGCCGTGTTCGCGGTCCTGCTGATCCAGTCGGTCTGGACCAGCTACCAGACCATCGAACACCTGCCGTACAGCCAGTTCCGGTCCCTGCTCGAGGCCGGAAAGGTTGCCGAGGTCACGGTCACCGAAAACGAGATCCGGGGCCGGCTCCGGGAACCGATCGACGGCAAGGAACTGTTCGTCACCCAGCGCGTCGATCCCGATTTCGCCGCCGAGCTCGAGCGTTACAACGTGGAGTTCGCCGGTGCCCGGGAGAACACCTTCCTCACCGACCTCCTGTCGTGGATCATCCCGATCCTGTTCTTCTTCGCCCTGTGGATGTTCGTGTTCCGCAGGATCGCCGAACGCCAGGGTTTCGGCGGGCTGATGAACGTCGGCAAGTCGAAGGCGAAGGTGTACGTGGAAACCGAAACCGGGGTCACCTTCGACGACGTGGCGGGGGTCGACGAGGCCAAGGCCGAGCTCCAGGAGGTTGTCAACTTCCTCAAGGACAAGGAGAAGTACGGCAGGCTCGGCGCACGGATCCCCAAGGGCATTCTTCTGGTCGGCCCGCCGGGCACCGGCAAGACCCTGTTCGCGCGGGCGGTTGCCGGCGAGGCGGGGGTACCGTTCTTCTCCATTTCCGGCTCCGAGTTCGTCGAGATGTTCGTCGGCGTCGGCGCTGCCCGGGTCCGGGATCTGTTCGAGCAGGCGCGCAAGGCCGCTCCCTGCATCATCTTCATCGACGAGCTCGATGCGCTGGGACGCGCTCGCGGCGGTCCGGGCGGCTATGGCGGCGGCCATGACGAGAAGGAGCAGACGCTGAACCAGCTCCTTGCCGAACTCGACGGCTTCGATCCGCGCGAGGGCATCGTGCTGCTGGCGGCAACGAACCGGCCCGAGGTGCTTGACCCGGCGCTGATGCGTGCCGGCCGGTTCGACCGCCAGGTGGTGGTTGACCGGCCTGACCGCGCCGGCCGCGTGGCAATCCTCAAGGTGCACGTCAAGAAGATCAAGATCGACCCCTCGGTCGATCTCGACGAGATCGCCGCCATCACCCCCGGTTTCAGTGGCGCCGACCTCGCCAACCTCGTCAACGAAGCGGCAATCGTCGCCACCCGGCGCAACGCCGACAGCGTCACGAAGGAGCATTTCACCGCCGCGGTGGAACGCATCGTCGCGGGGATGGAAAAGAAGAGCCGCGTCCTCAACGACAGGGAACGCGAGGTGGTGGCGCACCATGAAATGGGGCACGCGCTGGTGGCGGCGAGCCTGCCCAACGTGGACCCGGTGCACAAGGTCTCGATCATCCCCCGCTCGATCGGCGCGCTCGGCTACACCATGCAACGGCCCACCGAGGACCGGTTCCTGATCACGACCGCGCAGCTGAAGGACCGCATGGCCGTGCTGATGGCAGGCCGGGCGGCGGAAGACCTGATCTACGGCGAAATCTCGACCGGCGCCGCCGACGATCTCGACAAGGCAACCGAGATCGCGCGGCAGATGGTGACCCGGTTCGGCATGACCGAAAGCCTCGGCCACGTGGTTTACGATCCGCAGCGCCAGAGCTACCTCGGCGAACGGGTGATCGGCGTTTCGCCCAAGAGTTATTCGGAGGAGACCGGCCGCGAGATCGACATGGCCGTACGCAAGCTGGTCGACGAATCCTTCGAACGGGCGAAGGCCCTGCTCACCAAGCGGCGCAAGGATCTCGTCGCCGGCGCCAAGCTCCTGCTGGAGAAGGAGACGATCACGCCGGAGGACTTCCCGCCGATCCGGCAGGTCGGCGAGGCCGTCCAGGCCGCGGAGTAGCCCCAAGCGTCAGGCGCTTCGTGAACCGACCGCCCTTAGCGGGGTGACCCGGAGCGCTGTGATCTGGTGGCGCTTGCGGCGCAACACCTGAAACCGGTAGCCGTGGAAGGTGAACGCCTGGCCGACGTCGGGAATCATCCGCGCCTCGTGGATGACAAGCCCGGCAATCGTGGTCGCCTCGGTATCGGGCAGATCCCAGTCCATCACGCGGTTGAGATCGCGGATCGGCGTGGCGCCTTCCACGAACACGCTGCCGTCCTGCAACTGCCGGATCCCGGTATGGACGATATCGTGCTCGTCGACGATGTCGCCGACGATCTCCTCCAGGATGTCTTCCAGCGTGATCAGCCCCATCACCTCGCCGTACTCGTCGACGACAAGGGCGAAGTGGCTCTTGCGCTTGAGAAAGGCATTGAGCTGATCGATCACGCCCGTGGTGTCGGGCACGAACCATGGCGATGCACAGATTCCGGCCACGTCGATCGCATCGGCCTCGCCGCCGGCCTCATGGATGGCCCGCAGCAGGTCCTTGGCATGCAGGACGCCGACTATGTTGTCCGGATTGTCGCGCCACGCCGGCAGCCGCGTATGCCCGCTTTCCAGGACCCGTTCGACGATCTCCTTCACCGGCCGGTCGATATCGATCGACTGCATCTTCGTGCGGTGGACCATCAGATCGGAGACTTCCAGTTCGCGCAGGTCGAGAATGCCGCCCAGCATGTCCCGGTCGCCCTTGACCACCGCGCCTTCCAGGTGGTGCAGGTGGATCGCCCCGCGAAGCTCCTCGCGTGCCGACAGTATGTCCTGGGAGTCATCGATGCTGCTCCCCAGCAGCTTGAAGGTCCGTCGCACCACGAACTGCGCGGCTGCGGCAACCGGCGCCAGCAGGGCAACGGTGACGCGCAGCACAGGGGCGACCGCCAGCGCGGTCCGGTCCGCATTGAGGATGGCGTATGTCTTGGGCAGGATTTCAGAGAAGATGACGATCAGCGCCGTCATGATGACGGTGGCGTAGACCACGCCCGCATCGCCGAACAGCCGGACGAAGAGGCTGGTCGCCAGCGCCGACGCCAGAATGTTGACCATATTGTTGCCAAGGAGGATCGTGCCGATCAGCCGTTCGCGGGCGGCGATCAGCCGCTGGACGATGGCTGCGCGGCGGTTGCCCTGGCGTTCCAGCTCGTGCATCCGCGCGCGCGACGTCGCGGTCAGCGCGGTTTCCGACCCGGAGAAGAAGGCTGACAGGATCAGCAGCCCGAGAATTGCGCCGAGTGTGAGGCCCAGCGACAGGGTCATGGCCGACCGAACTCCTCACCGAGAAAGGCTAGTATCTGCGCCTCGTCGACATCGGGCGCGACGAACGCCTCGCCGATGCCGCGCACCAGCACCAGCGTGATCCGGCCGCCGCGGGTCTTCTTGTCCTGGCGCATGAGCTCGAGGAATTCCTCCCGGGTCGGCAGCGCGGCGGCAACGGTCCGTGGGGTGACCGGCAGCCCGGCGGCGGCAAGGTGGCGCTCGACGCGGGCGGCAGTCCCGGCAGCACACAATCGCAGCCGTTCCGAGAAGCGGAACGCCATCGCCATGCCGATTGCCACCGCCTCGCCGTGGACAAGCCGGTCCGAGTAGCCGGTTACCGCCTCCAGCGCGTGGCCGAAGGTATGACCGAGGTTCAGCAAGGCACGGATGCCCGCTTCGCGCTCGTCGGCGGCGACGATCCGCGCCTTGGCGCGGCAGCTCGTTGCGATTGCGTGAATGCGCGCAAACGTCTCGCCGGCGAACAGCGATGACCGGTACTCTTCCAGCCACGCGAAGAAGCCGGCATCACCCAGAAGGCCATACTTGACGACTTCCGCGTAGCCGGCGCGAAATTCCCGTTCCGGCAGGGTATCGAGCAGCCCGGTATCGGCGATGACGGCCAGCGGTTGGTGGAACGCACCGACCAGATTCTTGCCGTGATCGGTGTTGATTCCCGTCTTGCCGCCGACCGAGGAGTCCACCTGGGCGAGCAGGGTCGTCGGTATTTGCACGAAGTCGACGCCGCGCCGCACGATCGCGGCAGCAAATCCTGCCAGATCGCCGATCACCCCGCCGCCGAAGGCGACGATCACATCGCCCCGTTCGACGTCCGCATCAAGCAGGGCGGACACCAGGCGCTCCAGCCCCGCAAAGCTCTTCGTGCGCTCCCCGGGCGGCAGCACGACGGACGATGATGCGATGCCCTCGGCCTCAAGCGCCGCCACGAGGCTCGGCAGGTGCAAGGCGGCTACAGTCTCGTCGGTGACGATGACAGTCTTCGGACGCCTGAGCAGCGGCGATACGAGTCGCCCGGTCCGGCCCAGCAACCCGCGGCCGATGTGGATCGAATACGCGCGCGCACCGAGGTCGACAAGCACCTCGGCGGCCACGTCCTCTCTTGCTGTCTCAGTCACGGGTTCCACTGCACGCTTCCTGCACCGCGCCACCGACAACTACTGGCACGGACTGTCCTGCTCCATGAGCAGGTATTCTGACAAGCGATCGATGATGTCATGGACGATCATCTCGTGCGGGGCATCGCGACTGTCGACCACCACGTCGGCGAGAGCATACACCGGATGCCGTTCGACCATCAGCCGCTGGAGTATCTCGGCGCGATTTCCGTTCTGCAGGAGAGGCCGGTTGCTGCGCCGCGACACCCGCTTGAGCAGGAGATCGACCGGTGCCCGCAACCAGACGGACACGCCATGCTCCTTGACCCTTGCGCGGGTTTCACTGTTCATGTAGGCGCCGCCGCCGGTAGCCAGCACCCGCGGACCGCTTTCAAGCAGGCGCGCGATGACCCTTCGCTCGCCGTCGCGGAAGTACTGCTCGCCATGATCGGCGAAAATCTCGGGAATCGTCTTGCCGGCGGCCTTTTCTATCTCCACGTCCGCGTCGGTGAACGGCAGCTCGAGGTGCCGCGCGAGCCTCCGCCCCACCGACGACTTGCCGGCCCCCATCAGCCCGACGAGCACGATGCTGCGGTTGCCGAGGGCTTCCTTGATCGAGGCGATCCGCGCCGCCGTGGCCGAGTGGTCCATGGTGTCGTGCTCTCCGAACGGCTTGTAGCGTGACCGGCACGGCAACCTCAAGGGCCACCGGGCGGGTCTCCGGCATTCAGGGTTTGCTTCGACAGCCTCCACATGCAAGATAAGGGTTCACCAGATCGACCATGAGCATTGCGGCCTGGGTCCGCAGGGGATCGAAGACGCAACCAACGTGGAAGTCCCGTGCCCGCAACTTTCCGTTTAATTCTGGTGCTTATCGTACTCGGCGGGCTCGCCTACGCGGCGAGTTACTTCATCGGCAACTTCTACAAGCCCGAACCCCGCGAGATCGTGACACCGGTTCCCGATGACCGCTTCGCGAACTGACGCCGCATGGCACCTGGTAGAAGGCTTCCTCGAAATGATGAGCGCCGAGCGTGGCGCGGCGGCGAACACGCTCGAGAGCTACGCCAGGGACCTCTCCGACTACACGACGTTCCTGTCGGCAAGGCGGTCGACCCCTGAAACAGCGCGGGCACAGGACATTCGCGACTATCTCGCCGATATAGAAAGACGCGGCCTTGCCGCGACCACGGCCGCCCGGCGGATATCCGCCATCCGCCAGTTCCACCTTTATCTGCTTGCCGAAGGTGTGTGCACCGACAATCCCGCCCAGGCGATCGACAGCCCGCGATCGGGGCGTCGCCTGCCGAAGGTCCTCGGTGAGGACGATGTCAGCCGCCTGCTGGAACAGGCTGCCATCGACTGTGATCAAGCCACTGGCCCGGCGCGGCTGCGGGCTCTCAGGATGCAGTGCCTTCTGGAACTGCTTTACGCCACCGGCCTGCGGGTCTCGGAGCTCGTAGCACTGCCGATCGGCGCCGTGAGCGGCGACCAGCGCCTGCTCACCGTCATCGGCAAGGGCAGAAAGGAGCGCATGGTACCCGTCGGCCATTCGGCGCGCCAGGCGATCACCCGCTATCTGGAGGCCCTGCGCGAGGCGTCATCGGGCGGGCTCGATGCACGGGCCCCGCTGTTTCCGTCACGCGGCAGTACCGGCCGGTTGACGCGGCAACGGTTTGCGCAGGAACTGAAGGCTCTCGCGGCACGTAGCGGCATTGCACCGGATCGCGTCTCTCCGCATGTACTCCGCCATGCGTTTGCCAGCCACCTGCTTGCCCGTGGAGCCGATCTGCGCTCCCTTCAGCAGATGCTCGGACACGCCGACATCTCGACCACCCAGATCTACACTCACGTCCTCGAGGAACGGCTGCGGGAGCTGGTGGAGACCCATCACCCGCTTGCCCGCGGACGCCTCGCAAGTTGACACGGTTGGTGATGGCGGTCACTGTCCGGCCGCCCGTCGTTGCCTGGAGGGCCCGGGGTTCCTGTCTGTTGAGCGTACCGCGTACCGATCTTTAGCCCGTCTCCACCATGCGCACCTATCTCGACTTCGAAAAACCCGTCGCCGAACTGGAGGCGAAGATTGCCGAGCTGAAGGCGTTGTCGGCAAACGATGCGACGATGTCGATCGACGACGAGGTCCGGCAACTGGAGGAGAAGGCGGCGGCAAGCCTGCGCGACATCTATCGCAACCTGACGCCGTGGCAGAAGACGCAGGTCGCCCGGCATCCTGACCGGCCGCATTTCCGCGACTACGTCGAAGCGATGATCGAGGACTTCACGCCGCTCGCCGGCGACCGCAAGTTTGGCGAGGACCGGGCGATAATCGGTGGTCCGGGACGGTTCCGGGGACAACCGATTATGGTCATCGGTCAGGAAAAGGGCCATGACACCGAATCCCGCATCCGCCATAACTTCGGAATGGCGCGACCGGAGGGCTACCGCAAGGCGGTGCGCCTCATGCAGATGGCGGAGCGGTTCTCGCTGCCGGTGCTGACGATGGTCGACACTGCTGGCGCCTATCCGGGGATCGGTGCCGAGGAACGTGGCCAGTCGGAAGCCATCGCCCGGTCGACGGACTGCTGCCTCTCGCTCCGCGTACCCCTGGTTTCGGTGATCATCGGCGAGGGCGGGTCGGGCGGCGCGGTGGCGATTGCCACCGGAAACAAGGTGCTCATGCTCGAGCACGCGATCTACACCGTTGCATCGCCCGAGGCATCGGCGTCGATACTGTGGAGAGATTCCGGCCGCGCGAAGGACGCCGCGACCGCGATGAAGATTACCGCCCAGGACCTCGAGCGGCTGGGTGTGATCGACGAGATCATTCCCGAACCGCTTGGCGGCGCCCATCGCAAGCCGGAGGAAACGATTGCCTCAACGGCAGAGGCCATAGGCCGGGCGTTTGCAGCCCTGCACAATCTTGATCCCGATGCGCTCCGCGAGCATCGTCGCGAGAAGTTTCTCGCCATGGGCACGCAACTCTGACAACCGGCGTCCTGCCTTCATTCCGCCGTGTTTGCCGCAAATGTAGGTGCCCTGCGCAGCATGCTTAAAAGCATGGTAACCTGAACGGGAAACAGTGGGGACCTGCAGGCGACATCAGCGCAGCACGGGGACGGGCAAGGGGATGAACTGGCGGGGATTGTTCGGCGTATTTCTGACTGTCTGCACGGCGCTTGCGCTGGCGGGCTGCCTTTCCGAGACTCCCAAGCACCTGAAGCCGCTGTCGGAGGAGACCAAGGCACTCCTTGCCGAAAAGGGCTTAAAGGAAGGTGCGGCGATGTTCGTTCGCATCTTCAAGCAGGACGCCGAACTCGAGGTCTGGCTGGCTGCCGACGACGGTCGGTATCACCACTTCAAGACCTACGACATCTGCTACTGGTCCGGGGACATCGGTCCGAAGGAACGCGAGGGCGACAAGCAGGCCCCGGAAGGCTTCTACGTGGTCACGCCCGGGCAGATGAACCCGTGGAGCAAGTATCATCTCGCCTTCAACATCGGGTATCCGAACGCCTACGACCGCTCTTTCGGCCGCACCGGCCAGCATCTCATGGTGCACGGCGGGTGCCGCTCGGCCGGCTGCTATGCAGTGACCGACGAGAACGTGCAGGAGATCTTCTCGCTTGCTCGCGACGCGTTCCTGGCCGGTCAGCGGGAGTTTCATGTCCATGCCTTCCCGTTCCGCATGACCGAAGCAAACCTCGCGATCTACCGCAACCATCGGTGGTATGACTTCTGGAAGAACCTCAAGGAAGGATATGACCTGTTCGAAAGAAATCGTCGGCCGCCGATCGTTGGCGCGAAAGACGGCCGCTACGTGTTCTTCGACAGGAGCGATGACGTTCCGCGGGAATTCACGAAGGTATCCAGCGCCGGCGATCCCAAGCGGCCGCGCCTGATCACGGGATGGTCTGCCGCTTCACCAGCACCGGTAGCCGCCGCGACGTTTTCGGAATGACCGGCCACTGCAGGAACAGCAACCCGCATGGCGGGGAGAACCATACGGTTGTGAATGCTCCGGTCCCGCGCTATTGCGTGGTCGCGGATGCACGGCAGCGGATGTCGATCTGCACACAGCACCAACCACAGACCCGGACCGCGGCATGTACGGAGTCCGGCCGAGGGGAGTTCGAGCATTGAAGATCATTGTGACGGGTGGCGCCGGTTTCATCGGGTCGGCAGTCTGCAGGCATCTGATCGCAAACACCGAGCATCAGGTGGTGAACGTCGACAAGCTGACCTATGCGGCCAATCTGGCGTCGCTCGAGCCTGTTGCGGGCTCCAACAGGTACCGCTTCGTCAAGCTCGACATCTGTGATGCGGCAGGGCTACGGGCGCTGTTCGATGCCGAACAGCCCGATGCGGTGCTCCATCTTGCGGCTGAAAGTCACGTCGATCGCTCGATCGATGGTCCGGCGGAATTCATTCGTACCAACATCATGGGCACGTATGCGCTTCTCGAAGCCGCCCGCGCCTACTGGAACGGCCTGAGCGGTCCCCGGGCCGACCGGTTCCGCTTCCATCACGTCTCGACCGACGAGGTCTACGGGGATCTGCCGCTCGACGAAGGGATCTTCACCGAGGAGACCCCGTACGATCCGAGTTCGCCCTATTCCGCCAGCAAGGCGGCAGCCGATCATCTCGTTTCGGCATGGCACAGGACCTACGGGCTGCCGGTGCTGCTGTCGAACTGCTCCAACAACTACGGACCGTACCACTTCCCCGAGAAGCTCGTACCGCTGATGATCCTGAACGCGCTCGAGGAACGGCCGCTGCCGGTCTACGGTGAAGGCCGCAACGTGCGCGACTGGCTGTACGTCGAGGATCATGCCGCCGCCCTGGAGGCCATTCTCACCCGCGGCACAATAGGCGAAAGCTACAATGTCGGCGGCCGCGCCGAACGCTCCAACCTGCAGGTCGTGCATGCCATCTGCGACCTGATGGACGAGTTGAGACCGCGCCGCGGCGGCGACAGCTACCGGTCGCTGATCACCTTCGTCGCCGACCGGCCCGGACACGATCTCCGCTATGCGATCGACCCGAGCAAGATCGAAACGGGTCTCGGATGGCGCGCCCGCGAGAGTTTCGAAACCGGTATCAGGCGGACGGTCGAGTGGTATCTCGCCAACGAGAGCTGGTGGCGACCGATCCGTGAGAAGAACTACGCGGGTGAACGGCTGGGGCTCTTGCGGGCCGCAGGCTGATCGGCATGGCCACTCCTGCCGTTCTCGTCGTCGGCCGTTCGGGGCAGCTTGCCTCTGCGCTGGCCGGCAGCCCGCACGGCGCCGGGCTGAACGTGCGCTGCCTCGGCCGGCCCGACGTCGACCTGCTCGAGCCTGGCTCGATCGCCACGGCACTCGACCGCATCAGGCCGGACATCGTCGTCAACGCCGCCGCCTACACCGCCGTGGACCGCGCCGAGGAGGAGCCGGATGTCGCCATGAGGATAAACGCCGACGCTCCCGGCGAGATCGCCCGGTGGTGCGCGGGCCGGGACGTGGCGATGGTCCACGTGTCGAGCGACTACGTGTTTCGCGGCGACAAGGACGGCGCCTATGTGGAGGACGACCCGGTCGATCCGCAGGGCGCCTACGCACGATCCAAGGCGCGCGGGGAAGACGCGGTTCGCGATGTCCTGCCGCAGCACGTGATCCTGCGTACCGCCTGGGTCTACGCAGCCGGCGGCCACAACTTCGTCCGGACAATGCTGCGCCTCGGCGCCGAGCGTGACGAACTTTCGATCGTCGACGATCAGCGCGGTTGCCCGACCTTTGCCGATGACCTCGCCGATGCCATCCTTCGCATCGCCCGCGAAGCGTTCGCCGGCAATGCCACCTGGGGCACCTACCACGCGGCGTCGCATCCGCCCGTGACCTGGTTCGGTTTTGCGAAGGCGATCTTCGCCCGCGCCTCCGAGCACGGCGCGGCAACCCCGCGCCTCAGGGCGATATCAACCGCGGAGTTCCCGACTCCCGCCCGCAGGCCCTCCAATTCGGTCCTCGACTGCGGCAAGCTCCAGGACGACTACGGCATCGTATTGCCCGAATGGCCGGATAGCCTCGACGTGTGCATCGGGCGTCTGCTCGGCGCGCGCAATGCGGGTACGGCTTGAACAAGGAAGCACGATGAAGGGTATCATTCTCGCCGGAGGCAGCGGAACCAGGCTCTATCCGGCAACGCTGTCCGTGTCGAAGCAGCTGTTGCCGGTCTACAACAAGCCGATGATCTACTATCCGTTGAGCATACTGATGCTCGCCGGAATCCGCGACATCCTCGTCATCTCCACTCCGCGAGACCTGCCCCACTTCGAACAGCTGCTCGGCGACGGGTCACTGTGGGGCCTGTCCATCAGCTATGCCGAACAGCCAAGTCCCGACGGGATCGCGCAGGCATTCCTGATTGGCGCCGACTTCATCGGCGGCAAGCCGTCGAGCCTGATCCTCGGCGACAACATATTCTACGGACACGGATTGACGGGACTGCTGCACCATGCCGCGTCGCGTACCGACGGGGCGACGGTGTTCGGGTACGAGGTCGATGACCCGGAGCGCTACGGCATCGTCGAACTGGACGGGGACGGACGTGCGTTGTCGATCGTCGAGAAGCCGCAGGCACCCCGCTCCCGGTGGGCGGTGACGGGGCTCTACTTCTACGACAGCGACGTGGTGGACATCGCCCGGTCGGTGAAGCCGTCTGCGCGCGGCGAACTCGAGATCACCTCGGTCAACGAGGTCTACCTCGCTGCCGGCAAGCTGTATGTGGAGCGCATGGGCCGCGGATATGCCTGGATCGACTCGGGGACCTTCGACAGTCTTCACGAGGCCTCCGCGTTCGTGCGCGCCATCGAACACCGGCAGGGACACCTGATCGGCGCGCCCGAGGAAATCGCCTTCACCCGCGGCTTCATCGACGCGGAGGGCCTGGAACGGGCGATCGCGAGACTGGGCAAGAGCTCGTACAGCAATGTCCTGAAGGACCTTCTGCGCGACCGGTGATCTTTTTCGAGGTCTGCCCCGAAATTGCCGGTTTCCGCCGCTACTGCCCGCCCTGTTCGCCGCCCCCGCCGGGGCATCCACTGCTAACCCGTTCGACTGCGTGTCCCGCAAGACGCGTGGATGCCGAAAGGATCGTTTCGAGCATGAAGACTACCTGGATCGCGGCCATAACGGCTGCAATCATTTCCGTTTCTGCCGCCTGCGGGACAGCGTCCGCGGAATCCCGGCTGTCCGGCAAGGAAATCAGGTCGCTGTTCCCCGGAAACTTCCAGGCGCGGGTGGACAATGCGATGAATGTGACCGTTCGCGCACACGCCAACGGGACGCTGGCCGGCGAGCTCATGGGCCGCCGCGACACCGGCATCTGGAGCATCAACGGCAACCAGCTGTGCATCCGCTGGAGCGTCTGGCTCGGCGGCACCACGAAGTGCCGCTACGTGGAACGTGCGGGCAACACCTTCCGGCTGGTCAGCGCATCGGGCAAGGTCGGGCTGGTCTTCGCGCGCTACTGACATCGGGCCGCGCGTTACCGGCCGTACCGCTCGGCCCGCCGGTCGACGGCCTCGTATCGGCCTCTTCGGGTGAAGGCCTCTTCGCCCCTATCGGAAGAGTCTCGCGTCGACGCGGTCGGAGGCGGAGCCCGTCGCATGCCAGCGCGGCTCGATGCCGCCGCAGGCGCGGGAGCATGTCTCGGCCCGCCGCAGGATGCCGAGCACTTCTGCGACATCGGGGCTGAGACCGGCACTCGCTTCGCGTGACCCGGGTGGGGCGTACTGGTTTGTCTCGTTCCGCATCGCTGTTCTCCATCAGTCGAGAACCATCATGCGGATTCCGTCTTAACCGGGCCCCAACGTTGCGTTCATCTGCCGTTCATGTGTGTGGACGGATGCGCGGCGGTTACTGGATCTGCTTCAGGGCCGCCGTGAACCCGATCAGCGTCACCGGTACGGTGATGGGCTTGCGCATCAGATTCTCGAAGGTGACCGACAGCACGTGTCCGGCCTTGAGCGACTGCAGCATCGCCTCGTCCATCGCGAAGGTGGCGATGCAGGCGCGCTCGTCGCAGAACTGAATTTCGGACTTCCTGGCCTTTCCCTTGTCGACCTGCAGCACCACGCCGGCCGGCAGGTAGACCTTGTGCGGCATGCCGACCAGCATGTGGGTCTGCTTGCCCCCCTTGAACTGGCGGACGATGACCGTGAGGAGATGCTGCCCCGTCTGCCGCACCGAGATCGTCTGGCTGATCTGGCAGTCGGACGGGTCACCTTCCCCGCACTTCGCAAGCCAGTTGGGTGCAACAGACTTCTTCACCTCGGTCTCCTCGGTCTGCGCCCACGACGGCGCTGCTGCACCACAGGCGAGGCACAGGACAAGGCACGAGAGGAGGGCGGCAGATCTCATGGCCGGAAGTTTCACATCGCGCGGCGTCCGAAGGCAAGTCGGTCGCTCGCCTGATGGGTGCCTGCGCGCTCCCGACAGGATTCGCGGGCGGCCGATCGGCAGGAGCATCGGAACGCCTTGCGCACGAAATCGTGAACGCCGGATGGTGGCACCGGCCGGCGGCAGCGGCCAAGCTCTATGGCGCTGGCGATTCGTAGTCCCGGATCGCGATGCGGACTGAAGCAAGACGGGAGGTGTTGCATCATGGCTTTCGGAACGAGTGGCGTCGTCCGGCTGGCGGCGGTCGTGATTGGTCTTTCGGTGATCTCCGGCGAAACGGCCGCGGCCGATCCGATAGAAGAGCGCCAGCAGGCAATGAAGACCATTGGAAGGGCGACCACGGACCTCGGCAAGATCCTCAAGGGCGAGATGGAGTTTTCGGGAGAAACCGTCGCCGCGCGCGCGGCCACCATCCTGGAGAACCTGTCTGCTGCCGAGCAGCTGTTTCCCGAAGGCAGCACCTCCGACGACAGCCGCGCCAAGCCCGAGATATGGCAGGATCTCGACGCCTTCGTCGCCGCACTGAACAACGCCAAGGAGAAGGCCGAGGCCGTGCAGGAAACCGGTCAGGCGAATGACGAAGCGGCCTTCAGGGCCGCGGTCGCGGAACTCGGTGGCGCGTGCAAGGGCTGCCACGACAAGTTCCGGAAGCCGGAAGACTGATGGCTTGCATCTTCAACTGACGCCCGCGCACGCCGCCAGGGTGACATGGTTCTCAAGGGTCTCGCAGGTCTCTGTGTGGCATTGGCTGTGGGGCTGATCGCCGCTGCGTGGCTGACGGCCCCACGCCCGTTTGATCCACATGCGCTGCCCGATCATCAGCCCGATCCGGTCAATGGAGAACGTCTGTTCGTCGTCGGCGGATGCATGGGATGCCATGCGCCGCCGGACGGCGCGGCCAATCCGGACCTGCCGATCGGCGGCGCGGCCCTCAAGACACCGGTCGGCGTGTTTTACCCACCCAACCTCACGCCGCACGAGGCAACCGGCCTCGGCAACTGGAGTGCGGCGGATTTCGTGAACGCGCTGATGAACGGGGCGTCTCCAGCCGGCGACCACTACTTTCCAAGCTTCCCCTACACGTCATACCGTCGCATGACGGTCGAGGACATGCTGGACATGTGGGCCTATCTCCGCACGTTGCCGCCGGTGGAGAACGCCGCCCCTCCCCACGACCTGCCGGTGGCGTGGCTCACACGTCCGCTTCTCGGTCTGTGGAAACTGCATGCCATGCCGGCACCGGGCTTCGTTCCCGACGGCGCCCAGCCGGAAAGCTGGAACCGCGGCGCCTATATCGTTCGCGGCCCGGGGCACTGCGGCGAGTGCCACACTCCCCGGGACATGCTGATGGCAATGGACGAGGAGCGGTTCCTTGCCGGCGGCCCCCATCCCGACGGCGAGGGCAAGGTACCGAGCCTGCGCGGGCTCATCGAGCGCAAGCGCTACGACAGTGCCGAGGAACTGTACGACGCGCTGAAGTACGGCGAGCTACTCGGCTACGACAGCGTGTCCAGCGGCGGCATGGGCAAGGTCCAGGAGGCTCTTGCCGCACTGCCCGAGGACGACCTGCGTGCGATCGTCGAGTACCTTGTCTCGCTGGAATGATGCCTCACGCCTCGTAGTAGTAGTTGGCCCTCCTGCCGAAGGCGATGCGACGCACCAGGCGCCGGGTGCGCTCGGATTGTCTCAGCGGCGTGGCAATCATCTCCGCCGTATCGACCGCGGCGACCTTGACGGCATCCAGAACCCGTGAGCGACCGGGGCCCGGCTGCGGCAGTCCCACCTTGCGCAGCATTGCGTCGGCAAAGCGGATCTTGTTCTGCCTCAGGACCTCGGGCGTCCTCCAGGTGACAGCGATGGACACGCAATAGTCGTCGCCGGTGCGTACCCAGTGCGGCGCCAGGTAGGGCACGAACACGCCATCCCCCGGATTCATCCGGAATACGGTGGCTCGTTCCTCGAAGCTCTCCTCGTAGTGCAGGTTGCGGTGCCGGTTGTGATCGATCTCAAGCGCCTCGTCCGATACCAGCGAACGATCATCGTTGTCGAAGACGTGCATGAACTTCTCGCCGCGGATCTGCAGCAGGAAGTTCTGTTCAGGATCGACATGAAAGGGCGTCACCGAGTTCGCGGACGAGATGAAGATGAACCCCCGCACGTCCAGGACGGGCTCCGCGTTGGGTCCGGCGGCATCGACGAGCGATTTTATGCACAGGTCCAGCAGGTTCCGGTAGTCGGGATCGAGTTCGACACGCTTGAGCACCATCCAGGCGTGACACTCCTCGATGCGCCTGATGGTTTCGTCGACCGGCAGGCCGACCTTCGGCGTGTCCTCGGGCCTCTGGCCCGGTTCGAGATCGCCCGAGTTGTACTCGATACGATCGCGATCAAGCGAGTTGGCGAGCTGGATCAGACGCGGCAGGGAAAACAGGGGATGCCCCGTCAGATCATGGCGGATGGCAAACGGCCGAACCGGAAAATTCGCGGCCATGTCGCTGTCTTGGAAATGCACAACCGGGGTCATGGACGACCTCCCTTGACCAGTTTGTGATAGAGGTACTTGAGCGCGGTGCGACCGTGGCGGTAGGTAGCCTCCATGGTCGCGCCGATGGCGAAGGTGGCGGGAGCATCCTGCGGGCCGACGAGGACGTCGCAGAATGCCTGGCGTTCGCGCCAGATGTGGTCGATCATCGGATGATCAGGGGCAGCGCAGGAATCGAACCAGCGGATGTCCCCCCGCCGCACGGCAGTCGCCATCACCTCGAGGATCAACAGTACGCCGGGCGAATAGCGACCGAACGCCTCGTCGTATGCGGTCTTGAGCAACCATGCCTGGCTGCCGGTCCTGACGCCGAACGTCATCGCGATCGGTCGACCGTCGAGGACCAGTTTCCAGAACAGGAGATCGCCGCGATCCGCGTACAGCTGCAACGCCTGCTCATAGAATGCCTGGTGCTCGCGGCGGCAGGCGATCGCCGTACCTGCCCTGCCCTTCCATCCGCTCGCTTCCAGTGCGGCAAAGGCGGCCAGCCACTCGCGCGCGTCGTCGCCGGGATGCCACTCGACGCACTCGAGACGACCGGTTTCCGCGAGCCTGCTGCGCAGCCGCCGGTATTCCTTGCGCCTTTTCCGCGGCTGGTGGGCGTTGAGGTAGTCGTCGACGCTTTCGGGCACCGCGAGAGCCGCCCGTTCATATGGCTGAAACACGCGATGCGGCCGACCCGACCTGCGCAGCACATAGTGCAGAAGTTCGTGGAACGGACCGTCGGCGGGGACGTGGCGCAGGCAGAAGAACCCGCCGAGCGCGGACCTCCCGTCGTTCCATTCGAGAAAGGTCTCGAGTGCTGCGGCCGCATGCCCGCGATGCAGGAGCGGCGTGCCTACAGCGGAATAGTCGTGCACCCAGCTGCGCGTCATGGAGACCGGAATCGGCTGCGGCAGGACATCCCTGACGACGAACAGGCCCACCAGCTGCGGGCGGTTGTTGCCGCTCGCGCCAGCGGCGGTTTCCCGCCACACGAGGACGGTGCAGACGCCGTGGGTGGCGGGCGCGAGGTGGATCACCCCCGGCACCGTCCAGCCACTTTCGAACGCCCAGTTCGGCGACAATGCATTGGCCGTCAGCTTCGCCCAGTCATCCTGAAGATCGACCAGCCCGTCGGGCCCGCGCCGCACTTCGACGCGATATGCGGCAGCAGCACCGTCACTGAACGTTTTGCCAGTTGCCGATCCTTCGACCTTCCGCTGCACAGAGAGGACGGACGTGCCCGGGACCCCGGCCCGGTTCCTTCCTCGCCGCAGTTTCGGCACCTCCGGCGAGGGTCGGCGCTTTGCTTCGGCAGGGTCGGCGATCACCTTGGTCATGGTGCTCATGTCAGGCTCCGCTTGCTGGTTGCGGGACGGCGGCCCGACCTTTCGCATGCCGTAACGGCTCGCCACCCAGGACGAAGGAGTGAAAGCCGAGCAACCGCTTGACCGCGACGAACAGGAGCATGGATTCGATCATGAATGCGATCGACGTTGCGGCCGCGGCACCGAGCAGCCCGAACCGCGGGATCAGCAGGAAGTTCAACACCACGTTCGCGACCACCGTGCCGATCAGGATCACCGCACAGGCGTTCTGGTACCCGAGCATGTTCAGGAGTCCCTGCGCCGGGCCCACAGACGCGCGTGCAAGGAGCCCAGCGGCCAGCACGAACATGATCGGATAGGCCTGGATGAAATCGGGCCCGAACAGCCACAGCAGCGGGATGCCGAGGGCGAGAACGATGATCGCGATTGCCAGCGACGGCCAGAAGGTCCACTGCGCCACGTCGTGCACGAGACGGGCAAGTTCCGTATTGCGGCCTGCCGCCTGGTGCTCCGAGAACCGGGTCCAAGACACCGCGGCAACGGCGAAGTGAACGAAGGCGATCAGGCTCGCCGTCTTGGCCGCGGCGAAATAGTGGGCGACCTCGGTCGGATCGGTGAAGATCTCGAGGACGATGACATCGATCGACTGCAGCAGCAGAGCGCTGCCGTCGAGCACAAGCAGCGGCAGCGAGACTTTCAGCCACGGGCCAAACCGGAACGACCAGGATCCGCGCGTAACCGTCGCCCCCAGCCGGCGACGCAGCAGCAGATACTGCCCGCCTGCGGTCAGCCATGTCGCCACCAGCATGCCGATCAGCGCGACCTTCGCATCTGCCTGGTAGCCGAGCAGAACGGCGCCGACCAATACCCCCAGCGCCAGCAGCGGCCGCATTATGTAGGGCGGTATCAGTGCCAGGCCGAACCAGGATTGTGCGCGCCCGATGCCGTCCTGCAGGTCAGTGAGCGCGTACATGGGCAGGCACAGAAGCGCCAGAACGAACGGAACGAGATAGTAGGTCTCGACCAGGCCATCGAACGCGAACAGCAGCGCCATGCCGGCGAGGCTCGCGATGGTACTCACGGCAAGCGCCGTCAGGCGGCTGCCGGCGATCAGGCCGCGCAGCAAACCGGCTTCGCCGGTCTCGCGGTATTCGGGAATGAAGCGGACGACCGAGTTGTTGAACCCCAGGGTCATCAACGGCCCGAGGATGACGATCCACACCCAGACGTAGGCGTAGATGCCGTACTCGAAGCTGCCCATCCACCGCGCCAGCAGGATCTGGCTGAGGAAGAGCAGCCCGGCGCTGCCGACGCGGACACCGAATGCGAGCACCGCATGGCGCTTCGACCGGGCCCTGTCACCGCTGCTGCGCAGGAGGCCGACCAGCGTCTGCCAGGATGACGCGGCAGCCGGCACTTGCTCACCGGCCATCACACGGTCTCCACAAGTGGAAAGCTGGCGTGGGTCACGTACTCCTCCCTCCGTTCCGCGCCTTGTCGTCATCCGACATTGCATCGGTCATAGCCGGAAAATCCCTCGTTTCCGTTCTCCTTGCGGGCCAGTGGCGTGCCGCCCGGTGCCACGATTGTTCCGGAAACTGCCACCCAGCCCGCGCGCGACAGTCCTGCCGGACGGCACAGCAATTTCCGGGCCAGCCGGCGGTCAGGTAATGTGATGGTGGAGGGTCAGGTCGGCGTCGCTGCGATCAGCCGGCGAATCCGCCTTCGTCGAGGAACCGTTGTTCCTCTTCCGTCATGTCGCGGCCGAGGATCGGATTGCGATGGGGAAAGCGGCCGAACCTGCGAATGATGTCGGCGTGGATCTTCGCCCACTTCAGGCCTTCGTCGAGACCGGACCTTTCGAACAGGAACAGCGCCCGCTCCTGGTCGGCCATGTTCTCGGAATGCTCGAACGGCAGGTAGAACCATTGCCGGACCGCTGCCGGAAGTTCCATGTCGAGCCCGCGATCGACTGCGGCACGTGCGATCTCCAGTGCATGCGCGTCGGCGTCGAAGGCCTGCGGCGTTCCGCGATAGATGTTGCGGGCGAACTGGTCGAGAAGGATGATGAGCGCAAGCGCTCCCTCGGCCGTGTTCTGCCAATCGTCATAGACGCCGGACTTTGCCGCCTCGTGATGGTGCCGGAACCGGGCCGCAATCTCGGCGTCAAACTCGGCATCGCGAACGAACCATTTGTCCGCTCCGGCAGCAAACCAGAAATCCAGCACATCCCTTGGCGACAGCACGTCTTCAGGCTCGATGCGTTCCTCGGCAGTCATCTCGGCGTCAATCCAAGTTCGGGGAACGGGATGAAATCCAGGAGGTCGCCTTCGGCAACCTCGGTCACTTCCTCGGCAATCTCGATGAGGCCGTCCGCCGCGGTCAGCGAGGAGATGAGGCCGGAGCCGTCGCGCGGGAACCGTTTCAGGACCGCGGTTCCGTGTTCCATTTCGATCCAGCCACGCAGGAACTCGCGCCGGTCCGGTTTCTTTCGCGCGATGGCGAAGCCCGCCGGAATCCTGTAGCGCTGCGGCGGGTGCCAACGGGCTCCCTCCAGCATCGCGAGCATCGGCCTCGCATAGAGCAGGAAGCAGATCATGACGGCCACCGGGTTTCCCGGCAGGCCGAGGAACGCAGCATCGCCGATGCGTCCGAACGCGAGCGGACGGCCGGGCTTCACGGCGAGCTGCCACGCGTGCAGCGTCCCGTACTCGGCAAGCGTGGCAACGACATGATCTTCCTCGCCGCGGCTCGCCCCGCCGGTGGTGAACAGGATGTCCACGCTTTCGCCGGCGGACAGCAGCGTCTCTCGCACCACGACCGGATCGTCAGGCAGGATCCCCAGGTCGACGACATCGGTTCCGGCTGTCGTCAGCAGTGAGCTGAGAAGATAGTGGTTGGAGTCGTAGACGCGACCTGGCGCGTACGCTGCGCCGGGGCGGATGAGTTCGTCTCCGGTGGATGCAATCGCCACCTTGAGCCGTTGTCTGCAGGCAACCCTGTCGAGGCCGATCGATGCAATCTTCGCAAGTTCCTGCGGTCGCAGCCTCTCGCCTGCAGCGATGGCGATTTCACCGGCCTTCACATCCTCTCCGGCAAGCCTGCAGTTGGCGCCTCGCCGCAAGCCCGCGGGAATCTCGACGAAGGCACGGCCGTCTTCTTCGCGCCGTGTGACGTCTTCCTGCATGATCACGGTATCAGCGCCCTGTGGCATGATGGCGCCGGTGAAGATCCGCGCGGCAGTCCTTGGCCTGAGCGGCTTCGGAACCGCTGCACCCGCTGCGACACGGTCCGACACTTCCAGCACGGTCGCTCCGTCGGGCGAAAGATCGGCGTGGGCGAAGGCATAGCCATCGACGGCGGCATTGTCGAACCCCGGCACGTCGCGCTCGGCGGCGACGTCGACCGCGAGCACGCGGCCGAGCGCGGCCTCGAGCGCCACCTCCTCGATCCCCGCGATCGGCTGCAGCCGTTCGCTCAGCAGCGCCAGCGCGTCGTCGTGGCGGAGGCGGTCCTTGTCATGCAGGAAGCAATCATCGAGAAGGCGGCGGCGCAGCGAAGTCATCGGCGAGGCTCGAGACCGACGTGGGCGACAATGAAATTGGCGATTGCCGTGACATCGTCGCGATCGAAGACTGGCAGCGCCGATCCTGCAACCGGCGCTGCACTGGCAATCGCCACAACGCTTGGGTCGCCGTTGGCCAGTTCGGGATGGCCAAGCGCAGGATCGCGAACCTCGATCTTTGGATGGCTTTCGCGCTTGTAGCCTTCGGTGATGACGATATCGCAGGGTCCCAGCCTGGCCAGGATATCCTGAAGCGGTGGCTCGGGTTCCCCGCGCAGTTCGTGAATGAGTGCCCACCGGTTCGTCGACACGATCGCGACTTCGCGTGCACCCGCCTCGCGGTGCCGCCAGCTGTCGCGTCCCGGCTGATCGACCTCGAACGTGTGGTGGGCGTGCTTTACGGTCGAGACCACGTAACCTCGCTGCGAAAGTTCCGCCACCAGCCGCTCCGTCAGCGTCGTCTTGCCGGCATGCTTGAATCCGGCGATGCCGAACACGGGTGGCCTCATGCTGCAGACATCGCAAGGATCCGCTCAGCCGCCGCAATGTCTTCCGGACGGTTGGCGTTGAAGAACGGATCGTAGGACTCCGTGGGAAACTCGACCACGACCAAACGGTGCCGCGCCGTCCATTGATCCACCTTGCGAAGGCCTTCCTCGACGAGAGCATGCCGCAGATCGTCGGCCAGCGCTACCGGCCACAGACCGAACACCGGATGGTGCCGCCCTCCGCTCGCCGCGCAGGCCAGGTCTGCGCCTTCCCGGTCCACGGCCTGAAGCAGCCGCGCTGCCAGGTCTTCCGGGAAAAACGGCGTGTCGGTCGCCACCGTCAGGCACCATGCCACGCCCGGGCAATTCGCGCGTGCCCAATCGAGGCCCGCGAGTACACCGGCGAGCGGCCCGGCGAATCCGGAGACCGGATCGGCAACGACGGGAAGGCCGTACGCCGCGAACCGGGCAGGGTCACCATTGGCATTCAGGATCATTGCCGTCACCTGCGGCCGCAGACGCTTGATGACATGGTCGAGAATGGGCCGGCCGCCGATCGAGATCAGTCCCTTGTCGCCACCGCCCATGCGCCGCGCGAGCCCGCCTGCGAGCAGTACCCCGACCACTCCATCTGTGTCGCGTGCCACCATGCCATTATCCTAAGCAGCCGTACCGCCGACGGAAAGCCCGCCAGCAGCAACAGCAGTGAAGACTCTGCCGCAAGTCCGCATCCGAACCAATGGGGGGATTGCAGAGCCGCGGCCTGCGTGCGACAGACAAGCAGGGCTTTCGGCGAGCCGGAGGAGGACAATGCTCTTTGCCGTGATCTGCACCGACAAGGAGGGCCATGGCCAGGTAAGGAAGTCAGTCCGGCCCGATCACCTCGACTTCCTCAAGGGTCTTGGCGATCAGGTGAAACTTGCCGGTCCATTCACGACCAGCACCGGGGAGCCGAATGGCAGCCTGATTGTCCTCGAAGCTGCGTCGCTGGAAGACGCACGCGGAATCGTTTCACGCGATCCCTACGCCAGGGCGGAACTCTTTGCTTCGGTCGAAATCCGACCGTGGTCGTGGACGTTCAACAATCCACAGGGGTGACGGGACAATGGCTTACTGGTTGTTCAAGTCGGAGCCGGAAACGTGGTCGTGGGACGACCAGGTGAAGGCCGGACCGAAGGGTGCGGAATGGGACGGCGTTCGCAACTACCAGGCCCGCAATATCATGTCGCAGATGAAGCGGGGCGATCTTGGCTTCTTCTACCATTCGGGCTCCGCAAGGGAGATCGTGGGCATAGTCGAGGTGGTAGCCGAGGCCCATCCCGATTCAACCGACGACACGGGCACCTGGACATGCGTCGATGTTGCCGCCAGAGAAGCCCTGCCAGAGCCGGTGTCACTGCAGCGCGTCAAGGCCACGCCCGAACTCCAGGACATGGTCCTGGTCAAGAACAGCCGGCTGTCCGTACAGCCGGTGACAGCCGAGGAATGGGCCGTGATCTGTCGCCTCGGGGGACTTGCCAAGGCGCCCTAGCCGGGCATCAGGTGGTCCGGCATCACGAGCAATCGCCAACAGGGAACCGATACGATGGCCGAGTACACGCTCTACTGCTTCGCCCAGTCGGGCAACGCCTACAAGGCTGCACTCATGCTCGAACTGTGCGCCGCCGACTGGGAGCCGCGCTTCGTGGACTTCTTCAATGGCGAGACGCGCACCGACTCCTATCGCGATTCGGTCAACATCATGGGCGAGGTGCCGGTACTCGACCACGACGGCCGCAAGGTGTCACAGTCGGGGGTCATCCTGCAGTACCTGGCGGATCGGTTCGGGCGGTTCCAGCCGACCGATGACGACGAGCGGCTTGAGGCGCTGCGCTGGATCCTGTTCGACAATTACAAGCTCACGAATTACACGAGCGTTCGCCGCTTTCTCGGTCACCTGACCAACCTCGGCGATCCCAAGACGATCGAATTCCTCACCATGCGCATGCATCGGGCGCTCGACGTGGTGGAGCGGCACATGGCCGACCGGGAATGGGTCGTGGGCAACGCGCCGACCATCGCCGACATATCGATGTGCGGGTATTTCTTCTATGATGGCGAGCTAGGCTTCGAGTGGGCGCAATATCCCAACATGAAGGCATGGGTCGACAGGATCCGCGCGCTGCCGGGCTGGAAGCATCCCTACGATCTGATGCCTGGACACCCGATGCCGAGCGCGTCAGGATGACCTGATGACGTGAACTGGCTCGGATTTCCGCCAGACTTGCCAGGGTCGCGGCAGGATCGCACCACTTTCCCGCAGGATACGGAGATGGCACGGGAAGCACCCCACCGACACGACCACCATGACGGCGAGGGATCGGCGCTTTCCGAGACCGAACTCAGGGTGCGGGCGCTGGAATCGATGCTGATCGAGAAGGGCTACATCGATCCTGAAGCGCTCGACGTCCTGATCGAGATGTACGAGAGCCGCGTCGGACCACGGAACGGCGCGCGCGTCGTTGCCACGGCATGGTCCGATGACACCTTCAAGGCATGGCTCCTGGACGATGCCACCGCCGCCATCGCCTCGTTGGGCTACACGGGCCGCCAGGGCGAGCACATGCGGGTGGTGGAGAATACCCCGCACGTGCACAACATGGTCGTCTGTACCCTGTGCTCCTGTTATCCTTGGCCGGTGCTCGGGCTGCCTCCCGTCTGGTACAAGTCCCCGCCCTACCGCTCCCGTGCAGTCGCCGATCCGCGCGGTGTGCTCGAGGAGTTCGGCGTCCGCCTCGACCCCAACGTCGAGGTCCGGGTGTGGGATTCAACGGCGGAGATGCGGTATCTCGTGCTGCCCATGCGCCCTTCCGACACCGAAGGGTGGAGCGTGGACCGCCTGGCCGCGCTCGTCACGCGCGATTCGATGATCGGCACCGGACTGCCGCTCCCGCCGGATGCTGCCGGCACGGCCGCGCAATGAACGGCGCGCAGGATCTCGGCGGAATGCACGGCTTCGGGCCGGTCGTGCCGGAACCGGACGAACCCGTATTTCATGCGGAATGGGAGCGTCGCGCTTTTGCGATCACGCTCGCCGCAGGCGCGATGGGCGAGTGGAACCTGGACATGTCGCGCCATGCCCGCGAGTCCCTGCCGCCGGCCGAGTACCTGACGAAATCCTATTACGAGATCTGGCTCGCCGGGCTGGAACGGCTTCTGGTGGATCGCGGACTGGTGACGCCCGATGAACTCGAAAAGGGCTGCCAGCTGGTCGAACCCAAACCGGTGAACCGGGTACTGACTGCCGCTGCTGTGCCGACCGTTCTGGCACGCGGCGCGCCGGTCGAACGCGAGCCGTCCCGACCGGCCCGGTTCGCGGTAGGGGACCGGGTTCGGGCCCGCAACATACACCCCAGGCGCCACACGCGCCTCCCCCGATACGTTCGCGGGCACGTGGGCAAAATCGTGATCGTCCACGGCTGCCACGTGTTTCCGGATTCCCATGCCCATGGAACCGGCGAGGACCCGCAGTGGCTCTACTGTGTCCGGTTTGCGGCGCAGGAGCTGTGGGGGCCGGACGGCGGCGCCACGGACAGCGTTCATGTCGATCTGTGGGAGCCCTATCTTGAGCCGTCGTGAGACAGTCAGGCAGGCGCTCGAAGCCGTAGCCTCGATACCACGCGACGGCGACGGCCCGGTGTTCGCCGAACCATGGCAGGCGCAGGCATTCGCCATGGCCGTGACGCTCAACGAGCGCGGCTATTTCACCTGGCACGAGTGGACCGAGGTACTCGGCCGGACCATCACCGCCGCCGGGCCGCACACCCGCGCCGAGGATTACTATCTCCACTGGCTTTCGGCGCTGGAAACGATCGTCACCCGCAAGGCGCTGCTCGACGCTTCACAGCTGCACGAACGGCGCGACGCGTGGGACAGGGCGGCACGGGCCACGCCTCACGGCGAGCCGATCGAACTTGGCCGCGAGTGACCGCAAGCCCCCGTCAGGCGTGGGACGACGTGAGGTGCAGCCCGATCACGCCGGCGACAATCATGGCGACAAATCCGAGCTTCAGTGCCGTCATCGGCTCGCCGAACACGAGGTAGCCGACGATGACCACCAGGACCGTGCCCAGTCCTGACCAGATGGCGTAGGCCACGCCGACGTCAATGGTGCGCAAAGCGAATGACAGGAACAGGAAGCTCACCCCATAGACGGCAAGCGCAGAGGCGGCGAACGCCCACCGGGTAAACCCCTCCGACATCTTGAGCAGGGTAGTGCCGCCGACCTCGAAGACGATTGCTGCGGCGAGGAACATCCACTCCATGCTCGGCGCACCCTCCCTGTCCGCTAGACGCCCGTGTAGGGTTCTATCGGCGTACCGTCGCTGAACCGCGACAGCCGGAACGGCGACGGGTCGACCACCGGATCGGCGTCGGTCGCAAGCTCTGCGGCGAGCCGGCCGGCACCGGGACCGATACCAAAACCGTGTCCTGAAAAGCCGGTGGCGACGATGAGGCCCGGCAAGCTGCTGACCGGCGAGATCACCGGCACGACGTCGGGAGTGGCGTCGATCATCCCTGCCCACGATTCCGCCATGCGCGCACCGGAAAACACAGGAAACGTTTGCTGGAGGGTGCTCAGGGCGGTCGTCAGGAAATCATGGTCCGGTTCCGGATCGAGCACACGAACGCGTTCGAAGGGCGACGGTGAATCGAGCGACCAGCGTCCTGGCTGCATCAGTTCGTCCCAGAACCTGCGGCCGAGCCTGAGCCGCAGGCCCGCGCGCTGCATCCGGAACGCCGGCCAGAACTGCCGCATGTGGCGGAAGGTGTCGGGCACGATGTCCGCGGTTACCGAGATGCCGTTGGCTACCGTATATCCACCGTCCTGACGCCGCCGATAGGAGAAGCGCCCGCCATAGGTGCTGGTGGTCGGGCCGTCGAGCGGTGTCGTTCGCATCACCGACGCCACGACCTTGAGCTGGGGAAGGTCGATGCCGAGCGAGCGACAGAACAGTCCCGACCAGGCGCCTCCGGCAAGGATGACCGACGAGCAGGCAATCCGGCCCTTTTCCGTCACCACGCCGGAAACCCTTCCGCCGGACGTTTCCAGTCCGCGCACGGCGCAGTTCTGCATCACGGTGCCGCCCAGACGCCGGACCGCCCTGGCGATCGCTGGAGCCGCCTTGGATGGTTCGGCTCCACCGTCGGTCGCCGTGTAGAGACCGCCAAGCCACTTGCGGCCCGACTCGGGCACGAGATCCTCGACCTCGCGCGGACTCAGCAGCCTGGACCCGAACTGGTACGGACGCGCCTGCTCGAGCCAGTCCTCGAACCGCGCCAGTTCGTCCTCGGAGTCGATCAGGTACATGATCCCGCACTGCGTGAAGCCGGTATCCTGCTCGATGTCACGGTCGAGGCGCTGCCAGATCTCCAGCGACTCGCGGATCAGCGCGAACTCGCGGGGATCGCGCTTCTGCTTGCGCACCCAGCCCCAGTTGCGGCTGGACTGCTCGCCGGCCACGACCCCCTTTTCGCACAGGACAACCGAGACGCCACGGCGCGCCAGCCACCACGCAGCAGAGACGCCGATGATCCCGCCGCCGATCACCACCACGTCCGTCGCTGACGGAAGCGACGGGCTCGACTGAACACTATCGACGGGCGGCGACATCAGCCCGCCCTCGCGTCTGGGGTTGATCCCCTGCCCGGGCGGGTAGCCAGCGCCACGCCGACCGCGGTGATTCCGACACCGACGATTTCGACTGGGGTCATTTTCTCACCGAACAGTATGAAAGCCATGATGGCGGTCACGGGCGGGACGAGATAGAACAACCCGGTGACGCGCGACACTTCGCCAAACCGTATCAGCAACATGAGCAACGGTACCGCACCGACCGACAGGACGAGTACGAGCCAGGTGAGCGCGAACACGAGCTCTCCGGTCCAGTTCACGTGACCGGTTTCGAACAGGAGAACCGCCGGCATCGTCACCGCTAGCGCCGCTCCGTACTGAAACACTCCGGCGGTCCGCATGTCCTGACCCTGGCCGAACCGCTTCTGGTAGATGTTGGCTGCCGTTATGCCGACCAGCGCGGCGATGCACAGCGCCATGGCGACGCCGTCCCATGCCCAGCCGGCGTCGCCGGTAACACCCGTCTTGTTCCACACCACGAGCACCAGCCCGGCAAAGGCGGTGATGCTGCCGAGCCATTGCATTGCAGAGACGCGTTCGGCCAGCAGCGGACCTGCCGCGAGCGCGGCGAGTATCGGCTGAATGCCGACGATGAGGGCCGAAAGACCGACCGGCATGCCGCGCGCGATTGCGGCGAACACCCCGCCCAGGTAGACGCCGTGCAGCATGGTACCGACGACAGAAGCGTGAAGGGCCTCCCGCGGACGGGGCCACGGCGCCCGCCAGAGGATCGCAATCGCGACGAACAGCAGCACGGCCAGTCCGAATCGCCACGCGAGGAATGTCATCGGCTCAGCGTGCGGCAATCCCATCCCGGCACCGATGAAGCCGGTGGACCACAGCAACACGAACAGCCCAGGGGTCAGCCCGAGCCAGGCCGGAGCCGCAGTTCCGGCAGCTGATCGCGTTTGGTGCGTCAGGGTCATCCGCTCCTGCATTCGACGACGCCGGCGGGTCGCCGCCCCGCGAGCGGAACGCCAGCCTCGCGACAACGGTTACAGCCTTGGCGGCGGCCAGCGCAACTGTTATGAGCGCGCCGCAGCAATAGCTCTGAGACGATGGACGCCAAGGCCGAGAGGGAAAGCGTTCGCGACGGTCGAAAGTCCGCGCGGATCCTGAGCGAGCATCCCGAGGACCTGCTGTATGGCAGGAGCTGGCGCGTGGCCTGGGCCATCCTGCGCGAGGCCCTGCTCAGGTTGTGGGACGACGAGGCGCTGCCGCTCGCCGGCAATATTGCATTCCGCGCAATACTCGCGATTTTCCCGTTCCTCATCTTCGTCAGTTCGGTTACCGCCTTTCTCGGCGACCAGGGCATGGCCGACCGCCTCATCGCCTTCCTCATCACGATCGTGCCACCGGATGTCGTCGGTCCGCTCGCCGCCGAGATCCGCACGGTGATGACCGTGCAGCGCGGCGACATTCTCAGCGTCGGCGTGCTGCTGACGCTCTGGTTTGCCGTCGGTGGAGTCGACAGCGTTCGCGTCGGCCTCAATCGCGCCTATGGCGTCCGCGAGCACCGGTCGACACTGAAGCTCTATCTGCTCTACATGGTGGTGGTATTAGGCGGCACGTTCGTACTGGTGGCCGTAGCCTATCTGCTCGTGCTTGCGCCCGTGATCGGCGCGCTGGCGCACCGGTTGGTGCCGGAATTCGAGCCCGCCTCGGTGACGTTCGAACTCATCCGCCTGCCTGCCGCTGCCGTGATCCTTACCTTGGCCCTGTTCGCGGCACACGCCGTCCTGCCGGCGCGCTGGCACCGATTTTCCAGCATCTGGCCTGGCGTGGTGCTGACCGTCATCGTCTGGATGATGCTCGGCGGCGCATTCTCCATCTATCTGACGCGGTTCGCGAACTACGCCAGCTATTACGCCGGTCTTGCCGGGGTGATGGCGGCGTTGTTCTTTGTCTATCTCGCCGCGCTGGTGCTGATATTCGGGGGCGAGATCAACCGTGCCATACGGATCCGCCGCCTTGGCCAGGCCTTGCGGCAGGACGAGTGACAGGGGCGGTCAGCCGCCGCAGGCCTCGATCACGTCGTCGAATGTCTTCAGCCCTGGCCGCGGCGCGTTGACGAGGACGGCCATGTTGCCGGGGCGGTGCTGGTTCTTCCACATGCGCGTGTGCGCCTTGGGGATGTCGGCCCAGCCGTACACTTCCGACATGCACGGATCGATCCGGCGATCGATCACCAGCCGGTTGGCCTGGCTCGCCTGCTTGAGATGTGCGAAATGCGATCCCTGGATCCGCTTCTGGTGCATCCAGACGTACCGGGCGTCCATGGTCAGCTTGTAGCCGGTGGTGCCGGCACAGAACACCACCATGCCTCCCCGTTTCACGACGAAGCAGGAAACCGGGAACGTTGCCTCCCCGGGATGCTCGAAAACGAAGTCGACGTTGATGCCCTTGCCGGTGAAGTCCCAGATCGCCTTGCCAAACCGGCGAGTCTCCTTGAGCCAGGTTGCATACTCGTCGCTGCCGATCGCCGGCATCTCGCCCCAGCAGGCGAATTCATTGCGGTTTATGGTGCCCCTGGCGCCGAGCTGGAGCACGAAATCCCGCTTGGAGTCGTCGGAGATCACGCCTATCGCATGAGCGCCGGCTGTCGCGACGAGCTGCACCGCCATCGAGCCGAGGCCGCCGGACGCACCCCACACCAGCACGTTGTGGCCGGGCCTCAGGATGTGTGGCCGGTGGCCGAACAGCATCCGATAGGCAGTGGCAAGCGTCAGGACATAGCAGGCTGATTCCTCCCAGGTGAGGTGCTTCGGCCGCGGCAGCAGTTGCCGCGCCTGAACACGGCAGAACTGGGCAAACGAGCCGTCCGGCGTCTCGTAGCCCCAGATGCGCTGAGTCGGTGACAGCATTGTATCACCTCCGTTGCACTCATCGTCGTCACCGTCGTCCTGGTTGCAATGAATCACCACCTCATCGCCCACCCGCCAGCGGGTCACCCTGGAACCGACGGCCCAGACGATGCCGGCCGCATCGGACCCGGCGACGTGGAAGGGGTTGTTATGGATGTCGATTGTCGAAACGGGCTTGCCCAGTGCCGCCCAGACACCGTTGTAGTTGACGCCCGCCGCCATCACCAGGACAAGCACCTCGGTGGAGTCGAGTTGCCACGTGGGCACGACCTCGACCTTCATCGCCTCGTCGGGCGGGCCGTGGCGATCCTGACGGATGGTCCAGGCGTACATCTTTCCCGGAACATGCCCAAGGGGGGGAATCTCGCCGATCTCGTAGAGGTCCCGGGCGGTCCCTGTCGGTCCGATCGACGCGGCGGTCTCGAGCGGCATGGCGCGACCTCTCGCGTTCCGTGGGGCAGTGTTGCGACCGTTGTAATCCATTTTGCACCGCAACAAAAGAGGCTTCCGGGAGGTTACGGCATTTTGCGTTGCAACAAGCTGTGCTAGGTGTAGACGCAGGGTGCTCCGTCGAGGAAACGAGTTCATGACGCAGCCCGACCGCGACCGGCCGTGGATCTTCCGCACCTATGCGGGCCATTCCACGCCCGCCGCCTCGAACGCGCTCTACAGGCAGAACCTCGCCAAGGGCCAGACCGGCCTGTCCATCGCCTTCGATCTTCCGACGCAGACCGGCATCGACGCCGATCATCCGCTCGCTCGCCACGAGGTCGGCAAGGTCGGCGTACCGATCTCGAACCTCGGCGACATGCGCATGCTGCTCGATGGCATCGCGCTTGATGCCATGAACACCTCGATGACCATCAACGCCACCGCACCGTGGCTTCTGGCGCTCTACGTGGCGGTGGCCGACGAACAGGGTGCCGATCGCGCCAGACTTGCCGGGACGACCCAGAACGACATTCTGAAGGAGTATCTCTCCCGCGGCACCTACATCTTTCCTCCCGGGCCGTCGATGCGCCTCGTCAGCGACGTCATCGCCTACACCAGCGCGGAAATGCCGAAGTGGAACCCGGTGAACGTGTGCTCGTATCATTTGCAGGAGGCAGGTGCGACGCCGGTGCAGGAGCTCGCCTTCGCGCTTGCAAACGCGTGTGCGGTACTCGATTGCGTGCGCGCCTCGGGACAGGTGGAACCCGACAGGTTCCCCGCCGTGGTCGGTCGCATCAGCTTCTTCGTCAATGCAGGCATCCGCTTCGTCACCGAACTGTGCAAGATGCGGGCATTCGTCGAGCTGTGGGACGAGATCACGGCCGAACGCTATGGCATCGAGGATCCCGCGCTCAGGCGGTTCCGGTACGGTGTTCAGGTAAACTCGCTCGGACTGACCGAACAGCAACCCGAGAACAACGTCTGCCGCATTCTCCTCGAAATGCTGGCGGTGACGCTGTCGAAGGATGCCCGCGCCCGTGCCGTCCAGTTGCCGGCGTGGAACGAGGCGCTCGGTCTTCCGCGGCCTTGGGACCAGCAATGGTCGCTCAGGATGCAGCAGATTCTCGCCTACGAGACCGATCTGCTGGAGTATGGAGACATCTTTGCCGGCTCCGCCGAGATTGCCCGCAAGGTCACCCAACTAAAGGCCGAGGCAAGGGACCTGTTCGCCGACATTGAGGCGAGGGGCGGTGCCGTGGCGGCGGTGGAGCAGGGATACATGAAGCGCGCCCTGGTCGAGTCGAACGCACGGCGCCTCGCTGCCATCGAGGCGGGCGAGCAGGTCGTCGCCGGTGTCAATGCGTTCACGGAAAGCGAGCCGTCGCCGCTCGTCGCGAGCCTCCGGGAGTCCGCCCTTGCCGTCGCGCCGGAGGTCGAACGCGAGCAGGTCGAACGTCTTGCCGCGTGGCGAAACAGCCGCGATGCCGGAGCCGTGCGGTCGGCGCGGGCAGATCTACGCGCCGCCGCACAGGGAGGCCGCCACATAATTGAGCCCACCAATGGCGCGGCGAAGGCGGGCGTGACCACCGGCGAATGGGGAGGCGTGTTGCGCGAGGTGTTCGGCGAGTACCGCGCTCCGACCGGCATCGGTGGGCCCGTGGCAACCGGCGGCGATAGCGGCGCCAGGCAACTGCGCGAAGCGGTGGAAGAGGTCTCGCGCCGACTCGGGCGGCGGCTGAAGATCCTGATCGGCAAGCCGGGCCTCGACGGCCATTCGAACGGCGCCGAGCAGATCGCGCTCCGGGCGCGGGACTGCGGAATGGAGGTGGTCTACGACGGCATTCGCGTTACCCCCGACCGGCTCGTCCGTACCGCACTCGAGGAGGATGTTCACCTGATCGGACTGTCGATCCTGTCGGGCTCCCACGTCGCTCTGGTGAACGCCGTAATGGATGGCCTTGCCCGCGAGCAGCTCGCCATTCCGGTGGTCGTCGGCGGTATCGTTCCGCCGTCGGATGCCGATCGGCTCCGCAAGGCAGGAGTCGCCGCTGTCTACACGCCGCGGGACTACGCGATCGATGCAATCCTTGCCGACATGATCGCGATTGCGGATCGCGAGGCCCGCGCCGGCAGCGGTTGACTCACCGACTGGTGGCGGCGCGCTACATGTGAATGGCGCGCCCTTCGACGGCCATCGCGGCTTCCTTCACCGCCTCGGTGAGCGTCGGATGAGCGTGGCAGGTGCGGGCGATATCTTCCGCTGAGCCACCGAACTCCATGACCGCAGCAGCTTCGGCAATCATTTCGCTCGCCACGGCCGAGATGATGTGAACGCCGAGAACGCGATCGGTTCGCGCGTCCGCCAGCACCTTCACGAAGCCGTCGGTGGTCTGGTTGACCTTGGCGCGCGAGTTGGCGGTAAAGGGGAACTTGCCCGACCGGTACTCGATGCCGGCTTCCTTGAGTTCTTCCTCGGTCCGGCCGACGGAGGCGATTTCCGGCATCGTATAGACGACGTTTGGGATCACCTCGTAGTTCACGTGACCCGCCTGTCCGGCGATCAACTCGGCGACGGCGATGCCCTCGTCTTCGGCCTTGTGCGCCAGCATGGGGCCGCGCACCACGTCGCCGATCGCGTAGATACCCTCCACGCTGGTCCGGAAGCGGTCGTCGATCACGACGCGCCCACGGTCGTCCCGTTCCACGCCGGCTTCCTCGAGCCCGAGACCTTCGGTGTACGGCGTCCGACCTATGGACACGAGAACGACGTCCGCCTCGACGGTCTCGGCTTCTCCGCCGGCGGCGGGCTCCACGGTGACCGCGAGCGCCTTCTTGACCGGCTTGATTGCGGTAACCTTGGAGGAAAGACGCAATTCGGCACCCTGCTTCCTGAGCGTGCGCTGGAATGTCTTGGCCACCTCGTCGTCCATCCCCGGCAGGATGCGGTCGAGAAACTCGACGAAGGTGACCTTCGAACCGAGCCGCCGCCAGACCGAGCCGAGTTCGAGCCCGATGACACCCGCACCGATCACCAGCAGCCGCTTCGGCACCTCCTCGAGCGCAAGGGCGCCAGTGGATGACACGATGCGCTTCTCGTCGATCTCGATCCCCTTCAGCCGGGCGACATCGGAGCCGGTGGCAATGACGATGTTCGTCGCCTCGAGCGTCTCCTTGTTTTCGCCGTCTCCGGTTACTTCCACCTTCCCGCGCGCGAGGATGCGGCCGCTTCCATGATAGGCGGTGATCTTGTTCTTCTTGAACAGGAACTCGATGCCCTTGACGTTGCCGGAGATGCCTTCCTCCTTGAACGCCATCATCGCCTTGAGGTCGAGCTTCGGCTTGCCGGTCACAACGCCCATGCGAGCGAGCGCGTGCCCCGCTTCCTCGAACCGCTCGGAGGCGTGAAGCAACGCCTTTGACGGAATGCATCCGACGTTCAGGCAGGTGCCGCCATGGGTGGCGCGCTTCTCGACGACAGCGACCTTCATGCCCAGCTGCGCCGCGCGGATGGCGCACACGTACCCACCGGGACCGGTGCCGATGACGATCAGGTCGTACTGGCTCATAGGTCAAGCACCATGCGTTGCGGATCCTCGAGCGTCTCCTTGACCCGTACCAGGAACGTCACTGCCTCCCGGCCGTCGACGATGCGGTGGTCATAGGAGAGCGCGAGATACATCATCGGCCGGATTGCAATTTCGCCGCCGACGACCATCGGTCTCTCCTGGATCTTGTGCATGCCCAGGATCCCTGACTGCGGTGCGTTGAGGATCGGCGTCGACATCAACGAGCCGTAGACGCCGCCGTTGGAGATGGTGAAGGTCCCCCCCTGCATGTCGTCTATCGACAGGGTGCCTTCGCGGGCGCGCGCTGCGAGCTCGTTGATCGTCTTCTCGATTTCCGCAAGCGACATGCGATCGGCATCGCGGACGACCGGTACCACGAGACCTCGGTCGGTACCGACCGCAATACCGATGTGGTAGTAGTTCTTGTAGACGATATCGGTGCCGTCGATCTGGGCATTGACGACCGGGATTTCCTTGAGCGCGACGCAGCACGCCTTCACGAAGAAGCTCATGAACCCGAGCTTCACGCCGTGCTTGCGCTCGAAGAGGTCCTTGTACTGCCGGCGCTGTTGCATCACGGCCGTCATGTCCACCTCGTTGAAGGTGGTGAGCATGGCGGCGGTTTCCTGCGCCTGCTTCAACCGACGCGCGATGGTCTGGCGGAGGCGGGTCATGCGGACCCGTTCCTCACGGGCCGCGTCGGCGTCGGTGGCGGGCGTGCGTACGCCGGGCTGCGGCGCTTCCGCCCGCGGCTCGGCGCCACGAGCCTCCTCGAGATGCTCGATCACGTCGCCCTTGAGGATGCGACCCTCCTTGCCGCTGCCTCGTACCTGCGAAGGATCGACCCCGCTTTCCTGCAGCAGCTTCCGCACCGCAGGCGACAGCACCTGACCCGGGCCGGCACCGGCTGCGCTTTCGTGCGCCGGCGACTGGCTTTCGACCGTGCGCTCGGGCGTTGCCGCACCGTCGTCGCCCTTCTGAGTAGGCGAAGCGCGTTCTGCCTGGGGCTCCGCCGTCTCCGCGGCAGCTGACTTCCTGGCGGCAGGGGCAGCTGCCTGCCCCTCCTGTATGGCGCCAAGAATGCCGCCCACCTCGACCGTTTCGCCCTCGGCCACGGCGATGTTGGACAGCACGCCCGCTACCGGCGCCGGTACTTCGAGTGTGACCTTGTCGGTCTCGAGTTCCACCAGCGGTTCATCGACCGCTACGGCTTCGCCCTCCTTCTTCAACCACTTTGCGATAGTTGCCTCGGTCACCGATTCACCGAGTGCCGGCACGCGTATCTCAATTGCCATTCGTGGCCTCGCAGTCCTCACCCGGTCCCGGGTGTGCCGTCATTTCGCAAATGCCTCATCGAGCAGGGCCCTCAGTTCCTGCAGGTGCTTGGCCATCAGGCCGGTGGCGGTTGCCGCCGATGCAGGGCGACCGACATACCGGAGCCTGCGGTGTCTGGCATCGATATGGTTCAGCACCCACTCAAGATACGGATCGACAAACGTCCAGGCGCCCATGTTCTTGGGTTCTTCCTGACACCAGACCATCTCCGCCTGCGGAAACCGCCCCAGTTCGGTGACGAGCGCGCGCACGGGGAATGGATAAAGCTGTTCGACCCGCATCAGGTAGACGTCATCGATTCCGCGCTGCTCGCGCTCCTCGTAAAGGTCGTAGTAGACCTTGCCGGAGCACAGGATGACGCGTCGGATTTCGCTGTCGGGCTTCAGCTTGATCTTCTGGTCGGGCAGATGTTCGGCATCGTCCCAGAGCACCCGATGGAAGCTCGCTTCCGGTCCGAACTCCTCGAGGCGCGAAACCACCCGCTTGTGCCGCAGCAGCGACTTCGGCGTCATCAGGACGAGCGGCTTGCGGAAGTCCCGCTTGAGCTGTCTCCGCAGGATGTGGAAGTAGTTCATCGGCGTGGTGCAGTTGGCGACCTGCCAGTTGTCCTCGGCGGACAGCTGCAGGAACCGCTCGAGCCGCGCCGACGAATGTTCGGGACCTTGCCCCTCGTACCCGTGCGGCAGCAGCATGACGAGGCCCGACATCCTGAGCCACTTTCGCTCGGCGCTGGAGATGAACTGGTCAATGACGACCTGGGCCCCGTTGACGAAATCCCCGAACTGAGCCTCCCACAGCACCAACGCGTTCGGCTCGGCGAGAGAGTAACCGTACTCGAAACCGAGGACCGCTTCTTCCGACAGCATCGAATTGATGACTTCGAAGCGGGCGCGGCCGTCGGAGACGTTGTTTATCGGGACATAGCGGCGCTCATCCTCCTGGTCGATCAGCACCGCGTGACGCTGGGAGAAGGTGCCGCGCTCGGAGTCCTGGCCGGAAAGGCGCACCGGGTAGCCCTCGGCGATCAGCGATGCGAAGGCAAGCTGTTCCGCTGTTGCCCAGTCGATGCCGGCGCCTTCCTCGGTCGACCTGCGCCGGTTCTCGAAAATCCGCTTGATCGTACGATGCGCACGGAAATCCTGCGGGATTTCGGTGATCTTGCGGTTGATCTCCCGGAGCGTGTCGAGGCTCACGCCGGTCTGGCCGCGTCGCGGGCCCTCATCTTCCGGCCGCCTCAGGCCGGCCCACCGCCCGTCCAGCCAGTCGGCCTTGTTCGGACGATAGCCGTCCGCCGCCTCGAGTTCTTCCTCGAGCCTGCGCCGGTAGCGGGCTTTTTCCTCTGCGACCCACCCGTCGTCGATCACGCCTTCGCGGACGAGCCGCTCACCGTAAACCTGAACGACGGTGGGGTGTTCGGCAATCCGCCGGTACATGATCGGCTGCGTGAACGACGGCTCGTCGGTCTCGTTGTGGCCGAACCGTCGATAGCAGAACATGTCGATCACCACCGGCTTGTGGAATTGCTGGCGGAATTCGGTGGCGATCTTGGCAGCGTACACGACCGCTTCGGGGTCGTCGCCGTTCACGTGGAAGAT
>CAZSNL010000008.1:0-19209 GCA_964608275.1 uncultured Hyphomicrobiales bacterium | reverse complement strand
TTGGCGACGTCGGACGGATACGGTGACGAGCGAGCATGAATGGGGCTGGTCGTGAACCCGATCTGGTTGTTGATGATGAAGTGGACCGAGCCGCCGGATCTGTGGCCGCGCAGCCCCGAGAGCCCCAGGCACTCCGCCACCACACCCTGGCCGGCGAATGCTGCGTCCCCGTGCAGCAGCAGCGGCAGCACCGAAGTCCTGGTCTCGTCATTGCGCTGATCCTGCTTGGCGCGCGCCTTGCCGAGCACCACGGGGTCGACGATCTCGAGATGCGACGGATTGGCGGTCAGCGACAGATGGACGGAATTGCCGTCGAATTCGCGGTCCGACGACGTGCCGAGATGATACTTGACGTCGCCCGAGCCTTCGACCTGCTCCGGATTGCAGGAACCGCCCTTGAACTCGTGGAAGATGGCACGGAACGGCTTGCCCATCACGTTGGCCAGCACGTTGAGCCGGCCGCGATGCGCCATTCCGATGACGATCTCGCGAACGCCGAGATGGCCGCCGCGCTTGATGATCTGCTCCAGCGCCGGCACCATGGATTCGCCGCCGTCGAGGCCGAAGCGCTTGGTTCCGGTGTACTTGACGTTGAGGAAGTTTTCGAACCCCTCCGCTTCGATCAGCTTGCGCAGGATTGCCCGCTTGCCTTCCGGCGTGAACGAGATTTCCTTGTCCGGCCCTTCGATGCGTTCCTGGATCCAGGCCTTCTCGCCTGGATCCGAGATGTGCATGAACTCAACGCCCAGGGTTGAGCAGTACGTGCGGCGCAGGATGTCGAGCATCTCCCGCACCGTCGCCATTTCCATGCCGAGCACGTGGTCGATGAAGATCGGCCGATCGAGGTCCTCCGGTCCGAACCCGTAGGTCTCCGGCTGAAGCTCCGGATGTTCGGTCTTCGCCCACAGCTTGAGCGGATCGAGATCGGCGACGAGGTGGCCGCGGATACGGAAGGCGCGGATCATCATCAGCGCCCGGACGGAATCCAGAGTCGCGCGGCGGATTTCCTGTTCGCTGAGCGGCGGCCCGTGGCGCTGCGCTCGCTCGCCGATCTTGTCTGCGATCGACCGCTCGTAGGCCGGCCAGTTGCTGTCCAGGGCGCTGACCAGCTCACCGTTCATCGGCAACGGCCAGTCCGTCCGTTCCCATGACGGGCCACGGGCGCTGGCGATCACGTCATCGCGATCGTCCTCGAGTTCGGCAAAGAACGAACGCCATTCAGGATCCACCGACTCCGGATCCTGCGAGTAACGGGCATGGAGTTGCTCGATAAACTGAGCGTTGCCGCCATAAAGGAACGAAGTTCGCTCGAAGACGTCGTTCAGCCTGTCCTTAGCCATCGCCAGCTCGCACGGAGCGCGCGCTCCGCATCGCGGTTGCAAGTGTGAATTCCGGCTTTCGGAATACCCGAAAAGTGTGCCTAACCATTTAAGACTTCAAGCAGCGTAGTTCCAAGGCCGGCCGGCGAGTCGGCGACCGCGATGCCGGCGCTACGCATCGCTTCGATCTTGTCTTCGGCTCCACCCTTGCCGCCGGAGATGATGGCACCGGCATGGCCCATCCTGCGGCCCGGCGGTGCGGTGACCCCGGCGATGAAGCCGACGACGGGCTTCTTCGTCTTCGACTGGCGGATGAAATCGGCTGCATCCTCTTCCGCGGTGCCGCCGATCTCGCCGATCATGATGATGGAGTGGGTATCCGGATCGGCCAGAAACATCTCCAGGCAGTCAATGAAGTTCGTACCGTTGACGGGATCGCCACCGATGCCGATGCAGGTCGACTGGCCAAGCCCGACGTTCGTGGTCTGGAACACCGCCTCATAGGTCAGGGTTCCCGACCGCGACACAATCCCGACCGACCCCGCCTTGTGGATGTGACCGGGCATGATGCCGATCTTGCACTGTTCGGGAGTGATGATGCCGGGACAGTTGGGTCCGATGAGGCGGGTGCGCGAGCCCTGCAGCGTCCGCTTCACCCTGACCATGTCCAGAACCGGAATGCCTTCTGTTATGCAGACGACAAGCGGGATCTCCGCTGCAATCGCCTCGAGAATCGCATCGGCGGCGAACGGCGGTGGCACATATATGACACTGGCGTCGGCCTGTGTCGCGGCCCGTGCCTCAGCGACGGTATCGAAGATCGGCAGGCCCAGATGTTCGGTTCCGCCCTTCCCCGGCGTGACACCGCCCACCATGCGCGTTCCGTAGGCAATTGCCTGTTCGGTGTGAAAGGTGCCGGTCTTGCCGGTGATCCCCTGGCAGATGACTCTTGTATTCCTGTCGACGAGAACGGACATCGATCCTTAACTCTCCGTAAACGGATGGGTCAGGCCGCCTGCTTCACGGCGGCGACAATCTTGCGTGCCGCATCGTCGAGGTCGTCGGCGGCGATGACATTGAGGCCGGACTGCGAGATGATGCTCTTGCCCTTCTCGACATTGGTGCCTTCGAGGCGAACCACGAGTGGCACCTGCAGCCCCACTTCCTTGACGGCGGCGACCACGCCCTCGGCGATCACGTCGCACCGCATGATGCCGCCGAAGATGTTCACCAGAATTCCCTGCACGTTGGGGTCCGCCGTGATGATCTTGAACGCGGCGGTCACCTTCTCCTTTGTTGCGCCGCCACCAACGTCGAGGAAATTGGCCGGCTCGGCACCGTACAGCTTGATGATGTCCATGGTTGCCATCGCAAGGCCGGCGCCGTTCACCATGCAGCCGATATTGCCGTCGAGCGCGATGTAGGAGAGGTCGTGCTCGGATGCCTCGATCTCCTTTTCGTCTTCTTCCGTCTTGTCGCGCAGTTCGACTATGTCCGGATGACGATAGAGAGCATTGTCATCGAAGTTCACCTTGGCGTCGAGACAGACGAGATCCCCGGAGCCGGTGACCACGAGTGGGTTGATCTCGAGCAGACTCATGTCCTTGTCGAGGAACGCCCTATACAGCCCCTCGATGAGCTTCACGCATTGCTTGACCTGTGCGTCCTCAAGCTTCAGCGCATAGGCGATGTCGCGCCCGACGTAAGGGCTGAAACCCGCAGCCGGGTCGACGGTGATGGTGAAGATCTTCTCCGGCGTCTCACGTGCGACTTCCTCGATGTCCATCCCGCCTTCGGTCGACGCGATGAAGGCCACGCGCGAGGTGGCGCGATCGACAAGACAGGAAAGGTAGAGCTCGCGCGCGATGTCGCCGCCTTCCTCGATATACAGACGGCGGACGATCCGGCCCTGGGGGCCTGTCTGATGCGTCACCAGGTTCATGCCGAGCATGCGTTCGGCCTCGGCACGGACGTCGTCGATCGACTTCACGACCTTGACGCCGCCGCCCTTGCCGCGGCCGCCGGCATGGATCTGGGCCTTGACCACCCAGACCGGTCCGCCAAGCGACTGTGCTGCTGCGACCGCTTCATCGACCGAGAACGCCGCCTGTCCTCGCGGCACCGGCACGCCGTAGCTGCGAAGGACTTCCTTCGCCTGATGTTCGTGTATGTTCATGAAGTCGTTCCAGATTGGTTGGAGCTGGAGGCTTCGGCACCGACGTGGCGGTGCCGAGGTGTTATAGCATCGCCGGTTGTGGCCGCAAGCTCACGCGGCCCGGCGGGTCGGGACTAGTCGGCAAGCGCAGGATTAATATCGCGACAGGCCTTGATCAGCCCCTCGACCGACTTGACCGATTTGCGGAATGCGGCCTTCTCCTCGCGGTCGAGCTTGATCTCGACGACGCGTTCGACACCGCCCGCGCCGATCACGACCGGTACGCCGACATAAAGTCCCTTGACGCCGTACTGGCCGTCGAGCCAGGCGGCGCAGGGGAGCACACGACGCTTGTCCTTGAGGTATGACTCCGCCATGGCAATGGCAGCGCTCGCCGGTGCATAGTAGGCGGAGCCGGTCTTCAGCAGACCAACGATCTCCGCACCGCCATCGCGGGTGCGCTGGATGATCTCGTCGATGCGCTTGGCGGTCGTCCACTTCATCGCGACGAGGTCGGGCAGCGGAATCCCGGCGACCGTCGAGTAGCGCGCGAGCGGCACCATCGTGTCGCCGTGGCCGCCGAGTACGAAGGCCGTCACATCCTCGACGGACACCCTGAATTCTTCGGCAAGGAAGTAGCGGAAGCGGGCCGAGTCGAGCACGCCGGCCATGCCCACGACATGCGACGTCGGCAGTCCCGACAACTTCTGCAGCGCCCAAACCATGGCGTCGAGCGGATTGGTGATGCAGATGACGAAGGCGTTTGGCGCATACTTGCGGATCCCCGCGCCCACCTGTTCCATCACCTTCAGGTTCACCTCGAGGAGGTCGTCCCGGCTCATGCCTGGCTTGCGGGGGACACCGGCGGTCACGATCACCACGTCGGCTCCCTCGAGCGAGGCGTATCGGTTGGTGCCGATCATCGTCGCATCGAAGCCCTCGATCGCCGACGCCTGCGAGATGTCGAGCGTCTTTCCCTGCGGCAGCCCGTCGACGATGTCGAACATCACGACGTCTCCGAGTTCCTTGAGCCCGGCAATATGGGCGAGAGTGCCACCGATCATCCCGCCGCCGACAAGTGCGATCTTGTGTCGAGCCATGCCGCTTCCCCTCAAATCTGACGTCCCCGGCGCCCCGGTCAGGCGGGGTGTATCCCGATTACCCCGTACAGACAAGCTGCCCGACCATTCGACGAAAGTCAGACGCCATGCCCGAGTGCCAGGTATCGGGCCGACTGCATCTCCACGAGCCGTGACGCCGTACGCGCGAATTCGTCGGCGCCAGGACCCTCGACGTAAAGCTCGTCGGGCATCACCGCTGCAGACACGATGAGCTTCACCCGGTGTTCGTAGAAGGTATCGACCAGCGTCGTGAACCGGCGCGCGGCGCTGCTGTCCTGCCGTCCCAGCTGCGGAATGTCGTCAATCAAGACGGTATGGAAGCTGCGCGCGATCTTGAGGTAATCGGCCGCTCCCCGAGGGCTCTCGCAGAGGTCGCTGAAGGAAAAGCGCGCCACGCCCCACGCCGCCTCGGGGACCTCGATGACGCGTCCCTTCAACTCGAGAATGCGCGGCTCGCCGCAGGCCCGATCGGTGAGACGATGCCAAGCATCCTGCATCCGCTGTCTGCTTTCGGCATCGAGCGGCGTGTAATAGACCGGCATGCCCTTCAGCCGGCTAAGCCGGTAATCGGTGTCACCGCCGAGCACGACCACGTCCATGCGCTCTTCGATCAATCGGATGAACGGCAGGAACAGCCCGCGGTTGAGCCCATTCTCATACAGCCTGTCGGGGGCAAGATTGGAGGTTGCCACGACGACCACGCCTCTTGAAAGCAACCCCTGGAACAGGCGGCCGAGGATCATGGCATCGGTGATGTCGGTGACCTGGAATTCGTCGAAGCACAGGAGCGTGGCGTTGTCGGCAATCTCGGCGGCCACGTCCGGTATCGGATCGGCGCGCTCGACCGAATTCATCCGCCGTCCGATTCGCCACTTGTGAATGCGCTCATGGACATCCTGCATGAACTCGTGGAAATGCGCGCGTTGCTTGTCGGCGATGGGCGCTCCTGCAAAGAAGAGATCCATGAGCATGGACTTGCCGCGCCCGACGCCACCATGAATGTAGATGCCACGCGGTGGTACAACGCGGCGCCGAAGACTGAGAAGCCGTCCAATTCCCGTCGTGCGCATCGGCCGATAGCCGGCCAGCGCATCCGCCAGTGCCGACAGGCGGGTCACGATCTGTGCCTGGTGCGGATCGGGTGTGAGTTCGCCCTGAGCGACGAGCTCGCGGTACCGCGCCATCGCGCCCGTACCCGCGAGCGGGCGGGAATGAGCACCGTCGTCAGCCGCGGGCGAGAACCGCATCGACGACCTTGCCCTCGCAGCCATCGGGATCTGTCCGCGAAGCGGTGTCGAACCAGCTCAAGGCGGCCTCGCCGAGAGGAACCGCCAGACCGGCTGCATGCGCCAGTTCCACGCCATACGCGGCATCCTTGCGCCGCAGCGCAGCCGTGAAGGTCGGTTCGTCGAAGCTGCGCCGCGCCATCCTGGCAGCATGGCGAACAACCTGCGGACTGGCTGCCGTACCGGCCACGATCGCCTCAGCGACCGTTTCGCCATCCAGCCCGAGCCGTTGGGCCAGCGCCATGCCTTCCGCGAGGCCGGCAATCTGTACCGCCCCCATCAGGTTGATCAGTAGCTTGTAGGCGGTCCCCGCGCCGACCTCTCCGAACCGGAAGATGCGGCTGGAAATCGGCTCCAGCAGCGGTCGCGCGGCCTCGATGTCGTCGATGCATGCGCCGACGAGAAGCGTCAGCGTACCGGCGGCGGCGGCATCCGGCAGCCCCGTCACCGGACAATCGATGTACCGTGCCCCTGTTTCACGGGCGGCGCTTGCCAACTGCTGCACATGCGCCGCCGACAGCGTGGAGCACTCGATCGCAAATGCGTTGCGCCGGATCGATGCCAGTGCGCCATCAGGTCCCTGCCACACCGCGCGCGATGCGGCGTCGTCGGCGACCATCGCAAACACGGCATCGGCGTTCTCGGCTGCGTCACGCGGCGTTGCGGCGAGCCGTCCGCCGGCGGCGACCAGGCCGTCCGCCTTTCCGGGCGAACGATTCCACAGTGTTACCTCGTGGCCGGCGGACAGCAGGCAGCCCGCCATGCCTCTGCCCATCCGGCCAAGACCGAGAAATGCAACCTTCATCGTCTGCGAAGCGCTCGTGCGACCCCTCAGCTCATCGTCGGGATGACGAACTCCGATCCTTCCTTGACGCCGGATGGCCAACGCGACGTGATTGTCTTCGTCTTGGTGTAGAAACGGATTGAATCCGGTCCGTGCTGGTTGAGGTCGCCGAACATCGAGCGCTTCCAGCCGCCGAACGTGTGATAGGCGAGCGGGACCGGGATCGGCACGTTGACGCCAACCATGCCGACGTTGACCCGCGATGAGAAATCTCGCGCCGTATCACCGTCGCGGGTGAAGATGGCAACACCGTTCCCGTATTCGTGCCGGGACGGCAGCGCGAGAGCCTCGTCATAGTCCTTTGCGCGCACCACGGACAGGACGGGTCCGAATATCTCTTCCTTGTAGATGCGCATGTCCGGGGTCACCCGATCGAACAGGCACCCGCCCATGAAATAGCCGTTCTCGTAGCCTTGCATCGTGAAGCCGCGGCCATCGACCAGCAGTTCGGCTCCTTCCTGGACTCCGAGGTCGACATAGGACTTCACCCTTTCGAGGTGTTGGCGCGTCACCAGCGGACCGTAATCGGCCTCGCGATCAGTCGAGGGGCCGATCTTGAGGCCCTCGACCCTCGGGATCAGGCGCTCGACGAGCAGGTCGGCCGTCTTCTCTCCTACCGGCACCGCGACCGAAACGGCCATGCAGCGTTCTCCGGCGGATCCGTACCCAGCGCCGATGAGAGCGTCGATCGCCTGATCCATGTCGGCATCCGGCATGATGATCATGTGGTTCTTTGCGCCGCCGAAGCACTGGACGCGCTTCCCGTGTGTCGCACCCGTCTTGTAGACGTACTCGGCGATCGGCGTGGAACCGACGAATCCCACCGCCTGGATGTCGGGATCGGCGAGAATGGTATCGACAGCTTCCTTGTCGCCGTTGACCACGTTCAGGATGCCTTCCGGCAATCCCGCCTCGATCATCAGTTCGGCCAGGCGCATCGGCACCGACGGATCGCGCTCGGAGGGCTTGAGGATGAAGGCATTGCCGCAGGCGATGGCGGGAGCGAATTTCCACATCGGGATCATGGCGGGGAAGTTGAACGGCGTGATGCCGGCGACGACGCCCAGCGGCTGACGGATCGAGTACATGTCGATGCGCGGACCGGCGCCCTCTGTGAACTCGCCCTTCATCAGGTGAGGAATGCCGCAGGCAAATTCCACGACCTCGAGGCCGCGCTGGATGTCGCCATGGCTGTCCGGGATGGTCTTGCCGTGCTCGGACGAGAGCAGCTGCGCCAGCGCTTCCTTCTCCTTCTGTAGCAGGTCGAGGAACCGGAACATGACGCGAGCGCGTGCCTGCGGGTTCTTGGCCGCCCATGCAGGCTGGGCTTCAAGCGCGCTCTCGACGGCAGCACGCACTTCGGCGCCACTGGCGAGCGCAACCCGCGCTTGCACCTCGCCGGTGCTCGGATTGAAGACGTCGCCGAAACGCCCGCTGCTGCCCCTGACCTCTGCACCGCCGATGAAATGGCCGATTTCTCTCGTCATCGCATGTCCTCCGCCCGGATCCGCTCAGGCCTGCCTGAACGGTGGTTTCCCATCCTTATCAGTGCGTGCCGGGGGGCCGCAACACTGTCAGGCCCTGCCTGTTGTTCGCAGCACCTCGCCGAGCGCGATACCGGCGAGCAGCCAGAATCCACCGACCAGAAGCCCTGCGAACACGTCCGAAGGATAATGGACCGCAAGAAATATTCGGCTGAACGCGATCAGGAGAATGAGCACCAGCGTCCAGAACGCGATGTCGAAACTCGCCCGAGGTCGTGCCAGATCGCGGGCAATGACGTAGGCGATAATCCCCAGCACCGCCGTGGCGCCCGTGGCGTGTCCACTCGGAAACGAAGGCGACGCCGCAGTGACGTCGAGAATGAAATCCGGCCGCTGTCGCTGCAGGAGGAACTTGCCACTCCAGGTGGTGATCTGGGACCCGGCGATGGTGAGCCAGACGGACGCGATGTAGTGAATCTGACGGTGTGCCCACAGGAAACCTGTGGCGACGATTGCCACCGCCGTCAACGTCGGCATTGACCCGAGCTCCGTGATCCACCGAAACACATGTACCAGGATGGGATGGCGCCCCGGCGCAATGAGATCGGTGATGTAGCGATCGGTGGCGACAATCTCGTCCGCCTCGAGAACGTCCTCTATCAGACCGGCGAACAGCAGGCCCAGGTACAGCGCAGCGCCACCGATCAACGTCAGCAGCAGGCCTGTCGGACGCCCCGGCGTGAACCGGGCGGCGATGAAGGCCCAGCTACGGGGGAAAGACTTGCTGAGCTGCGCGCGTACAGCCCTCAGCGGATCGAGAACACCAAGCTCGCGCACCCGTTCGATCCCGAACCGGCCGAGCCGCCACGTTCCGCCGAGGGCGAGCCACGTCAGCAGCCACAGCGCGATCAGCGCCACCACCGTTGCGGCGAGAATGCCACTCGCCTCTGCGGCGGTCAGGCTCGAAGGCGCCGTCTGCATGCCCGGCTACGATTGTCGCGATTGCAATACCTTGCGCATCGCTATTGCTGTGCAAGGCCGAAACAACGGCTGGCGACGCGATCTCCCGCCTCGGTACCGGCGCCCGGCAACGCGGCGGCAGGCACTTTCAGGCCGTGACGGCAGCAAGTCGCGGCCCGGCGGCACCGGTGCCAGCGCCGGCACGCACGCGCACCGCATCGCCGAAGGCTTCGAACAGTCGTTGCGACTGCGGGTTGTCAGTCACCCTGTACTCCGGATGCCATTGCACGGCGAGCGCAAACGCCTTCGCATCGGGCACGGATACCGCCTCGATGGTTCCGTCAGGCGCCGTGGCCTCGATCCTGAGCCGGGGCGCCAGACGGTCGATTGCCTGGCGATGCAGAGAGTTCACCTCGATCGTCCGCTCCCCCAGGATGCGCTCGAGCAGCCCGCCCGGAGCGATCTCTATCCGGTGTCTTTCCCCGTACATCACATCGAGTTCCGGATGGTCCGGCGCGCGGTGGTCGAGCCTGCCGTCCACCTCGTGGACCTCCGCCTGCAATGTGCCGCCCAGCGCCACATTGAGTTCCTGAAGCCCGCGGCAGATCGCCAGCAGCGGCACCCCCATGTCGATCGCCATGATCGCCAGGTCGAGGCTGGTGGCATCGCGACTCTCGTCGTAGGGCTCGTGCGCCTTGGTGGGAGTGACGCCGTAGAGCGAGGGGTGCACATTCGAAGGCGAGCCGGTGAGCACCAACCCGTCGAGCCGTTGCAGCAGCTCCGGCAGCCTCATGAGAGGCCCGAGCGACGGCAGCATGACCGGCACCGCCTGCGCCGCCGTGGCGACGGCACGCACATACTTGTCGCCCACGCCATGGGTGACGTGCCCATCCTTCATGAAGGTGTCCGTCGTCAGTCCAACGAGCGGTGCCGACACGGATTCTCGTCTGTTCATGTCTCGAACGGTCCCCGAAATCCAAAACGGGCGGTTATGCGGGTTTCCGATGGCACATCATGTGATTAGCCTGCATGCCTGGTGCAAGCCCGCGTCGCGTGCAAAGGCGCACCCGCAGCGCTGCCGGGATGTCTGTCAGCCTTGTCAAGCCGGTCGCCATGGTTTTTAAATGTCCCGCGGCGGTAGAACTTGTGCTGCCGCCACGCGAGGCACGGCCGCAAGACGAACGGATGGCCACGGCGGGCTTCACAACGTCGTACGGGCTTGTGCATCACATGGTTCGGCGGGAAGAGCCTGTTCAGGGAGGGGTACCACATGGATCGTCGTTCGTTCATCAGGAAAGCCGGTCTTGCCTCGGGGGCGGCTGCGGCCTCGGCATTCGCAGCACCGGCAATCGCCCAGGGTGTCCAGGAAATCCGCATGGTGACATCCTGGCCTGCAAATTATCCCGGCCTCGGCACCGGCGCCAATGATTTCGCAGAGCGCGTGAGCGCCCTCTCCGGCGGCCGGTTCAAGGTGAATGTCTATGCCGCGGGCGAGCTCGTCGGCCCGCTCGCCGTGAATGACGCGGTACAGGAAGGCACTGCGCACATCTATCACTCTGCCGACTACTATTTTCAGGGAAAGAGCCGCGCCTACAACTTCTTTTGCTCCGTGCCCGTCGGTTTCACGTCCTTCGAGATCGACGCGTGGATACAGCATGGCGGCGGCCAGGAACTGTGGGACGAAGTCGGCGGCCAGTTCGGCATCAAGCATCTGCCGGGCGGCAACACGGGCGTCCAGGCCGGTGGCTGGTTCCGCAATCCGATCGAGTCACCAGAGGACTTCGCCGGGCTCAAGATGCGTATCCCCGGTGTCGGCGGCGAAGTGATTCAGGCCCTTGGCGGAACGCCAGTCGCCCTGGCCGGCGGCGAGATCATGCAGGCCCTTCAGGCAGGCACGATCGACGCCGCTGAATGGGTGGGCCCCCTGAACGACCTTGCGTTCGGCTTCCACCGTGTGCTCAAGAACTACTATGCACACGGCATCCACGAGCCCGGCTCGATGATCTCGCTCGGATTCAACAGGGCGTTCTGGGACGGCTTGTCCGATGACGACAAGAAGCTCTTCGAATCGTGCGCCCTCGCGACCAACAACACGGTCACGTCGTACTTTTGCGCGAACAATTCGCAGGCACTGGAGCAGATCAAGTCCGAAGGGGTGAACGTGCTCACGTTCAACGAGCAAGTGTTCAAGGCGCTGGCCGAATCCGGCCGCGAGGTCATGGAACGGATGGCTGCGGAAGATCCGCTGACGAAGAAGGTCTACGACGCCTTCCTTCAGTTCCGGCAGCGGGTCACGAGCTGGACCGACGTCGCCGACCGCGCCTACATGAACAATCGGGCCTCTGTGCAACTCTGAACGTACGCGGGGGGCCACTTTCCGGCAGGTGCAGGTCGCGGCCGGCGTAAGCCGGACTGTCATGGGGATTGTACCGGGCAGCATCGGCAGCTGCCCGGTTCGCGGCCTCACCGAACGGGGCGATAGAAAATGGCACGTCTCCAGCGCCTCGTGGCCCTGATCGACACGATCAATACGGCTGTCGGCCGGGCGGTCATGTGGCTCGCCGTCGCGATGGCGGTTTTCCAGCTGGGCAACGTCATCCTGCGTTACGTCTTTTCGATCGGCTCGATCGCCATGCAGCAGTCGATCTGGTACATGCACGGTCTCCTCTTCATGCTCGGGGCGGGCTTTGCGCTGATGGTCGACGGGCATGTCCGGGTTGACGTGTTCTACCGCCCGGCATCCGCACGCACCAAGGCGTGGATCGATCTTTTCGGCACCATCTTCTTCCTGCTGCCGCTTTGCGTTCTCACCTTCGTCCTGTCGTACAGCTACGTGCTCAATTCGTGGCGCGTCCTCGAAGGCTCGACCGAGATGAGCGGGCTGCCCTTCATCTACCTGCTCAAGACGGCGATCTGGGCGTTTTCGCTTCTGCTGGGCCTGCAGGGGATCGCTCTCGGCGCCCGTGCGGTGCTGTTCCTGTCCGGCGCCGTCGAGGTATACAGACCCGCCCGCGACCTCGCGCCGGTCGAGAAGTCGATCGCGTGACCGCTCCGTCCTGCACAGCTCACCCCCTGCGACCGCGATGATCGCCCCGGAACTTCTCTGCCTCATCATGTTCATCGCCGTCTGCGGGATGCTGATGACGGGCTATCCGGTGGCCTTCGCACTGTCAGGAACCGCCATCATCTTCGCGTTCCTGGGCTGGGTGCTCGACATCTTTCCGCTAGCGTTCCTGAGCGCGTTTCCGCAGCGCATCTTCGCCACGATGACGAACGAAACCCTGGTGGCGGTGCCGCTCTTCGTCTTCATGGGGGTGATGCTGGAACGTTCCAGGATCGCGGAAGATCTGCTCGATGCGATGGGCAAGCTGTTTGGTGCGCAGCCAGGCGGGATTGCAATTTCGGTGGCCGTTGTTGGCGCCCTTCTTGCCGCTTCGACGGGTATCGTCGGCGCTACGGTGGTGACAATGGGGCTTCTGTCCCTGCCGACGATGTTGCGCCGAGGCTATTCGACCCGATTGGCGGCAGGTACCGTCGCGGCGTCGGGAACGCTGGGTCAGATCATTCCGCCGTCGATCATACTCATCCTGCTGGGCGACCAGCTTTCCGTCGCTTACCAGAACGCACAGTTCGCGATGGGAATCTTTGCCCCGGATACGGTGTCCGTGAACGATCTGTTCGCAGGTGCGCTCTTCCCCGGCCTCATGCTGGTCGGATTCTATATCGTTTACATCCTCGCCGTCGTTGTCGTGCGCCCGCAACTCGCCCCCCCGATCCCTGGCGACGAAGTAAGGGCACAACGGGAGCGGGGCTTCGTGCGCGGGCTGCTCTCGGTGCTCATTGCACCGGTATTGCTGATCGTTGCGGTCCTCGGATCCATTCTGGGCGGTTTTGCCTCACCCACCGAGGCGGCGGGTGTCGGCGCCGTCGGTGCGACGATGCTTGCCGCCTACAAGCTTGATGAAGCGCGTGGCTGGCCCATCCTCGTCGGAGCAGGTAGCCTTGTCTTGCTGATCCTGCTTGCCGCGCTGTTCGACCTCCGCATGCAGCGGCATTCCATTCCGCTACTGGACTGGGCGGCGATCATCGCCGCGGCAGTGCTCACGATCGGTCTTGCGATCGGCATATTCGTTTCTCTCTGGCGATGCTTTCAGCACCGTACGAACGGCGGCGAGCGCGTGCTGGGAAGCGTCGCGCAATCGACCCTGGTCATCTCCGCCATGGTGTTCGTCATCGTCATCGGAGCAGCCATGTTCTCGCTGGTGTTCCGTGGCTTCGGCGGCGACAAGTTCATCGAGGAGTTTCTTCACGCCCTGCCCGGCGGCAGCGTCGGGGCCGTGTTGCTCGTGATGGCCGTCATGTTCATCATGGGCTTCTTCCTCGACTTCCTCGAGATCGTATTCATCGTCGTGCCCATAGTGGCGCCGATCCTGCTACAGATGGAAGTCGAACCGGGTGTGCTGATGAGCCCGGTGTGGCTGGGTGTGATGATGGGGATCAATCTGCAGACTTCGTTCCTGACCCCACCCTTCGGGTTCGCGCTGTTCTATCTCCGCGGCGTGGCCCCTGATGAGGTGCAGACCACGGATATTTACCTTGGCGTAGCGCCCTTTGTGGCCATTCAACTGCTCGCCCTTGTTGTCCTGTGGTTCATGCCGTCGGTCGCCACCTGGCTTCCGGTTGCACTTTATGGTCCGTGAGGAGTGTCGATGGGTACTGATTCGAAGGCGGAGACCCTGTTCGACCTGACCGGCCGGACGGCACTGGTGACCGGTGCCTCGAGCGGTCTGGGCGCGCGGTTCGCCACGACGTTGGCGGCCAACGGGGCCCGCGTTGTCCTTGCTGCGCGGCGCACGGACCGCCTGCTGGACCTCAAGGAGAGCATCGAGAAGGCGGGCGGCGAAGCTGCCGTTGTCGCGCTCGATGTTGCCGACCGGGCGCAGATTGCGCCGGCATTCGATGAAGCCGAGCGGCATTTCGGTACCGTCACCATCCTGGTCAACAACGCCGGCATCGCCGTCATGGGTCGGGTTCTCGAGCTCGACCCCGATGATTGGCGCCGCCTCATGGCCGTCAACCTGGATGGCGTGTGGTTCACGGGCCAGGAGGCCGCAAGGCGGATGGTGAAGGCAAATGTCGGTGGCAGCATCATCAACATCGCATCCATCCTGGGCAGCCGCGTCTCCCGCGGGCTTGCCGCCTATGCGGCGTCAAAGGGAGCAGTCGTTCAGGTCACCCGCGCGATGGCACTTGAGCTCGCTCGCCATGACATCCGCGTCAACGCCATCGCTCCGGGCTATGTCCTGACCGAGATGAACCAGGAATTCTTCGAATCCGATGCCGGGGCCGAATTCATCAAGCGCATCCCCCAGCGGCGGATTGCCGATCCCGGAGAGTTTGACGGCGTGCTGCTGCTGCTTGCCTCGAATGCATCGAGCTTCATGACCGGCTCGATCGTCACCGTGGACGGCGGCCAGACGCTCGAAGACTGACCCCACTCCTTTCCGGTTATACAGGGAGCAAACGAAGCAATGGATTTCACCCTGCCCCCCGAGATCGACGCGCTTCGCCTGAGGGTGCGCGATTTCGTCGACAGCGAGATCATCCCGCTGGAAGCCGACCCGGCATCGTACGACGAATACGAGAACATCAACCTCGGCCTGCTCGATCAAATGCGCGAAAGGGCCCGCGCCGCGGGTTTGTGGGCTCCTCAGATGCCGAAGGCACGAGGCGGGCTCGGCCTGCCCGTCATTGGCTGGGCCGCCTTCTACGAAGAGGCAAACAGGTCGATCTTCGGGCCTGTCATCCTCAATTGCCAGGCGCCTGACGATGGCAACATGAGCATCCTCAACAAGGTCTTGCCGACCGAAGAGATGAAGGACAGGTGGCTGCAGCCGATCATCGACGGGAAGGTGCGCTCCTCCTTCGTCATGACGGAACCGCATCCCGGCTCCGGTTCCGATCCCGGCGGCATGATGCTGACCCGGGCCGAGCGCCGGGGCGACCGGTGGGTCGTCAACGGCCGCAAGTGGTTCATCTCCGGCGCGGAGATTGCGACCCATTTCATCCTGATCGCCCGTACCTCGGATGATCCGCGGCGCGGCCTCTCGGCTTTCCTGTTCCACCGCGACGATCCGGGTTGGCGCATCGTCCGTCGTGTCCCCACCATGGGGCCCGACGAGCACGGCGGTACCTGCGAGCTCGAGTTCGACGGTCTTGAGATTCCCGACGAGCATCGTCTGCTCGAGGTGGGCGATGGTTTGCGTCTGACCCAGATGAGGCTCGGCCCCGCTCGACTCACGCACTGCATGCGCTGGCTGGGTCTCGCGAAACGCTGTCTCGAGATCGCAAACGAGTACATTGCCGAGCGCAAGGCTTTCGGCAAGACACTGGCCGAATTCGAGTCGGTGCGCATGATGCTGGGCGATGTGGCAAAGGATATCCACATCGGGCGCCTGCTGGTCATGCACGCGGCATGGAAGATTGATCAGGGCGACAAGGCGCAAAAGGAAGTGGCAATGGCCAAGATCCACATGGCTGACACCCTGCACAAGGCGGCCGATGTCGGTCTTCAGCTCTGCGGCGCCAAGGGCTATTCCAAGGACACGCTTCTGGAGTGGATTTACCGCTATGCCCGCTCGGCGCGCCTCGTCGACGGCGCGTCCGAGGTTCACATGATGGTGCTCGCACGACACTATGCAAAGCAGGGCAACGACTTCTGGCAATGGGGCTAGCGATCGAACCGGTCTTGAACCGTGCGTGAGCACCCATAGATGCTGTGAGGTGCGGGACGCATAGGAGTTGCCTCGATGCCTTACAGGTTCGCAGTTCGAACGGCGGTGGCGGCGGCCATGATCCTGGCTCCCGCGACCGTTTTCGCCAATGACCGGGCGCCTACTGCGCAGGAACTGGCCGCGATCGAGCGGTCGCTGCAATCGTCCGGCTTTGTGGACTGGGACGAGATCGAGTTCGACGACGGCCTGTGGGAAGTCGACGACGCCCGCACGGCAGATGGCGCGCAATTCGACCTCAAGCTCGATCCGGAAACATTTGCGATCGTTGCCGAGGATCCCGACTGATCGGCTGAACGCGCGGCGATCCGGTTTCGTGACGATGTTGCCTGTAGAGGCTTGATCGCGACACCCGGCCTCCGCCGTCGGCGCGGTTGCGCCGATTAACGAACCTGCTGGAGCCAAGCCGGCTTTGGGCAGACGCCGGACGCAATTGCCCGCCTGCTTCCTCCGTTACGTTGCTTGGCCGGAGCCTTGAGCCGCCTCGTGCGTTTACCCGACCATGACGACACGAGTGCAGGCGTTCGTGGCCGGCGGCGGATTGCTGTTTGTCCTCGCCGCGTTCTTCGCCCTGCTGCCCGCATTGCAGGACGCAACCCACGTGCACGCGTTATTCCGGTCGTTGATGGATGTCTCGCACCGGCATACCGGATACTTCGTCGCCCTGTCCGCCTTGATGGGGCTGATCGAGGCAATATTCGCGGTCAGCTTCTATTTTCCCGGCTCGTTCGTCATCGTGCTCGTCGTGATCCTGTTCGCGGGCGAGCCGATGGCACTCGTCCTGTGCCTTGCCGCCGTATGGGTAGGTGTCATGGCCGGTATCGGCATCGACTATTATTTCGGATACAGGTTCCGCACCGTGGTTCACTGGCTCGGCCATCGTGGAATGCTGGATCGCATCGCCGTAATTTACCGCAGACAGGGCAAGTGGGCCGTCTATATCGCAGCCCTTCATCCCAACTATCTGGGCCTCCTGTTCACGTTTCTCGGACTGACGGGGGTCGCCTTCATTCCCAGTTTCGGCCGCGCTGCGCTCGGCCTCCTCCTCTCGATCGGTGTGTGGTTTGCTATCATTCGTCTTACGGCAACCTCTGCACCCACCGGTCAGGACAGCTTCCTGTACGGTGTCGCTGCGGTACTCGCGCTATGGGGCACGGTGGAGGGAGCACGGGCGGTCGCAAAAATCCGGCCGGTCCTTCATCGCAGCGACAACGCGGCTTGGCAGACGCGTCGTTCCCACACACATTAATACGCGTAAGTATGGTCTGCGGTCTCGCAGTCTCGGACGTGCGGAATTGACCCCGCATCATTGAGTATGTCAGTATTACTGACCTAATTGCCGGATCGGTCGTAGGTCGCCGAACCGTATCACGGGACGAAGTCCGACATGGAACTCGCAGACGTAAAGCTCTCCGACCGATATGACCTCAGCAAGAACAGGGTCCTGCTGAACGGCACCCAGGCCTTGGTCCGACTGACGCTCATGCAGCATGAGCGCGACCGGCTCGCAGGTCACAACACCGCTGGCTACGTCACCGGTTATCGCGGCTCGCCGCTGGGCGGGCTCGATCAGCAGTTTGCGCGCGCCGCGGCCCATCTCGAACGGCATAACGTCAAGTTTCACCCGGCCATCAACGAGGACCTGGCCGCGACGGCACTCTGGGGAACACAACAGGCGGAGATGCGCGGCGAGGGCATCTATGACGGTGTCTTCGGCATCTGGTACGGCAAGGGGCCCGGCGTCGACCGTTCGGGCGATGCTTTCCGTCACGGCAACGCCGCGGGGTCGTCCCGGCTGGGCGGCGTGCTCGTCCTGATGGGCGATGATCATGCCGCGGAATCGTCCACCGTTCCTCACCAGAGCGAATTCGCGCTGGTCGACGCAATGATGCCCGTGCTCCACCCGGCAGGGGTGCAGGAACTGCTCGACTACGGGCTTCTGGGAATTGCGATGTCGCGGTTCTCCGGCGCCTGGGTCGGAATGAAGTGCGTCCACGACAACGTCGAATCGACGGCGATCGTGGACGGGTCGCTCGACCGCATCAAGGTCGTGATCCCCGATGACTTCGAGATGCCGGAGGGCGGTCTAAACATTCGCCCCTATGACGACCGGCATGAGCAGGAAGTGCGGTTGCACAGGTACAAGCGGTTCGCCGCGACCGCATTCGCCCGCGCCAACGGAATCGACCGCATCGTCCTGTCCGGCGGACGCAGTCCCAAGATCGGCATCATATCGACAGGCAAGAGCTATCTCGACGTCCGCCAGGCGCTGGACGATCTCGGCATCGACGAGGTTGCTGCCTCGAAGCTGGGTATCCGCCTGCTCAAGATCGGCATGGTGTGGCCGCTCGATCCGGCGATCGTCGACCGGTTCGCCGAAGGCCTCGATCTCGTCATCGTGGTGGAAGAAAAGCGCTCGCTCATCGAGACGCAGGTGCGCGAACAGCTCTACGGCCGCCGTAATGCTCCCGCCATAATCGGCAAGCTCGACGAGGCGGGGAACACGCTGTTCCCGGCGTTCGGTGTCCTCGAACCGGATCATGTCGCGATCGAGATCGGTCGCCGCATCCTCGGCCGTGGCGGCGACGAACGCATCGCCAGACGCATAGCGGCGCTGGAGGCAACCCGCTCCGCGTTGCCGAACGCTCCGGAGCTCGCCAGTCGCACCCCCTATTTCTGTGCCGGATGCCCGCACAACACGTCGACGGTCGTTCCAGACGGCGGCCGCGGCTACGCCGGCATCGGTTGTCACTGGATGGTCCAGTTCATACCGGAACGGCTGACCGAGGGGGCAACCCACATGGGCGCCGAGGGCGCCAACTGGATCGGCGAGGCGCCATTCTCGAAACGCCGCCACGTGTTCCAGAACCTCGGCGACGGAACCTACAATCACTCCGGCCTGCTCGCGATTCGCGCCTGCGTGGCCGCCGGCGTCAACATCACCTACAAGATCCTTTACAACGACGCTGTCGCCATGACTGGTGGCCAGCCCCACGAGGGCGGCCTCACGGTCCCCGTGATCGCACGCCAGGTGGCGGCAGAGGGCGTAAGGCGCATCGCGGTTGTCTCCGATCAGCCCGACAAGTATCCGGGCGATGCCGGCTTTCCCGACGGGGTCACGTTCCACCATCGTGACGAGCTCGATGCCGTCCAGCGCGAGCTGATGGAAATCGAGGGCGTCAGCGTCCTGATCTATGATCAGACCTGCGCGGCCGAGAAGCGCCGGCGGCGCAAGCGCGGCCTCTATCC
>CAZSNL010000007.1:10691-62788 GCA_964608275.1 uncultured Hyphomicrobiales bacterium | reverse complement strand
CGCGCAGCGCCATCCGCACGAGTTCTCCGGCGGCCAACGTCAGCGTATCGCCATTGCCCGTGCGTTGGCCGTGAATCCTTCGGTGCTGATCCTCGATGAACCCACCACCGCCCTCGACGTCTCGGTTCAGGCGCAGATCATTGCATTGCTGAAGCGCATGTGCCGCGAGCGCAATGCAGCCGTGATGCTCATAACCCACGACATGGGGGTGATCGCCGAATGCGCCGACCGCATCGCGGTGCTCTACGCGGGTCGGCTGGTGGAGATCGGCGGGACGCGGCAGGTGCTGGACAGGCCGCTGCATCCCTACACGCGCGGTCTGATGGCCTCGATCCCCGATATCGGGCAGCTGGTGGAGGAGCTTCCCCAGATTCCCGGAACGATGCCGCGGCTCGATGCAATGCCGGCCGGATGCGCATTCCACGCGCGCTGCGCCGATGCCGTGGCGATCTGCCGGAACGAGCGGCCGGCGCTGGAGCCAAGGGATTCGGGACTGGCCGCCTGCTGGTGCGCCGGCGGCCGTCCTCTCATGGTGACGGACCAGTGATGTCGGGTGCCGCTGGAACGATCCTTTCCGTCGACGGCCTGTCGGTCCGCTTCGACGTCTCCTCCTCGCCGCTCGCGCGCCTGTTGTCGAGTACCGGCAAGCGGGTCGTCCATGCCGTCGAGGACGTGAGCTTCAGGGTCGAGAAGGGCACGACCTTCGCCCTCGTTGGTGAATCCGGCTGCGGCAAGACGACCATCGCCCGCACCATCGTCGGTATCCAGGTACCCACGTCGGGCAGCATCTCCTTCATGGGCAGGGACGTCACCAGGCCGGGGCGGTCGCGGGAAGCGCGCAAGGATCGCCGCAACATACAGATGATCTTCCAGGATCCCTATTCCAGCCTCAATCCGCGGTGGCGGGTCGGCCGCATAATCGCCGAACCCATCGTCACCCACGGGCTGGAAGAGAGCCGCAACGTCGCTGCGAGGGTCGGGGAACTGCTGGAACTCGTCGGCCTCTCGCGCAGCGACGCGAACAAGTTTCCGCACCAGTTTTCCGGCGGCCAGCGCCAGCGCGTCTCCATCGCCCGGGCGCTGGCCTCCAATCCGGCCTTCATCGTCTGCGATGAACCGACGTCGGCCCTCGACGTCTCGGTGCAGGCGCAGATCCTCAACCTCATGCGCAAGCTGCAGCGGCAGTTCGACCTTACCTACCTGCTGATCTCCCACAATCTCGCCGTCGTCGCCCACATGGCAGACACGCTCGGCGTCATGTATCTCGGCCGGCTTGTGGAACAGGGGACCGCCCGGACGATCCTCACCCGGCCGCTCCATCCGTACACGCAGCTTCTGCTCGACACGATTCCAAGCGTCGCGATCAGGGACCGCGAACGCCAACCGCTCAGCGGCGAAGTGCCGAGCCCCATCGATCCCCCCTCGGGATGCGCCTTTCATCCGAGATGCCCCTACGCGCGAGAGCGATGCCGGACGGAGCTGCCCGCGCCGCGGCTGCAGGGCGGGGTATGGGTGGCCTGTCACGGGGTCGAGGAAGGATGGATCGGACGTTCCGCAGAGCCCTGCACACGATCGACGCTCCGCGCGCAGGGTCGCTGAAGCTATCGGTTCATTGGAAAGCACGGAGAGCCAGATGAAGAAGACGCTTGTGGGATGCCGCGCTCTGGTCGGGGAGGGGTTCGCGCCGTCCGACGGACAGGTCGACATTGTCATTGACGGACGCCTGATTGCGGAAATCCGTCCGCACGGGGCACGCGACCCGGAAGGCGAGGCGGTCGATGCGCGCGGACTTCTCTTCGCGGCCGGCCTCATCAACGGTCACCATCACAGCCACGAGGGCTTCTACAAGGGGCGAAAGGACAACCTGCCGCTGGAGCTGTGGATGAACTATGTGCGGCCGCTCAAGCCGATCGAGCTGACGCCGCGGGAGGTCTACCTGCGGACGATGATCGGCGCGATAGAGGCCGTCAAATCGGGCACGACGACCCTGTGTGACGACACCAACCAGACTCCTCGCATCCAGCCCGAGCATGTTGAGCAGATCTTTCAGGCCTACGACGACATCGGTATTCGTGCCTACGTCGGCATCACACTGTTCGACAAGCCGTTCTTCCGGGCGGTTCCGTTTGTCGACGAGGAGTTTCCGCCCGAGCTCCTGACGCGGCTTGACGCCACAAAGATGTATTCCGCCGACGAGATCCTGGACTTCGTGACCGGGCTGGCGCGCACCCGCAACCCGACCGACAACCGGGTGGGATACATCGCCGCCCCGTCGGCTCCCCAGCGCTGCACCGAGGAGTTCCTCCGACGCGTCCGGCGCATGGCCGACGACCACGATTTGCCGGTGATGATCCACGTCCAGGAGACGCGGATGCAGGTCGTGACGGGCCAGCTCTGGATGGGCTCGACAATGGTCGAATACCTTGACCGCATCGGCTTCATGAAGCCCAAGACGCAGTTCATTCACGGGATCTGGCTCAATCCGCGCGAGCTCGAGATCCTCGCCCGCACCGGCGTGAGCATACAGCACAATCCCCCCTCCAACCTGAAGGTGGGTTCGGGGCTGGCGCCGATCCGCGCGCTCCTCGACGCGGGTGTCAATGTCAGCCTTGGCACCGACGGCTGCGGCTCCATCGAAGGCACTGACATGCAGAACTCGCTTTACCTTGCGGCGCTCCTGCAGAAGCTGCGCGGCGACCACACCAAATGGGTCGGTGCCCGGGAGGCACTGCACGCGGGCACGATAGGCGGAGCGAAGGCGCTGGGCAGGGACAAGGAACTCGGCGTCATCGCGCCAGGCTACGTCGCTGACCTTGTCGGCTATCAGCTCCGCAGCGTGTCGTTCGCGCCCTGCAACAACCCGGTCCACCAGATCGTCTACGCGGCATCCCGCGCCGAGGTCGACACGGTGATCGTGGACGGCGAGATCATCCAGCGCGGCGGCAAGCTCACCCGGGTCGACGAGGACAAGCTCATCGACGAGATCAACGCGGCCCACGAACGGATCGAGCCGCAGCTGACGGCGTCCGAGCAGGACGTCGACGAGATCGCGCCGTACTACGAACGCATCTACCGCCGCTGCCAGCACATCGACATTGCGGAAGACACCTTCCCGGCGCGCTTTTCCCACTGACCTCCGCCGCAGCCGGGAGCGCCGTCGGGCTGTGGCCCGCGGCGTCCCGGCAGCGATGCCCGCGATGGGCCCGGCCGTCCCGGATGCCCGATGCCACGCCTGTCGGCAGGCGGGGGCGGAACCGGCGGCGCTGGATCGCGGTTGGCGCCAAGGGTTCTGGGGTCTATCTCTGGACGACGCGACGCCGCAAGGAGGTGCGCGATGGGACGCATGGTAGAAGGCGAATGGCTGACGGACGACCAGGAGCGCGACGAGGCCGGCCGCTTCAGACGCCCCGACACGACCTTCCGCAACTGGGTGACCGCCGACGGCCGGCCCGGTCCAACGGGCGAAGGCGGCTTCCAGGCGGAGCCCGGCCGCTACCATCTCCATGTCTCGCTTGCCTGCCCGTGGGCGCACCGCACGCTGATTCTGCGCCGGCTGAAGGGGCTGGAGGACATGATTTCGGTATCCGTCGTCCATCCGTTCATGGGCGAGGACGGATGGACCTTCGATCCGGGCGACGGCGTGGTGCCGGACACGGTCACCGGCGCACGGCTGCTGCGCGAGGTCTACCTTGCCGCCGACCCCCGCTACACCGGACGGGTGACGGTTCCGGTCCTGTGGGACAGGCAGCGCGGAACCATCGTCAACAATGAATCGGCGGAGATCATCCGCATGTTCAACTCCGCCTTCGACGGCGTCGGCGCGAGGCCCGGCGACTACTATCCCGAACACCTCCGCGAAGAGATCGACCGCGTCAACGCGCGCGTGTACGACACCGTGAACAATGGCGTCTACAAGGCCGGGTTCGCCACCAGCCAGGCGGCCTACGAGGAAGCGGTGCGCGATCTGTTCGAGACGCTCTACTGGCTGGAGGAGCGGCTCGGCCGCCAGCGATACCTCGTCGGCGACCGGCTGACCGAGGCGGACGTCAGGCTGTTCACGACCCTGGTCCGCTTCGATCCGGTCTACGCCTTCCACTTCAAGTGCAACATCAGGCGCCTGATCGATCTGCCGAACCTGTGGGCGTACACCCGCGACATCTACCAGACCGACGGCATCGCCGGGACGGTCGATCTTGGCCACATCAAGCAGCATTACTATACGAGCCACCCATCGGTGAACCCGACCCGGATCGTTCCGCTGGGACCCGAACTGGACTACACGGAGCCACACCGGCGGGCGGAGCTCGGCTGACGGCCGCGGCGCCGGAAGAGGGGAACATGGCGGGCTACATCGAGACCTTTCGTGCGGTGGTCTACCCCTGGCATTGCGATCATCAGGGACACATGACGACGATGCATTACGTCGGCATGTTCGATGCCGCATTCTGGCATCTCCTGTCGGCGTTCGGCTTCACCCGCTCCTATCTTGCCGAACGCGAGGCCGGGTTCTTCGACGTCCGTGACGTGATCGACTACAAGGCCGAGCAGCCGGTCGGCAGCCTGGTGATGATCGAAAGCGGCATCGTGCGGGTCGGCACCACCTCCGTCACCGGCCTCCACCGCATGCTGAACGCCGAAACCCGGCAGGTCGCGGCGGTGTCCGAGAGGACGTCGGTCTTCTTCGACCTGAAGCGGCGGGAGAAGCGGCCGATACCGGACGACATGCGGGGGCGGATGGAGGCCGCCGCGGCCGTGCGACCGTGACGGCCCCATCCCGATCGAGTGGCGCGGCGGGGCCGAGGCCGGCCCGCCGAGACCCGCGCCTGCACCTGCCGCGCTTCGCCTAGAGCACGAAATCCCCGGCGTTCATGGTGGCGACGCCGGCAAGGTCGATGGCGAAATCGGCGTTGCCGTCGCCATCGACGTCGGCCAGAACGCGGCCCGCGCCCGCCGCGAAGCGCAATTCGCCGGCGGTCCCCGAGAAGCCGCTCGTGCCGATGAACGTGAACGCCTGGTTGCCGCCGGCAGTGACATCGGCATCGATGTCCGAGAGGTCGATCACGTCGCCTTCCGCGGCCGAGAAGTCGATGATCAGGTCGCGGCCGCTGCCGTTGGGCGACTGCCCCACGGCGTCGAAGTCGAACACGTCGGCTCCGGTGCCGCCGGCAAGGGTGTCGGCGCCGCCGCCGCCAATCAGCGTATCGGCACCCGCGCCGCCGTCGAGACTGTCGTCGTTGCCGCCGCCCGCCAACACGTCGCCGCCGCTGCCGCCGAACAACGCATCGGCGCCCGATCCGCCGTTCAGCGTATCCTGGCCGCCGCCGCCGTCGAGCACGTCGTTGCCGTCGTCGCCGACGAGGAAATCGCCGCCGCCGTCGCCGGTCAGCTCGTCGTTGCCGGCATCGCCCCGCAGGGTGTCGCGGCCGCTGCCGCCTTCCAGGGTGTCGTTGCCGCCGCCGCCGACGAGGCTGTCGTTCCCGGCGAGGCCCAGCAACAGGTTCCCGGCGCCGTTGCCGGTGATCACGTCGGAAAAGCCGGAGCCGAAGACGCGCTCGATGTTCGACAGCAGGTCGGTATCCCCATGGCCGTCGGAGGCGGTGCCGGCAGCAAGGTTGACGATCACCCCGTTCGGGTCTTCCTCATAGGTGACGACGTCGATGCCGTTGCCGCCGTCGATGGTGTCGTTGCCCGCGCCGCCGCTGAGGAGGTCGCGGCCTCCCTCTCCCTGCAGCACGTCGTTGCCATCCTGCCCGAGCAGGGTGTCCTCGCCGGTTCCGCCATAGAGACCGTCGTCGCCGCCGGCGCCCTTCAGCCCGTCGTCGCCGTCATCGCCGAGCAGCGTGTCGGCGCCGGCGCCGCCTTCGAGGTAGTCGTGACCGGACCGGCCGTGGAGTTGCGAGCCGCCAGCCGCGGCGATCAGGGTGTCCTCGTGTTCGGAGCCGAAGACGACCTCGAAGCCGGCGAGCTCATCGGTACCGTTCCAGCCGTCGGTGGCGGTGCCCGCCGCGAGATTGACCTCGACGCCGGCGATATCGTCGGCATAGCTGACCGTATCGTGGCCCGCGCCGCCTTTCAGGGTGTCGTTGCCCTGGTCGCCGCCAATCCGATCATTGCCGGCGCCGCCGGCGAGGCTGTCGGCGTGCTGTCCGCCGCGCAGGTAGTCGTTGCCGCCGCCGCCGCGCAGCGTGTCGTCGCCCGTTATGCCCTGGAGGATATCGTCGCCGTTGCCGCCGCTGATCGAGTCGGAGCCGTTGCCGCCGGCCACGAAGTCGTCGCCGCCGCCGCCGGACAGCGTGTCGTTGCCGTCGAGGCCGCTGATGGTGTCGTTGCCGGCGCCGCCGATGACGCTGTCGTTGCCGCCGTAGGCGACGACGCTGAGCGACTGGGCTCCCGCACGGATCGTGTCGCCGTGGTTCGAGCCGTGCACCGCCTCGAAGCCGGAGAGCAGGTCGGTATCGCCGAAGCCGTCGATCGCGATGCCGGCTCCGATATCCACGCTGACGCCTGCGGGTTCGAGGGTGAAGGCGACGGTGTCCACGCCGCCACCGCCATCAAGCGTGTCGCTGCCTTCATACCCGGAGATCAGATCGTTGCCGCCGCCACCGAGTATCTCGTCGTCGCCGGGATCGCCCCACAGGATGTCGTTGCCGCTGCCGCCGATGAGACGGTCGTTGCCGCCAAAGCCGTGGATGGTGTCGTCGCCGCCGCGGCCGCGGAGCGTCTCGTCCAGAGACGTGCCCTGGATGCTGTCATTTCCATCGGTGCCGGGCATGGTGCGTTCCTCTGTGCCAGTGGTGTGTCAGGATGTCGCAATTCTGCGCTCACCTCCACTGAAGGGTTCGTGAACTTCCCATTCACGCGCCGTTCATGCTCGACGCATTTTTCGCTCCCGCGGCGGCGGCGGAGAGGGGATACTGGGCCGGCGTGCATGGCCGACACCGGGCCGACTGTCCGGCCGAATGTCGGTGGAATGCGGTTCGTCAGGAGCGGGCGGGACATGGCTTGCGGGTGGAGACTGGCATGTGCCGGCGCCGTCGTGGTCGCCGGGCTGACGGTGAGCGGACCGGCGGTGGCCGCGCCGTGCGGCGGCGACTTCCGCGGCTGGCTGGATACGTTCGGGCGCGAGGCGGCCGCACGCGGAATCTCCGCGCGGACGGTGCAGTCCGCCCTTTCAGGCATCACCCACGACCCGCGCGTGGTGCGGCTGGACCGCCGCCAGGGCGGCACCTTCCGCAAGAGCTTCGAAGAGTTCGCGGCATCGCGGATCACCAAGGGGCGGCTGTCGAAGGGTGCAAGCCTGATGCGCCGGCATGCCCGGCTGCTTGAGCGGATCGAGCGCCAGTTCGGCGTGCCGCCGGCCGTCATCGTCGCCATCTGGGGACTGGAAACCGACTTCGGCGCCAACATGGGCAACCATTCGGCGCTGCGGGCGCTGGCCACGCTCGCCCACGACTGCCGGCGCACCGACATGTTCCAGCGCGAGCTGATGGCGGCGCTGGCCATCATCGATCGCGGCGACCTGAGCCCGCGGCAGATGGTCGGGGCTTGGGCGGGCGAGCTCGGCCAGACCCAGTTCCTTGCCTCCTCGTACGAACGCTTCGCCGTCGACTATGACGGCGACGGCCGCCGCGACCTGATCCGCAGCGTGCCCGATGCGCTGGCGTCGACAGCCAACTACCTGCGCGCCTACGGCTGGCGCCGCGGCGCCGGCTGGCAGCCGGGAGAGGCCAACTTCAACGTGCTGCGCGAATGGAACCGGGCCGAGGTCTACGCCCGCACCATCGCCTTGCTCGCGGCGCGGCTGGCCGGTACCCGCTAGTCCCATCCCCCGGTGTCGACCGCCGGGCGGCGGTGGAATACCGTACCGCGATCAGGCGGTAAGGGCGAGATGTGCCGGCAAGCCCGGCGCATCCGGCCCCCGCGGTCGACGAGGTGAAACGGCACCATGCTCTACATCGAGATCCCGGTCGTTCTCCTGTTGATCCTGTTCAACGGGGCCCTCGCCATGTCGGAACTCGCCGTCGTCTCGGCCCGGACGACACGGCTGAGGCAGATGGCGGCGGAGGGCAACAGCGGCGCGAAGAGGGCGATTGCCCTGATCGAGGATCCCGGGCGGTTCCTGTCGACGGTGCAGATCGGGATAACGCTCGTCGGCATCTTCTCCGGCGCCTTCAGCGGCGTCACGCTCGGCCGGCGCATCGGCGAATGGCTCGACACCATCGAGGCGATCGCACCCTACGGCAACACGATCGGCGTCGCCATCGTGGTGGTTGCCATCACCTACCTGACGCTGATCATCGGCGAACTGGTCCCGAAGCGCATCGCCCTGGCCAACCCCGAGCACGTCGCGTCGCTGGTAGCCCCGCCGATGCAGTTCCTCGCCCGCGTCGCCGGTCCCCCGGTATGGCTGCTCAAGGTGTCCAGCGATGCGGTTGTCCGTATGCTCGGCCTGTCGGGGCGGCGGGAGTCGGGTGTCAGCGAGGAGGAGGTGAGGGCGCTGATAGCAGAGGGAACCCGCGTCGGCGTGTTCGTGCCGCAGGAACGCGACATGATCGATGCGATCCTTCGGCTCGCGGATCGCGACGTGCGCGCGATCATGACGCCCCGGACCGAAGTCGCCTGGATCGACGCGTCGGCGGGCCGGGAGGAGATCGCCGAAGCCTACCGCCGGCACCGGTTGTCGCGGATGCTGGTCTGCGAGGGATCGGTCGACGAGCCGATCGGCGTCATTCATGCCAAGGACGTCCTGCCGGTCGTGCTGCGGGGCGAAAAGCCGGTCCTTGATGACCTGATCCATGCCGCGCCGATCGTGCCCGACCGGACCCCGGTGTTCCGGCTCCTCGACCGGTTCAAGCGGGAACGGGTGCATCTTGCGATCGTGGTGGACGAATACGGATCGACCGAGGGCATCGTCACGGTCACCGACATTCTCGAATCCATCGCCGGCGAACTGCCCGAACTCGGCGAGCCGCCCGAACGGATGTTCCTGCGCCGGGACGACGGGTCGTGGCTGGTCGACGGGGCGATGCCGATCGACGAGTTCGAACGCAAGAGCGGCATGCGCGGCCTCGTCGCGCTGGGCGACTTCAATACGGTCGCGGGACTGATCCTGCACCTGCTCGGCCGGCTCCCCGACACGGGAGAGAGCGTCAGCCATGGCGGCCGGCGGTTCGAGGTGGTGGACATGGACGGCAGGCGGATCGACAAGGTCCTTGTGTCCCCGATCGCGCCCGGCGAGGACGAGGAAGAGCCCGCTTCCGGGTGAAGCGGACCGCCGGCGCCGGCGGGTCATGGGCGCAGCATCGGCGTCAGTCGGACGATTCCGGCCGGCCGCCGAGCGCAAGCCTCTTCGTTTCCCCGGTACGGGCCTCGAATGCCTGTTCGACGTGCCGTCCCTGCACCTCGGCGAAGGCCCGGTACGTTCCCGGCGCGATCACGAAGGCGGCCGCTGGCGAGAGCCCCTCTGCGACACGGTTGCCGGCCGCATCCACGATCCACCAGCGGCTGCCTGTGTCGTCCGGCGGCTCGTCGTCACCGGCAGCGAGGTCGATCTCGACGACTGCCGCCTTGTGGCTGATCTCGACCGCCGACAGCAGGCCAGGCTTCACGGTCACGTCGGTGGCGAACTGGACATTCGCGCTGCCGAACCGGCTGACGATCCGGTAGGTGCCGGAGTTCAACCGGATGATCTCGCCGGGCAGATCGGACTTGGCAACGAGTTCCCTCGTGCCGCTGGCGTCGGTCCCGGCGGAATAGATGAAGTGGACCGCCCGCTCGCCCGGCGGCGGGTCGACGTGGGCAAGCGTCGACAGTATGCGCAGCCCGCCGGCGTTGAGGATGAACGTCGCGTCCACAAGCCGGCCGTCGCCGACGGTGATGATCTTGCGCGCGGTGACGTGGCCGTATCGCGCATGGATGACATAGTCGCCCGCCGCGAGCGGGATCTCCGGGGCAGGGTCGCTGAGCGAGACCACCTGCCGCCACTTGCCGCGGACGGCATCTTCCACGGCGAACACCGTCCACTCGACAGCACGCGAGATCGGCTGCATGTCTTCAGTGAGCCTGGCGCGGAGGCGAATGCCCTGACGCTCGCCATCGGCGGGGCTGTTGCGGAGGTCGAACTCCGGTACGGCGCGATCCGGCGGCGGTGGTGCGGGGTGACCGTCGCCGCCCCGTGGCGCGCCCGTTTGCTGCGGCGACGTGGCCGCGTGGCCGGGCCGGCTTCCTGACGCCGGAGACCCGGCTGGACCGCCGGCGGTTGCGGGAATCGAACCGGTGGTCACCGGATCGGCCGTCACCTGCGCCCGCACCATGGCGACGGCACGGCACAACGGCGAGGCGGCGTCCGCAAGCCCGGCGGAGATGGCCGCCCAGGAGCCGCCGACACAGGTCCTCGGATCCGGCCGCTCCCCCGCGAACACGGCGCCCGGCCGTGGGTCCTGCTGGTCGCGCGTTGCATTCGGAAGCGGCTCCGCGCCGGCAGGATCGCCCGCGGCAATGGCCGCCGGATCGGGTTTCGGCTGCGGCCTCGCAAGCTCGCGCAGCTTCGTCCGCCACAGGGGATTGATCTTGGGCACCGGGGGCTCCGCGGTCAGCCAGGGTCGCTCCTGAGCCTCCCGCTCGTCGGGCGGCGGCTTCTCCGCCGCGTCGGCCGTTACCGCCGCAGCCAGTGCAACGACGGCCGCCAGCACGCAATACGCCTGCGCCGGCCTTCGCGGTTTCCGGGCCGCTCGTCTACCCTCCATGTCCGCATTCCTGCCGGGCGCCGGCGCCCGCCATCGTCATGCCTTTCCATGGCCGTCCCGGTGCCGAGGCTGACGCGATTCCGCCGCCGAGTTCAAGAGCAAAGCCCCGGTACGCCCATTCCCGCACCGGGATCCCGGCGGTGTCCGCTTGAACCCCTGCGCTGCCGTGCTATGTCACGGACGGGCGGGGACGACCCCGCCGTCAGCCGACAATCCGATGGGGACGACCCCGTCCATCGCATGGAGGTGGGAATGGCGTGGCTCGTTCTCGTCGTCGCCGGCCTGTTCGAAATCGGCTGGGCGACGGGGTTGAAGTATACGGAAGGCTTCACCCGGCTGTGGCCGACGGTCGGGACCGCGCTCGCCATGATCATCAGCCTGATGCTGCTCGGGCTGGCCCTGCGGATGCTGCCGCTGGGCACCGCCTACGCGGTGTGGACCGGCATCGGCACCGTCGGCTCGGCGCTGCTCGGCATCGTGCTGTTCCAGGAGTCGGTCGATCCGGTGCGGCTCGGCTGCATCGGCCTGATCATGGCGGGAATCATCGGCCTGAAGCTGACCACGCCCTGACGTGCCCGAACGGCGGGAGGTCGGCTTTCGCCTTGTCATTGCCGGGTCGGCTGTTATGACTTCGCCATCCCCGGGGCAACAGAGGGTCTGGATGATGAACGACGTGGTCGGCCTGCTGGCGAGGCGCCGCTCGGTCCTGGCAAACGAGATGACCGATCCGGGCCCGGACGACGACCAGCTCCGCACGCTGCTCACGATCGCGGCGCGGGTGCCGGATCACGGCAAGCTTGCGCCATGGCGGTTCATCGTCTTCCGCGGCGAGGCGAGGCGCGACTTCGGCCGCCATCTCGAGGCGGCGTTCCGGAGGCTCAATCCGCAGGCCGATGACGACAAGGCGGCGTTCGAGGCAAACCGGTTCCTGCGCGCTCCGGTCGTCGTCGCGGTGGTCTCCCGGGCCGCGGAACACCCGAAGATCCCGCAGTGGGAGCAGATCCTGTCTGCCGGTGCGGCGTGCCAGAACCTGCTGGTGGCGGCGACGGGCATGGGCTTCGCGTCGCAATGGATAACCGAATGGTACGCCTACGATCCCGACATCCGGCAGGCGCTCGGGCTCGCCGACCACGAGCGTGTGGCGGGATTCGTCTACATCGGCACGGCTACCCGGCCGCCCAGCGAGCGGGCGCGGCCGGACGTGGACGCGATCACGGAATTCTGGTCAGGCTGAAGGCCCTGGAGGTGCGATGTTCTACGATGCGGTAAGGAACGACCACGGATTGCGGTTCGATCCGTTCAAGGCGCTGCTGGTCCCGAGGCCGATCGGATGGGTGACGTCGCTCGACGAGGAGGGCCGCGTCAACCTCGCCCCGTACAGCTTCTTCAATGCGATCGCCGACAAGCCGCACTACGTGATGTTTGCCAGCGCCGGGCCGAAGGACAGCCTGCGCAACATCGAGGCGACAGGCGAATTCGTCTGCAATCTCGCGACATGGGACCTGCGCGAGCCGATGAACAAGACGTCGGCGACGGTCGCCCGCGGCGTCGACGAAATGAAGCTTGCCGGGCTGACGCCGGTTCCGTCCCGGCTGGTGAAGCCGCCGCGGGTCGGCGAGGCGCCGGCGGCGTTCGAATGCCGCTATCACACGACGCTGCACCTGCCCGGGGCCAATGGCAGCGACGAACACGTCTACGCGGTGGTGACCGGACTGGTGGTCGGCATCCACATCGACGACCGGTTCATCCGCGACGGGATCGTGGACACCGGGGCGATGCGGCCGATCGCCCGGCTCGGCTATCGCGACTATGCCGTCGTCGAGCCGCACACCGTCTTCAGCATGGACCGGCCGGACGACGACTCCTGAGCGTGCCGGTGGCCCGTCGCCGGCTCCTCCGGCCCGCGGGCCAATGGCACCAGCGATCCCGGCAGGCCACCGGCCTGGTGGTTGCGGCCGTCAGTGGTTGCCTGCCGTGCCGCCGGCGAGCCCGGCGCGGGCGAGCAGCTTGCGGGCGCGCAGGAGGTGCGGCCGGTCGAGCATGACGCCGTCGAGGCCGATGACGCCGGCGCCGCCGGACCGGTCGAACGCCTCGACGATACGCCGGGCTTGGTCGATCGCCGCCGCGTCGGGCGTGAACGCGGCGTTGATGATCGGCACCTGTGCGGGATGGATGGCGAGCTTGCCGGTGAAGCCGTCGCGGGCGGCGTCTGCACAGGCCCGGCGCAGGCCGTCGTCGTCGCGGAAGTCGACGTGCACGGTGTCGACCGGGTCGACCCCGGCGGCCACGGCGCCGAACAGGCACAGCGTGCGCGCGAGGCGGTACGGGTCGGTGAACACTCCGCGCGCATCCGTGGTGGCGCTCGCTCCGAGGTCGGCGCTCAGGTCCTCCGCCCCCCAGGTCATCGCGGCAAGGCGGGGACCGGCCTCGCGATAGCTGCCGATGTGGAAGATGGATGTCGCGGTCTCCGTGGCGATGACGATGATCCGCGTCGCCCCGATCTCGAGGCCCGAGCGCATCTCCTCCACGTACAGGAGCGAGGCGAGCGCGCGCACGTCCGCCGCCGACCGGGTCTTGGGCTGGACCACCGCGTAGGGGCGGCCGGGCAGCACCGCGGCGACATCGTCCTGCATCAGGCCGCTGTCGAGCGGGTTGACCCGGACCAGCAGCAGCGGTGCCCCGGATCGCGCCGCGGCCAGCGCCTGGCGGACGATTTCGCGGGCTTCGGCCTTGCGCGCGGCGGCAACGGAATCCTCGAGATCGAGGATCAGCGCGTCGGCGCCTGACGTCATCGCCTTTTCGATCTTGCGCGGCGAGTCTCCCGGAACGAACAGGAGCGAGCGCATGCGGCCTCACTCCACGACGGGGCGCTTGCGCATGAATGCCTGGCGCCGGCAGATGGCGACCAGCTGGTCGTTCTGGTTGAACGCCCGGTGCTCGAACTCGACGATGCCGGCATCGGGGCGCGAGCGGCTTTCGCGCTTGGAGACGACCTGGGTGCGCACGTGCATGGTGTCGCCCTGGAACAGGGGATGCGGGAAGCGCACCTCCGTCATGCCGAGATTGGCGATGGTCGTTCCGACGGTCAGGTCGTTGACCGAGATGCCGATCATCAGGCCGAGCGTGAACAGCGAGTTCATCAGCGGCTGGCCCCACTCGGTCTGGGTTTCGCAGAAATGGCGATCGATGTGCAACGGTTGCGGATTGAGGGTCATCGCCGAGAACAGCATGTTGTCCATCTCGGTGACCGTCCGCCTCAGCGGATGCTCGTACAGCTTGCCTTCCTCGAAATCCTCGAAATAGAGCCCCGGCATGATCCCCTTCCCATGCGCTCCGTCCACGGTACCGCCAGCATAGCGCATCCGGCTGAGGTTGCATCAAGGGCGGAGGCGTCATGCACCGGAAGCGGCACCGGCTTGCCTGGGGCTTGACTGGCCTGCGCCTCCCGCCGACAACCCGTTCCGTGTCTGACGGGAAGGCCGCATGAACGTTCCGATCCTGCCCGACTTCATCTGCATCGGCGCGCAGAAGGCGGGAACGACGTGGCTGTACGAGCAGCTGCGGCGGCACCCGGATGTGTGGATGCCCGGCAAGGAGCCGAACACCTTCTACCGCGCCAAGCGGTGGGTGAGGGAGGCGGTGCCGCCCGCGGGACGGGTCATCGGCGACATTTCGCCCGTATACGGGGCCGCGGCCGGCGTGGCTGAGAGGATCGCGCGGCTGTGCCCGGGCGCGCGGATCGTGATGGTGCTGCGCGACCCGGTCGCGCGCGCCTGGTCGCAATACAGGATGGCCGTGCGCCTCGGCAACATCCCGGCCGGGAGGACCTTCCGCGAGGCGTTCGCGTCCGACTGCCGGTGGCTTGCGCGGCGCGGCCGCTACGCCGAGATCATCGGCGAATACCAGGCGTTCGGCGACAGGATGCTGCTGGTCGATTTCCGCCGCATCGCGACCGAACCGGCAGCGGTAATCGCGGAGGTGTGCGATTTCCTCGGCATCGGCGCCTTCGTGGACAGCGAGGCCGTCGGGACGCGCTACGCCGCCGCCCGCGACAGCCGGGCCATCGATGAGGCCGATGCCGCCGCCGTTGCCGAGTACTACCGGCCGCACAACGGGATGTTGCGGGACCTCGTGCCGTGGCGGGCCGACTGGATGGAGCCGTAACCACCGCAAGGGGCAGGGGTGGCGGGCGCGTGGAGGCCCGTGGGCACGGGCAGGACGAGGCAGGGTATGGCGCCGTCCCGTGTCTGCGGTGCACCGTTCACACGCTGCACCGCGCACGGGAAGACACCTGAGGAACGGGCAACACAGGGACAAGGCGTGCGTGCCACCCCGGATGCTGCGCAGTGGCGGGCGACAGCCCGGTGACGCGCTGCCGATCCGGGGCGGCGGGCCACGCGGGCAGAGTGCGGTGACGCTGTGCTTACCCCCGTGTGGAAGGTCGGTGCATCGCGGCGGACAGGTTGCTACCCGTGGTTGAGGCATCGTTGGGGTGAGTCGCCCGGCGAGTCCCGATTCTCCGGCCGATCCATCCACAGCAGGCCCGCGGGGTTGTCCACAGTTATGCCTTAATTATCTGAATCAACGGGCATATTTTTCCACAGGCGGCTGTGGATAACCGGTTAACCTTCGATTAACCCTGCGCTCCATAGGACTCGCGGTGAGAGAATTTTCGGGGCGAATGCAAAGGACGATGGAGCGACATGAGACAGTGTCTGATCGTCGACGGTTCCCCTGAGGAGCGCAGGAACGCGGCGGATATCCTCGCCGGCCTGGGCTTTGCGGCCCGCGAAGCGGCCGATGCCGAGGTGGCCATCGCGCGCTGCCGCGAGCAGATGCCCGACCTGATCCTGCTGGAAATCCGTGCCGCCGTTGACGCGGTCACGTTCCTGCGGCGGCTGCGCCGCCTGCGCGGCGGCACGCGCGCCCGGGTCCTGATGGTGACGGGCGGCGACGACGCGGCAGCGATCGGCGCGGCAATCTGGCATGGCGCCGAGGAGTACCTGGTCAAGCCGCTGGACCCCGAGATCCTCGCCTTCAAGCTGCAGCAGATCGGCACCCCGGCCGAACACGCGGCCTGACGTGCCCGGCAGCCTGTCTGGCACGGCCGTTGCGTCGCTCACCACGCACGAAGTCGGACAGGAAACGACGTGACGACGGTCAATGCAGCCACTCCGCCGCCCGGGGTCGAGGCGGCACTGCGGCGGGCGAGCCGCGCGACGGGGGTCGACTTCGACTACCTGGTGACCACCGCCCGGCGCGAGAGTGCGTTCAAACCTCACGCAAGATCAAGCACTTCGTCTGCCACCGGCCTGTTCCAGTTCATCGAGGAGACGTGGCTCGCGACGGTCAAGCGGATCGGCGGCGCATTGGGCCTCGGCAGGCAGGCGGCGAGCATCGAGCGCACCGCCGACGGCCGGCACAGAATTGCCGACCCGGCCAGGCGGCAGGCAATTCTTGCCCTGCGCGAGGACCCGCAGGTCGCCGCCCTGGTGGCCGCTGCCCATACCCGGCAGACGGCGGCACATCTGGAACGCAGCCTCGGTCGCAAGCCGGACGCTGGCGAGCTCTATCTCGCGCACTTCCTCGGTCCGTCGGGCGCCGTCAGGCTGATCCGTGCGGTCGAGGCGACGCCGCATGCGAGCGCCGCCGACCTGTTCCCGCGCGCGGCCGCCGCCAACCGGGCGATCTTCCATGATGCGAGCGGCGCGCCGCGGTCGGTCGCGGCGGTCTACCGGGTCCTGACGGCCGACTACGACGATCGGGTCAGGGTCGCGGCCGGCGGCGCGCGGGATGTGCCCGCCGACGGCGACGTCGTCATCGCACCGGCCGCGGCACCGTCGCCGATGCACCTCGCCAGCCACTTCACCAACGTCCGCCCGCACGCATGGCCAGTCGCGGCACCCGCGGCCCACCCGCTGTTTGCCTGGCACGCCGTCGCGCCGGGGCACGGTGAAGGCACTGTGGAGCGCCGCGCCGCCCCCGCGCCACCCGCTGCCGTCCCGGCGCCGGCAGCGGCATCCGGCGGCTCCGGCCGCCACCCGGCGATCGCCGGTCGCGGCGACGGCAGCATCGTCGCCCTGTGGGGCGAGCGGCACGGCCCGCGGCCGCTGGGTCTGCTCGAGAGGCGCTCGGGCCTTGCCGTCGTCGATCTCCACGCCCGCGACATCCACGCAAGGCTGTAGGCGCGCCTGGATGGCGAACCGTCGAGACCCCGGGTGCGACCCGCCGTAGCAGTCGCGCACGGACTTCATCATGTCGCCAGGCGTTGAAGAGGCAGGGCGCGGACACCATTAAATGGCGGCGAATCGCCCCCCGGCCGGGTTGGCCCGGGCGGGCCGGAATTCCTGAGGGACGTGGTCATGGCCGGGGAACTGCGTGGCGCGATGGCGCTGCTCGTGGGCATTGCGCTTCTCGCGCTCGGAAACGGGCTGCAGGGCACCTTGCTCGGCGTGCGCGCCGCGATGGAGCAGTTCGGCCCGGTTGTCACCGGCATCGTCATGTCCGGCTACATGATCGGGCTCCTGGTCGGCTCGCTGGTGACGCCGCGGCTGGTCGGCCAGGTCGGCCACATCCGGGTCTTCGCCGCCTTCGCCTCGATCGGATCGACGGCGATCCTCGTCATGTCGATCTTCGTCGACCCGGCGCTGTGGTTCGCCATGCGTCTCGTCACCGGGATCTGTTTCTCCGGCCTCTACGTGGTCGCCGAAAGCTGGCTCAATGCCGCTGCCGACAACCGCCATCGCGGCAAGCTCCTGTCGGTCTACATGGTGGTGACCTTCGCCTTCATGGGGCTCGGGCAAGTGCTGCTGAACGTCGCCGATCCGTCCGGCTACGAGCTGTTCATCCTGGTCTCGGTCCTGGTCTCGGTGTCGCTGGTGCCGATCTCGCTCACCCGCGCCAACGCGCCGGCGATCGAGAATTCCCGTGCCGTGGGGCTTGGCGAACTGTACCGGTGGTCGCCGCTCGCCGTCGTCGCCTGCTTCGCCAACGGGCTCGGACAGAGCGCGTTCTTCGCCATGGGCGCGGTCTATGCCACGCTGCAGGGGTTCACTCCCGCCCAGGTGTCGATGCTGATGGCGCTGCCGCTGATCGGCGTGGTGGTGTCGCAGTACCCGATCGGCGCCGCGTCGGACCGATTCGACCGCCGGATGGTGCTGGTGGTGCTGACCTTCGCCAGCGCCGCGCTGGCGTTTGCCTGCGCGCTGTCGACCGAGCTTCCGTTCGCGGTCCTGACGGCGCTGTTCACCGCCTTCGGGGCGCTCGCCCTGCCGCTGCACTCGATGGCGATCGCCCATGCCAACGACCAGCTCGACTCCGACCAGATGCTGGGCGCCAGCGGCAAGCTCGTCATGCTGTTCGGCGTCGGCGCCAGCGCCGGCCCGCTGGTGGTTGGCGGCGTGATGTACGAGGTCGGGCCATACGGCTTCTTCCTCTACATGGTGGCGATCTACGGGCTCCTCGGCGTGTTTGCCCTCTACCGCATGGGCGTGCGCCAGTCGAAGCCGCTCGACGAGCAGACCGGGTTCGTGCTCATCACCCCGCGCACGACGGCGGTGGCCGCTGCCGCGCTTGCCGAATGCGCCGAGGAGCAGGGCAGCGGTGCCGGGCCCGCCGCCGCCGAGGCGCAGCCGGCCGGACAGTGAACCGGCCGTCGCGGCGAACATGGTAAACGGTTCGTTAACGTTTGCCGGGCGACTGTAGCGGTCAGGCTTGGGAGCCGGCCTCCCGATTCGGCTCCTCGAGGTTCCGCGAGGGTTCCGCGCCGATGTCCGTCCCGCTCGACAGCGAATTCATCGATCGGATCGCATCCGATCCCGACCCCATCGTCCGGCTCCGGCTGGCGGTCCAGCTGGCGTCGGTGGCGATCGATCCCGACGCGACCGAAGAGGAACTGGCCACCGTCGGGCCGGTGCTCCTGAAGCTGTCGGCTGACCCCGACAAGGAGGTCCGCCGCGCGATCGCCGGCGTCGTGGGCACCAGTCCCCATGCGCCGATCGACCTCGTGTTCTCCATCGCCGCCGACGACGAGGACATCGCCTGCCCGGTGATCGAGGGCTCGCAGGCGCTCGACGAACGGGCGCTGCTGGCGATGATGGAGGTGTGCGACCAGCCGCGGCTGGAGGCGATCGCCTGCCGCAGGGGCCTGACGCGCGAGGTCGTGCATCAGCTCATCCGCCGCGGCGACGAGGACGTCCTGGCATCGCTGCTGGAGAACCCGGACAGCCGCATCGACGCCGACGGCTACCGGCTGCTGCATGCGCGCATCAAGCAGGCAAAACACGCGGTGGAGCTCGAGCAGATGCTGCAGGCCCGGCCGGACCTGCCGGTCGAGATGAAGGCAACGCTGCTGTCGGCCCGTGCCCGCCGGCTGGTCGCCTTCACGCGGCAGAACAGCTGGCTCGGGGCACGCGGCGCCGACGCCGTGATCGGCGACGTCGAGGAGCGGGCGCTGGCAAAGCTGATCGAGGGTGCCGGCCGCGACGAGGTGGCAGCACTCGCCCGGCACCTCGCGCGTTCGGGCTCGCTCACGCCGTCGCTGATCCTGCGCGCCGCCTGCATCGGCCGCATGGACTTCGTCGAGCAGGCGTTCTCGGTGCTCACCCGCACGCCGGCGCGGCGGGTGCACAACATGCTGTTCTCCGGGGCGACCGGCTTGCGGGCGCTGCAGACCAAGGCGCGGCTGCCGGCCTCGCTGGTGCCGCCGCTGCGGGTCGCCACCGACGTCTACCGGGATCTCGCGAAATCGCGCGATCCGGCCGACCGCCGCCGCTTCGGCCGGCTCATGATCGAACGCACGCTCACCGCCTACGAGGGCTTCTCGGAGGCCGACAAGCGCTATCTCCTCAAGGTGCTGAGCCGCTACGGCGGCGGCGAGACGGCGGTGCTGGCGAAGAAGCTGCTCAGCGAGTTCGCCGAGGCGGCCTAGCCGGCGGGCGGCCGGTATCTTGAACGGCAGCTCCTACCGCTGGTCGCCCTTGCCGTAATGGGCCTCGATGCGGGCCTGGATCATCTCGAAGCAGATGGTCATCACCCAGTAGATCAGCGAGGCGGTGATCAGCATCTCGAGGTGCTTGAACTCGGCGCGCCCCTGCGTGCGGGCGAGGAAGGTGAGCTCCCACACGCCGACCACCGACACCAGCGAAGAGTCCTTCAGCATGGCGATGAACTGGTTGCCGGTCGGCGGCACGATCAGCTTCATCGCCTGCGGCAGGATGATCTTGCGCATGATGAGGCCATGGCGCAGGCCGAGCGCCTGGGCCGCCTCGTACTGCCCGCGCGCCACGCCCTGGATGCCGGCGCGGAAGATCTCCGCCATGTAGGCGCCGTAGCAGATCGACAGCGCGGCGATGCCGGCCGGCACCGGATCGACGACAAAGCCGAGCTGGGGCAGGCCGAGGTAGATGAGGTAGACCTGCATCAGCAGCGGCAGCCCGCGGAAGAACGAGATGTAGAAGCTGGCGATGCCGTAGGCGACCGGGTTTGCCGACATCTTCGCCAGCGCGCCCGCCATGGCGATGGCGCTGGCAATGGCGATCGACACCAGCGAGATGTAGATCGTGGTGAAGGCGCCCTGGGTGATCAGGAAGCCGACCTTGCGGCCGATGAACTCGAACGACAGGTCGAACGAGTAGAAGAACGCGAGGAACAGCGCCAGCAGCTCCGCCCACACGACCAGCACCTGGATGGTGCGCGGCAGCATGCGCACCAGCCGGATGTTGACGGCGAGCAGGACGGTGACGACGAGGGCGACCGAGAACCGGCCCCACAGGCCGCTTTCCGCCGGATCGCCGATGGCCGGGCGCAACAGTTCGCCAAGGCCGATCCGGCGCAGGTCGAGCGCGGTGAACAGCGCCACCGCGCCCACGAACACGAGCAGCCGCACGAACCATGGCCGCTCGAGCAACTCGTCCAGCGCCGCCCGCATCGTATGGCCCCCGCCTCGACGGGGACGCCAGCCGGCTCAGGTCACGAGCCGGATGTCTTCGTCAGGTCGACGCCGTACCATTTCATCGACAGTTCGGACAGCGTGCCGTCGGCGTGCATGGCGTCGACGATCTCCTTGATCTTGGCCGCGAACTCCGGGTCGCCCTTGTCGATGGCGACCGACAGCGGCTCGTAGAACACCGGGTCGCCGACGAACTTCATCGGGTAGCCGTTCTTGATCGCCTCCTGGATCGTCGGCTGCGCCGAGAAGGCGGCGTCGAGGCGCACGCCGTCGCCGAGCTTCAGGTCATCGAACACGTTGGTGTCGGTGTCGTAGGCACGGATCTCGCCCGCCTCGACCTGGTATTCGAACGGCGGCGCGCCTTCGGCGTCGATGACGAGATTCTTGTTGAGGTATGCCTCGTAAGTGCAGCCGCCGCATACGCCGATGACCTTGCCGTTAAGGTCGTCGAGGCTGTCGATGTCGGAGTCGGCATGTACGGCGAAGGCTGCCGGGGTGTAGTAGTAGACGGCGGGGAAGTCGAGCACCTGCGCGCGCTGCTTGGTCGGCGTCATCGAGCCCACCGAGATGTCCCAGCGGCCGCCCCAGTTGCCGGCGGTGATGACCTCCCACGCCGGGGTGAGGATCTCGAGTTCGACCCCGAGCCGCTTGGCGATCTCCTTGCCGACGTCGACGTCGAAGCCGTCCATCTCGTTCTGGTCGTTGAGGAACGACTGCGGCGGGTAGGCCGGATCCGACGACATCTTGAGGACCTTGGTCTCCATGACCCGGTCGAGTGTCTCGCCGGCCGGCGCCAGGGTCGGCGCAATGGCGATGAGGCCGGCGGCAACGCCGGATGCGATCAATCGGTTGAATTTCATGATGAGCACTCCCCTGCTGGTTGCCGCATCATTGACGGAATTGTGCCCCGGTTCAAGACCCGCCGGCGGCCGGCGAAGGACCCGGCCGGGAGGCCGCTGCCGCACGACATCCGGGGTCACACGTGTTCGCTGGTGTCGTCCCCTGCGCGGTTCAGCGTGAAACGGTGTACCGCAGGCACGGGACCAGGCAGTACTCTGCCAACCCTCCATCGTCATTGCGAGGAGGCGCAAGCCGACGAAGCAATCCAGCGCCGAGGGTGACGCCTCTGGATTGCTTCCCGCTTCGGCCCTGCCTCGCGGTCGCAATTGTCTGTTCGAGATTTGGTACAGGGATGGCGTTCCGGCATGTTCCGCAATGCCGGGGCCTGGAAGGCGCCCCTGTCACCTCGTCATGTCCCGCCGGGGCCGGGGACGTGGAGCTTCGACAACGGTCGCCGGCTGCCGTAGACTGCACCGGGCCAGGGGAGGGGGCGCCAGCGGGAGAACGGCGCCATGGCAACGATCCGCGTACATTCCGGACTCCTCGACATGGAGGACGGAACCATCGTCGACTTCGCCGGTCGGGACCCCGCCGGCGACAACAGCAGCACCCGGTACTCCTGGCTCACGACAGCGGGCCATGACGTCCAGGCCACCGGCAACATCGCCGGAGCCGGCGACCCGCCGGCGGCGGCCACCATCGACCTGATCGGGATCGATCTCGACAACGACGATTTCGCCAACCCCGACATAACGATGTCCGGCCTTGGCGGGGTCTCCCTCGTCACCATCACGACGTCGCCGAATGCCTTCTACGCCGCCATCCTTGCCGGAAGCGATACCATCGTCGGCGGCGCCGGCGACGACCGGCTGTTTGGCCGCGGCGGTCACGATCTGATCCGCGGCCTGGGCGGCGATGACAGCCTCGACGGCGGCGGCGGGCGCGACACGCTGATCGGCGGCGCCGGCAACGATTCGCTGCAGGCCGGCGGCGGCTCGCACCAGGTGCTGCGGGGCAACGCCGGCGATGACACCATCTCGTACAACGACGGCGGCATCGGCGGCGACACCTATGACGGCGGCTCGGGCCGCGACCTCGCCGCCTTCGGCTCCGGTCTGCCGGACGCCCCGTTCACCATCGACATCGGGACCGAAATCCTCACCGATGGCATCAACACCGACACGGTCCGCAATTTCGAGGATGCCGGCGGCAGCGGCGGCAACGACAGGATCCTCGGCAGCGGCGGGCCCAACGACCTGAAGGGCGTGGGCGGCGACGACGTCATCAGGGGCCGTGCCGGCGACGACCGCTTGTTCGGCGAGCTGATCCTGGCGATCGGCGAGGAGGGCGGCAACGATACGCTGAATGGCGATGCGGGCGACGATTCCGTGGTCGGCAACGGCGGCGACGATCTCGTCGAGGGCGGTACGGGCAACGATCTCCTGGTGGGCCTGTTCGGCGTCGACACGCTTCGCGGCGGAGCCGGCCGCGACGACCTGCGCGGCAGCGGCCAGAAGGACTTCCTCCACGGCGACGAGGGACACGACATCCTGCGCGGCAACGGCGGCGGCGACCGGCTCGACGGCGGGGCCGGGGACGACCGGCTGTTCGGCAACAACGGCCCCGACATCTTCGCGTTCCGGCCCGGCGGCGACAACGACACGGTGCGCGATTTCGAGGACGGAACCGACCGCATCAGTCTCGCCGCCTTCGATTTCGCCAGCGTGGGCGAGGCGCGGCAGCACGCCACCAACCTGGCGGGCAACGTCCTGTTCGATTTCGGCAACGGCGACACGCTGCTGGTGGAGAACATCACCAAGGCGCAGCTTACCGCCGCTGACTTCATCCTCTAGATGAGGATCGCGGGGCATCACCCCCGCGGCGCCCAATTGTGGCAGATCGCGCCGATTGTGACACCGTGTCGCCACAATTGGCGGTTTCACTCGCCGGTGGCAGACCATTCCGGGCGGATTGCCGGGCGGACGGGGGCTGGGGTGTCCCGACCCGGCAAGGATGATCCTGTCGCATAGCTGACGCGGACGTGCGGGCTTGGACCGGTTCCGCGCATTCGCTCTCACCCGAAACGCGGGAGAGCATGCGACCGATCGGAAAATCAGGACGGTATCGCAGGGGCGGCGCGACACGCGGCGCTCCCGGATGCCGTCGCCGTCTGCGGGTGCGGACGCAAGGCCCGCGCCCCGGTCGTTCCGGCTGCGCGTGTGTACCCGCTCCACCCACGGAGCAGGAACCATGGCCAATCTGAACGCCATAGCCACCGATACCGGCATCGACACGACTGCCCTCGCCACCTTCGGTTTCGACGGCCAGGACCCCGACGGGCCCAACAACCAGACCAACTACTCATGGCTGACGTTCGGCGGCCACGATATCCGCGCCATCGGCACCGGCATGTCCTTCAATGCCGACCCGCCGGTCTTCGGCGAGGTCGACACGCTGGAGGTCGATCTGGGAAACGATCAGGACGTCGACATCCGGATAACCCTGCTCGACGGCGCGTCGCTGGCCACCATGACGGCCAACCTGTCCGCCTTCATCCTGGAGGTGTTCGGCGGCGACGACGTGATGAGCGGCAGCGCGTTCGGCGACACGCTGAACGGCGCCAGCGGCCACGATCGGCTGTTCGGCGGTGACGGCAATGATTTCCTTTTCGGCGGCTCCGGCAACGACACGCTGGACGGCAATGCCGGCGACGACATCCTGTTCGGGGCCAACGGCAATGACGTTCTCCGCGACAGCGCGGGCAGGGATTCGCTGGTCGGCCAGGACGGCAACGACCTCCTCGTCGCCGGCGGTGCCGCCATCGATGGTGACCGCTGGGTCGGGCAGGACGGCGACGACACGATCGACTTCAGCGACGTGACGCTGAGCGCCGGCTCCACCATCGATCTTCTGGCCGGACTGATAACCGATGGGGTCAGCGGCGCCACGGAGGTTGTCCGCGACGTCGAGAACGCGATCGGGAGCGCGGCAGACGATCAGTTTCTCGGTACTTCGGGATCCAACCGGCTCGAGGGCGGCCGCGGCGACGATCTCGTCCACGGCCGCGGCGGCAACGACGTCCTGTTCGGCGACCTGTCCGGCGGCGGCGGACACGACACGCTTCTCGGCGGCAGCGGCAACGATGACGTCGAAGGCGGCAACGGGCGCGACAGCTTGCGCGGCCAGGGTGGCAGGGACACCCTGGGCGGCAATGGCGGGCTCGACGATCTCGCCGGCGGCGACGGCTCGGATCTCCTCAGGGGCGGCGGCAGCCACGACCGGCTCCGCGGCAATGCCGGCCGCGACACGCTGCGCGGCAACGGCGGCGACGACACGCTGAACGGCGGCGCCGGCCGTGACGGCCTCGATGGCGGCCGCGGCGACGATGTTCTGAGGGGTGGTCCCGGCGACGACACCTTCTCGTTCAGGCCGAATGGCGGGGGCGACACGATCCGCGACTTCAACGACGGGATCGACCTGATCGACTTCTCCGCCTTCGGATTCTCGGATGCCGGCGAGGCGCGGCAGCAGGCCGCCAACCTGTCCGGCGACGTCCTGTTCGATTTCGGCGGCGACACGCTGCTGGTGGAGAACATCACCAAGGCGGAGCTGACCGGCGCCGATTTCATTCTCTAGGCCCGCACGCGACCGCATCGCCAACCAGGGAGAAACGAGCAGGAGCAGAGGACATGGCAACGATCGACGGCGGACCCGAAGACGACGTCCTGGACGGCACCGCGCAGGCCGACCTGATCAACGGCCTCGACGGCAACGACACCCTGCGCGGGCGCGGCGGCGCCGATACGCTCGTCGGCGGCCTCGGCGACGATCGGCTGATCGGCGGCAGCGGCAGCGATTTCCTGCAGGGGCTCGACGGCAACGATGTCGGCAACGGCGGCCGCGGCGCAGACACGATCTTCGGCTTCGAAGGCAACGACCGGCTGATCGGCGGCAGCGGTGCGGATTCGATCAGCGGCGGCGCCGGGATCGATACCGTTCGCGGCGGTGCGGGAAACGATAGCGTCGGCGGCGGGCTGGATGACGACAGTGTCGCAGGCGGCGCCGGCGACGACGTGATCTTCTGGACCAACAACCGCGGCTTCGACACCCTGGACGCCGGCCCGGGCGATGACCTTGCAACCGTTTCGCCGATCACCGCCGACATGACCGTCACCACCGTTGCCGGTTCCGCTGGTGCCGAGGTGATCATCGACACGCCCGACGACGACGCCATCCTGCGCAACTTCGAAACCGTCGAGATGGTCGCCAATGTGCCCTCTGCCGGCGACATCACGGTGACGGTGGGAGATCTCTCCGCCACCGAAATGGCCGACGCGCGCGTGATCTTCCGGGATTTCACCGACGAGACGTTCTTCGACGGCCAGGCATCCGGCAATCCGCTGACGTTCTCCCAGCAGCACAGCAGTACCGTGCGCTCGGACGAACTGGACATCTTTTTTGCCGGGTCCTCCGACCAGGATGTCCTCAGCATCAGCGAGTTCGAGAACGGCGTGTTCCCGCTGGACAGCACATGGAGCTTCACCGGGTCCATGGGCGAACTCCGGGCGGCGGACGGTCTGTCGGGAAACGTCATCCGCACCCGCAACATCGAGATTGTCGAAATGTCGATGCAGGCCGGCAATGCCGCCATCGACATCGACGTGTCGGCAAGCAGTGCGTTCGCCGGCCGCTTCGAGATCTCGGCCCGGGACGGTGACGACAGCCTCCACGTCGACGATGGTGTCATCAACGAGATCGACGTTTCCGGCGGTGCCGGTGCCGACAGCCTGAAGACGGGGTTTGCCGACGACATCGTGCGCGGCGGAACCGGCGCCGACGTTCTGGCCGGCGGATTCGGCGGCGACACCCTGCTCGGCGGTGCCGGCGCCGATACCCTGGCCGGCGATGCCGGTGGCGACGTCCTGCGTGGCGGCGGAGGACGCGACGCCGCGGACTACTCGGATGCCGCGGGCGGGATCTTCGTCAATCTCGCCGCCGGCAACGGGCCGGAGGGCGACACGTTGGTATCGATCGAGGACGCGATCGGCTCGTCCGGGTTCGACACCCTGCGGGGAGACGCCGGCGCCAACCGGCTGTCGGGGGGCGTTGGCGATGACACCCTGCGTGGCCAGGGAGGCGGCGACAGCCTGTTCGGGCAGGACGGCGGCGACGACCTGCGTGGCAACGGCGGCGCCGACGAGGTCAGGGGCGGCAACGGGTTCGACAGGCTGTCCGGCAACCAGGGCGCGGACACGCTGGCCGGCGGCGGCGGCAGCGATACGCTGGCCGGCGGAAAGGGCGCCGACACGCTGTTGGGCGGCAACGGAGCCGACCGGCTGTCGGGCGGGGCGGCAGGTGACGTCCTGCGCGGTCGCGCCGGCAGCGACACGCTCGACGGCGGCGCCGGCAACGACCGCCTGCTCGGCGGCGGCGACGGCGACGTGTTTGCCTTCGCACCCGGCGGGGGACGGGACACGATCGCCGACTTCGAGGATGGTTCCGACCTGATCGACCTGTCGGCCTTCGGTTTCGCCAGTGCCGGCGAGGCGCGGCAACAGGCAACCAACCAGGCCGGCGACGTCCTGTTCGACTTCGGCGGCGGCGACACGCTGCTGGTGGAAAACATCACCAGGGCACAGCTCACCGGCGCCGACTTCATCCTCTAGACGAGGATCAGGCCACCCCCGGGACATCTCTGCGATGCCCCGCAACAAGGGAGCAGGGATCATGGCGAATTTCGATGCGAGCGGCGCTGACACCGGCGTCCTGCTGACCCTCCTCGGCTTCGGTTACGACGGCCAGGATCCGCTCGGGTCCAACGATGCCCAGCATTACTCCTGGATCACCACCGGCGGCCATGACATCGAGGCCACCGGAACCGGTATTTCATTCAACAACGATCCGCCGACCACCGGCACCATCGATGCGTTGATCATCGACCTGGGCGACGACGGTGATATGGACGTCGACGTCTCGGGACTGAGCGCATCGCTGGTCGTCATGACCAGCGGCGCCACGGGTTTCCTCGACGAGGTCCTCGGCGGCGACGACACGATGGTCGGCAGTTCCTTCGCCGATCTCCTGAAAGGCGCCGGCGGCGACGACGGCATCTCCGGCGGCGGCGGCAACGACACGATTGTCGCCGGCAGCGGCCACGATACGGTGACCGGCGGGAACGGCGCCGACGTGCTGTCCGGCCTGACTGGCGACGACGACCTGCGCAGCGAGGACGGCTCGGACACCGTGGATGGCGGCAGCGGCAACGACACCCTGCTGGGCGGCGGCGGCGACGACTCCGTCGACGGCGGTTCCGACAACGACTTCATCAACGGCGGCGGCGGAAACGACGAGCTGCTGGGCGGGAGCGGCAACGACACCGTTCACGGCAGCATCGGCGACGACGTCATCGTCGACGGAACCGGTCACAGCCTGCTGCAGGGCGGCACCGGCAGCGACACCATCACCGGCGGCGACGGCCGGGACACGATCTTTGCCGTCACCGAAAGCGATCCGGAAGGGTTGACGGACGGCGATTCACTCTCCGGTGGCGGCGGGCGCGACAGCATGCGCGGCGGCAACGGCAACGACACCCTGGCGGGAGACGGTGCCGCCGACACCGTCTGGGGCGGAGAAGGCGACGATACGGTCGTCGGCGGCTCCGGCGACGATGTCCTGAGCGGTGGCCTGGATGACGACCGTGTCGTCGGCGGCGAGGGCGACGACATGCTCGGCGGCGGCAGTCCGATCTACCCCGTGGCCGACGGGGTGCCGATCAACATTGGCGACGGCAACGACACCCTGATCGGCGGCGGCGGCAACGATTCCATCTTCGGCAATACCGCCCACGACCGGCTGGTCGGCGGTACCGGCGACGATTCGCTCAACGGCAGCACCGGCCGCGATACGGCGGTCGGCGGCAGCGGAGAGGACTGGATCGCAGGCAGCCACGGCCAGGACGAACTGCGCGGGCAGGGGCAAAGTGATACCATCACCGGCGGCAGGGGCGCGGACGACCTGGCCGGCGGCGGTGGCGACGACTTCCTTCGCGGCCAGACCGGCAGGGACACGCTCGACGGCGGTGCCGGCAACGACCAGCTGATCGGGGGCAGCGGCGGCGACACGTTCGCCTTCGCACCCGGTCGGGATCGTGACACTATCACCGACTTCGAGGACGGCTCCGACCTGATCGACTTCTCGGCCTTCAACTTCGCCAGCGCCAACGAGGCGCGGCAACAGGCAACCAACGAGGCCGGCGACGTCCTGTTCGATTTCGGCGGCGGCGACACGCTGCTGGTCGAGAACATCACCAAAGTGCAATTGACCGGCGCCGATTTCATTCTCTAGGCATGTGGGGACGGTTGCCGACCAACGACAGCAAGGGGAGCAGAGAGCATGGCAACGATCAACGGCACCGCCGGCAACGACATCCTTGAGGCCACGCCACAGCCGGACCTTGTCAGGGGCAAGGGCGGAAACGATACGCTGCGCGGGCGCGGTGGCGATGACACGATCATAGGCGGGACCGGCAGGGACCGCCTGATCGGCAGCGGCGGCGACGATCTCCTGCTCGGACAGAACGGCGCCGACAGGCTGTTCGGCGGGGTCGGCGACGACACAATCGTCGGTGGCACGGGGGCCGATACCATCGATGGTGGCGACGGGTTCGACCTCGCCGACTACAGCGCCTCGACTGCCGCGGTGACCGTCAATGCGACGGGAATGGGCAGCGGCGGTCATGCCGAGGGCGACGTGCTGTCCAGGATCGACTGGCTGATCGGGTCGGAGTTCGACGACTTCCTGCGCGGAACGGCCGATTCCAACAGCAGGCTCGAAGGGGCAGCCGGCGACGACACCCTCGACGCTGGCGCCAATGGCGGCAACGACACGCTGAACGGCGGCGCGGGCAACGACAGCCTGATCGGCAATTTCGACGCCGACCGGCTGGTCGGCGGATCGGGCGACGACACGATCAGCGGCGGTCCCGGCGACGATACCATCATCGGCGGCGCCGGCGCCGACAGCCTCATTGCCTTTTCCGGCGTCGATCTCGTTGATTACGGAGCATCGCCCTCCGGCGTCACCGTCAGCCTCGGCCTCGGTACCGGGTCCGGTGGTCATGCGGAGGGCGACACCCTGACGGACTTCGAGCAGGTCGCCGGGTCGGACTTCGCCGACAACATCAACGGCTCGAGCGGAGACGACCGGATCAGCGGCCGGGCAGGGAACGACTTCCTGCTGGGCAATCTCGGCAATGACACTGTGATCGGCGGCGCCGGCGACGACACCCTGTTCGGCGGCACCGGCAGCAACCTGCTGCGCGGCGGCGGCGGCGACGACCTGCTGAACAGCGGCGGTGGCGGCGGCACCTCGGCTACCCTTGTCGGCGGCGCCGGCAGCGACAGCCTGATCGGCGGCGTGGGCACCGACACCCTGCAGGGCGGCGCCGGCGACGATCACCTGGATGGCCGCAACGACGCCGATGCGATTGACGGCGGCGCCGGCTTCGATGCCGCCGCCTACGAGTTCTCACCGGCTGGCGTGGGGGTCAACCTGGATGCGGGGATCGGCGCGGGCGGCTGGGCCGACGGCGATACCTTCGTCAGCATCGAGCACGTGATCGGCTCCGGCCACGACGATACGCTGCTTGCCTCGGCGGACGGTTCCCGGCTGGACGGCGGCGCCGGCAACGATTCGCTGTCCGGTGACGACGGCGGCGATACGCTGAGCGGCGGAGCCGGCACCGACCTCATCAAGGGCGCGGGCGGCGACGACGTGCTGACCGGCGGCGGAGCCGACGACGGCCTTGTGGGAGGGTTCGGCGACGATGTGCTCCGTGGCGGCGGCGGCGTGGACTTCCTGTCGGGCAACGAAGGACACGACAGCGCGGATGGCGGCGCCGGCGACGACAGCGTGTCAGGGGAAGCAGGCGACGACACGCTGGGCGGCGGAGGCGGTCAGGACATGATCAGCGGAGACAGCGGAAACGACGTGCTGCGTGGCCGCGCCGGTGCCGACACGCTCAACGGCGGCGCCGACAACGACCGCCTGTCCGGCGGCGGCAGTGCCGACACGTTCGTCTTCGTGCCAAACGGCGGCCAGGACACGATCACGGACTTCCAGGACGGTACGGACCTGCTTGATTTCTCCGCCTTCAACTTCGCCACCGCCAGCGAGGCGCGGCAATGGGCCATCAACCAGGCCGGCGATGTCCTGTTCAGTTTTGGTGGCGGCACCACCTTGCTGGTGGAGGACATCACCAAGGCACAGCTGAACGGCGCCGACTTCATCCTGTGAACGAGCCGCGGCGCCGTTCGCGGCAGAAGCGCGACGGGTGCAGGGATCATCAGGCCGGCGGCACCGACGCGGTGCCGCCGCGCGATGCCGGCTCCTGCGGCGCCAGCAGCCGCACGCACAGGGCGAGTCCGCCGGCGAAATAGGCAAGGCTGCCCCAGCCGGCCATCAGGACGCCGCCCAGCCGCTGGTCCTCGATGCTCGCCATGCCGAATGCGCCGAGACAGAACCGGGGCGCATAGATCAGGGTCGGTGCGGCGATCAGCAGGACACCGAGGACGGTCATGTGCATGCCGGTCATCAGGAACGCGACCACGGCCGCGGCCCGGCCGGAGCGCGAGCGGGCGGCAAAGCCGATGGTCCACAGGCCGAGGCCGGCGGCGAGGAAGCTTGCCTGCTGGACGGCGAACACCGGGGCATGGCGGGCGGCGGCCTCGTGCAGGGCCGGTGCATGCCAGCTCCAGACGACAGCCATCTCGAACACCGATGCGGCGATGGCCCACAGTGCCGGCCGGCGCAGGCCGTCGAGATCCAGCCCCCACCGGGCGATGCCGATGGCAAGCAGCGGAGCGGCGAGCGCGACGACGCCGAGATGCAGGATCATGTGCATCGAGAATGCGGTGCGGCTCATTTCCGGGAGCGGCCCCGCCCACAGGGCGGCCAGTACCGCGACGCCGGCGAACAGCGGCCACAGCCGCAATGCGCCGCGTCCAGTCATCGGCCGGTTCCCACCAGCCGCCGGAGCCTGGCGAGCTTCGCGTCCACGTCCTGCCCGCTGACCAGGGTGCCGGCGACCCGACCGCGTTCGTCCAGCAGGTACACGGCGGCAGTGTGTTGCACTGTGTAGCCGCCGTCCGCCGGTGCCTTGCGATGTGGGACGTCGTAGGCATCGAGAAGCGCTTCCACCGCCGCGGCCGGTCCGGTCAGGCCGATGATCCGGCGGTCGAACGCCCGCATGTAGCCGGCCAGCACCTCGCGGGTGTCGCGTTGCGGATCGACAGTCAGGAAGACGGGGGTCAGGCGGTCCGCGTCGGGGCCGAGCTTGTGCAGCAGTTCGCCGATTTCGCGGAGCCTTGCGGGGCAGTCACCGGGACATCGCGTGAAGCCGAAGACCCACAGGCTCGGCCGGCCGAAGATGTCGGTCTCGGTCACCGTCCTGCCGTCTGCTGCCATCAGTTCGAACGCGACCGCGAAGTCGGCCCGTCCGCCGTCGGGCGGCGCCCACAGCCGGATGCCCCAGGCGAGGCCGAGGATGAGCGTGGCGCCGGCGATCACCGCAATGCCGAGGAACGCTCCGGCTGCGGAACGGGCTCCTCCCGGTGACGGCAGACGGTCCATGGTCATGACACTCCCCGGACGAGGCTACCGCGTCAATTGCGGCATTCCCGGACTGCGGCTCGCCGGAACATGCAATGTCCCGTCACCCGCTGCCGTTCCTTGCCGGGAATCATGGTGCCGCCGGTTCCCCGCGAGGTTGCCGTGAATCCGACTCGCGTGATGCAACTTTCTGCCACATTCCGGGGTTCTACTTCCGCCTCGGCGGATGTTCCCGGGACAAGCTGGCCGGGGGCGTCGGCCGAACGCTCCGGCAAGGTGTTTCCGGAACTCGGTGCGGCTGGCACGGTAATGCGTCACAGAAGCCGCCGCTCCATCCTTCAACGGGAGGAGTATGTAGACCTACCCAGAACCAGACAACGGACGTGACGCGTCATGCCGCGGGCATGACGCGGCGACGGCCGGATCCATGGGAGCAACTGTCAGGGCCTGATCTCTAACCAGTCGGGTGATCGCGCGATCGCCGACAAGCTTACGGGAGAGAAACATGGCCACGTTCAACGCGTCGATTGCGGATATCGCAGTCGACATGCTCGACTTCGGCACGATCGACTTCGCCGGACAGGATCCTGCAGGTCCCAACAACGCAACGAACTATTCGTGGCTGACGAGCGACGGCCACGACATCCAGGCGACGGGCAACAACATCTCGTTCAACAACGACCCGCCGACCTCGGGCAACGTGAATACGCTGTTCATCGACCTGCAGAACGACGGGGACACGGATGTCACCGTCACCGGCCTGAACGGCGCCTCGCTGGTCGGGATGACCGGGGGTGCCCTCAACTTCCTCAACACGGTACTCGGTGGCGACGATACCCTCATCGGGTCGTCGTCCGCCGACATCCTGAAGGGGGCAGGGGGCAACGACAGCATCAACGGGGGCGGCGGCAACGACAGCCTGCTCGGGGGCGCCGGCAGCGACACGCTGCGTGGCGGCAACGGACACGATGAACTGTCCGGCGGCGCCGGCAACGACTTCCTCTACGAGGATTCCGGCACCGATACGCTGCTTGGTGGTTCCGGCGACGACTTTCTCCAGGTGACGGGATCGGCCATCGCCCTCGACCGCTACCATGGTGGCAATGGCAACGACACCATCGACTTCAGCAGCGTCGCGCTGAGTCAGGGCTCGATAATCGACATCAACGGCGGTGTCATTCAGGATGGCGTTGGCGGTGGCCAGGAACAGCTGATCGGGGTGGAGAACGTTTTTGGCAGCGGTTCGGGCGACTTCATCATCGGCAGTTCCGGTGCCAACCTGCTCAAGGGAATGGGCGGCGACGACACCATCAATGCCGGCGGTGGCAATGACTCCCTGCAGGGGGGTGGCGGCAGCGATGTACTCAAGGGCGCCGGCGGCAACGACAGCATACACGGCGGCAACCAGGGAGACACGCTGTCCGGAGGCGACGGCAACGACACGCTCGATGGCGGCAACGGCAACGACTCCCTGAGCGGCGGCGACGGCAACGACCGGCTGATCGAGGGCGCCGGCACCGATTCCCTCACGGGCGGCGCGGGCCACGACTTCATCGTGGTCACCGACGCCAGCATTGCCAACGACGGCTACCGGGGCGGCCCCGGGTCCGACACCATCTCCTTCAACGAAGTCACCCTGAACAGCGGTACGACCATCGATCTCGCGGCAGGGTCCATCGTCGACGGTGTCACCGCCGGGTCCGAAGTCATCGAGACGATCGAGCACGTCATCGGCAGCCAGGGCAACGAGACGATTGCCGGTACCGGCGGCGGCAACGTCCTCAAGGGCGCCGGAGGGGCCGACCACATCATCGGTCGTGGCGGAGACGATGCGCTTGGCGGCGGCGGCGGCCGCGACACCCTCACCGGCGGTGCCGGCAACGACTCGATTGCCGGTGATGCGGGACGGGATTCGCTGGTCGGCGGCAGCGGCGACGACATCCTGTTCGGCGGAGTGGGTCCGGACACGCTCAGAGGCGGGTCCGGCAACGATACTCTCGTCGGCGGCGAGGGCGACGACACGCTGTTCGGCAACGGGGGAGCGGACATCTTCACCTTCGACGTGGGTGACGGTCACGATACGGTCAGCGACTTCCAGGACGGTACCGACCTGCTCGACTTCACGGACTTCAACTTCGCGAGCGCGAACGAGGCCCGTCAGCTGGCGACCAACCAGGGAGGCGACGTGCTGTTCGATTTCGGTGGCGGCGACACCCTGCTGGTGGAGAATATTACCAAGGCACAGCTGACCGGCGCCGACTTCATCATCTGAAGCAGCCGGCGCTCCTGCGCGGCGGAATCGTGACTTCCGCCGCGCGGGGGTCTGCCGGGACACCGCCGTGCAGGGCCGACGGCCATGGCGATGCGGCATTGACGGCGGTGGCCAAAAGAGTCGAGCATGACCGACCTGGAGGCATCCATGCCCGAAACTGCCACCGGCAATGCCATCGCGCCCGATCCGGCCCCGGAGGCCGGATTGCGCGCGGTGCAGTACAGGGATCCCATGCGGGCGCTCGGGGTGGCCGTCAACCATCTGATGCGCCAGCCGAGCTTTGCTGCGATGGCGTTCGGCCACTGGTCGCGGACGCTCGTCGGCCAGATCAATCGCGGCCACTACTTCTTCGTCATGCGCGGCGAGGAGGTGGTCGGGTTCCTCGGCTGGGCATTGTCCAGCGAGGCCAATGCCGAAGCCTGGCTGCGCAACGGGCGCGACATCTCCGGGCGCGATGCGCGGGACGGCGACTGCATCATCATCAACGCCTGGCAGGCGAACGACGACCAGACCAACCGGTTCATCCTCGACCAGATCAGGCGGATCGGCAGCAGCAGGCGCTTCGTCTACGCCAAGCGGTATTATCCGAACGGACGATCGCGGCCGGTGAAGCTGGACGTGAACAGGTTCGTCCAGAACCATATCACCGCTGCCCGCAACGCATGAGCGCGGGCCGCAGCGCCAGGCTGCCGAAGGCCGGTTTCGCGGGCCGGCCAACGCTCAACGCCAGGGGCAATTCCCCGCCGCACGGTCGGCGACGCAGCCTGGCCAAGGACGTGGCACCATCCCGTGAGAAGGATGGACTGAAAACCACCGCACCGGTTCGCGATGGCCGGACCGATGCAGGGAGCGGGCATCTTGCCCGGTCGTGTCGGGGGGTCTGACCCGTAGCACGTGAGCCGCAGTGCTCACCCAACTGGAGGAATCGGACCCATGGCAGACTTCAATGCAGGCGGTGCCGACACCGGCGTCGACATGCTGGACCCGGAGATGGTCGACTTTGCCGGGCAGGACCCCGGGGGCGTCAACAGTTCCACCCGCTATACCTGGCTGACGAGCGGTGGCCACTCGGTCGAGGCCCGCGGCAGCGGCATCTCCGGCACCGACGATCCGCCGACATCCGGTACCGTCCATACGATCCACATCGACCTTAGCGACGACGGCGATGTCGACATCGAGATCACCGGCATCGCCAACATTCCGCTGGTCACGCTCGCTGGCGATCCCCTGGTGTTCATGGACCAGGTGCTCGACGGCAACGACACCATCGTCGGCGGTGTCTGGCAGGACCGTTTGAAGGGCGCCGGCGGCAACGATTCGCTCGACGGCGGCAACAGCGGCGACACGCTTCTCGGCGGCGCCGGGGACGACACGCTGCGCGGCGGCGCCAGCCACGACAGCCTGGTCGGCGGTTCGGGGAACGACGTGCTGATCGCCGACAGCGGACAGGACGACCTGTCCGGCGGCGCCGGCGACGATCTCATCCTCGTTGAGGTCGTCGACGGCAAGGACACCTTCGACGGTGGCGGCGGCAACGACACCATCGACTTCAGCGCCGTCGAGCTCAGCCACAACACGACGATCTACCTGGGTGGTTCCCTGCTGCCGGGCGACGGCAGCGCCAGGCAGACGCTGGTCGGTGTCGAGAATGTGATCGGCAGTCGCGCCGATGATGTCATTCGCGGCAGCAACGCCTCCAACGTGATGAAGGGCGGCAGGGGCGACGACACGATCACCGATCAGTACGACGGCGATGACCTCCTTGTCGGCGGCGCCGGCAACGATCTCCTCCGTTCGCTGGACCTTGCCGGAGATGCGGACACGCTGAAGGGCGGCAAGGGTGACGACACGCTCGAAGGAACGAGCGGCGACCTCCTGCTGCAGGGCGGCGAGGGCAATGACAGCCTGGAGGCCGATTTCACCGGGTCGGGGAGTCTCGACGGTGGCCGGGGCCGGGATACCCTGGTCGGCGGCTTCGGGTTCACGCTGCACGGCGGGCAGGGCGCAGACAGTCTCGACGGCAATGAGGAACTGTTCGGCGAGGCGGGCAATGACACGATCTACTCGGCATGGGATGCAACCATCCACGGCGGTGCGGGCGACGACACGATCGAAGGCGGTGCCGTCGTGCGCGGCGGCAAGGGCGACGACCTGCTCATCAAGCAGTGGTCCTGGGCGGCGACACTCGATGGCGGTGACGGCGACGATGTGCTCCATCTGACCGACGAGGGAAGCCACGACGGTCACGAGTATATCGGCGGCGACGGCGCCGACGTGATCAGCCTCGTCGACCTCACCCTCGAGGCCAACTCGACCATCGACCTGCAGGCGGGGCTGATCAGCAACGAGGATGGTACCGAGACGAGCAGCCTGTCCGGGATCGAGCATGTCTACGGCAGCCAGGGCAGCGAGACCATTGTCGGCACCGCCGACAGCAACGTGCTCAAGGGCGTCGGTGGCGACGACTTCATCGATGGCCATACCGGCGACGATTTCATCGACGGCGGGGAGGGCAATGACACCATCGACGCCGCGGGCGGCGCCGATGGCGTCGCCGGCGGTCGCGGCCGGGACTCGGTAATCGGCTGGAACGGGGCTGATACACTCTTCGGCGACGCCAACCACGACACGCTGGCGGGCGGCACCGGAGATGACGTGCTCGATGGCGGTGCCGGCGACGACCTGCTCGAAGGCGGCAGCGAGGCCGACATCTTCGTGATCACGCAGACCGGCGGTGCCGACACGATCAGCGATTTCGAGGACGGGGCCGACCTGCTCGACTTTACCGACTTCGGCTTCGCGACCGCCAACGAGGCCCGTCAGAACGCGACCAACCAGGATGGCGACGTGCTGTTCACGTTCGCCTCCGGGGCGACGGTGCTGGTGGAGAACATCGCCAAGGCCGACCTCTCGGCTCCCGATTTCATCATCTGAGGCGGGTTGCCCACTCAGTACGGGAGGCGGGGCGCAGGGTCGAGGTAGGCACGCAGCAGCGCAACCAGGGCCACCTGGCTGTGCGTGCCGGTCTTGTCGAAGATGCGCTTCAGGTGGGAGCGTGCCGTCGCGGGCGCGAGACCAAGACGGGCCGCGACGGCGTTCAGTTCGAGGCCGGCGACGAGCAGCGCCGCGACCTCGCATTCGCGCGGGGTCAGCCCGAACGCGTCGGCGAGCAGCGCGAGGTCGGGTGCAGCCTCCTCGTCAGGTTGCTCGATGATGACGGCGGCACGCGCTCCCGGTGCACCGGGCAAGAGGGTGGACAGCCGCCATGCCGGGACGATTGTGGCGATCAGGGGACGCCGTCCGGACGGCCGCTTCAGGCACATCCTGCGGGGGCCGCCGTCGTGACAGGAGGCTGCCGCGGAGATCGTGCAGCGCAGGCGTCTGGTGACGTCCGGCCATGCCGCGGCGAGGCCGGTTTCCTCGACCGTCAGGCCGTCGGCCTCGGCCGCAAGGTCCATTGCCCTGCGGTTGGCGAACAGGGGACGCGCGGCGGCGTCGGTCAGGATCACTCCGTGGTCTAGCGTATCGAGGACGCTCGCCATCCCCGAGGCGGCCGCTTCATGCGCCCGCAGCCGGCGGTGCACGTCCAGCGCGGTTGCCAGGTGCGGGACGAGGCCCGCGAGTGCCCGGGCGTGGGACGGATCGAAATCCGGCGAGCGGCGCGAGCGGCAGGCGATCACGGCGAAGAATCCGGCCGGCAGCCGGTTCCGTACATGAAGCGAATGGAAACCGTTCAACGGCCGGATCATCTCGTTGTAGGTCGCCGTGCGCTCGAACTCGGCGTCCGGCATGATGGCGGCACGGGTCTGGACCACGCCGTCGGGCAGGGCGTCGAGACGAAACGGGCCGGCATCAATCTCGGCACTCGCCGCCACGCTGCGCGCGAGCGCGCTTTCGGAAACGCCGTAGCTCGCAAGAAGCCCGCCATGGTCGTCCCGTGCGGGGACGGTCAGGATCGTGTGATCGCACGCGAGAAGTGCGGCAAGCCGCTCCAGAACGGCCGGCCACAGGCCCGGCTCCACGGCTGCGGCATAGAAGCTGTCGACCAGGTCTGGCAGATGCGCAGAGTGGTCCATTTCTCCCCCATATGGGGCAAGCCAGCCAATCCTCTAAACTGTAGCGTGTCGCCGGTTTTCCGGCAATGCGCGCGGTCGATGCGGCGCGCGGGCCCGATGGTTCCGGTGCATACTTCTGGAGGAGTTCATGGCAGTCCCGCAGATCCTGACCGAAGGCGACGACATCCTGCTCGGTTCGCCCGATCCCGAGCACGTGCTCGGTGTGGGCGGAAGCGATTCGCTGGCCGGCAACGCCGGCGCCGACACCCTGGACGGCGGCGCCGGCGACGACACGATCGACGGCGGCAGCGGGGCGGACCTGCTGCTCGGCGATGACGGCTCCGACAGCATCGAGGGCGGTGACGACGACGATACGCTGGATGGCGGCGCCGGCAACGACATCCTTTTGGGCGGGTCCGGCAACGACGTCCTCTTTGGCAGCGACGGTGCCGACAGTCTGGTCGGGCTTGGGGGTGACGATACCCTGATCGGCGGTGCGCAGGGCGATACGCTCAACGGCAGCGACGGCAGCGATCTCCTCGATGGCGGGCCGGGCAACGACAGCCTTTTCGCGGCGCAGGGTGACGACACCATCTTCGGCCGCGGTGGCGACGACACCATCGACTCCGGGCCGGGGAATGACCTGATCTACGCCGGTGCGGGAAACGATTCGGTCCGCGCCGGCGTCAGTTCGCCGCTCGACACCGAGATCTGGTTCGGCAACGGCGGCAACGATACGCTGCAGGGCGGCGTCGGGACCGACATCCTGTTCGGCGGCGCCGGTGACGATGCCCTTTTCGGCGGTGCGGGCGACGGGACCGATGTCCTCAGGGGCGGCGACGGCAACGACCTGATCGATCCGTTCAGCGGCGACGATACGGTGGAGGGAGGCCCCGGCTCCGACACCTGGCGCAACGGGTTTGCCGACGACTGGTCCGTCGACCTCGTCACCGGCGTGGCCGCGGCGGGCGTCGCCGGGTTCGTGCAGACGCTGATCTCGATCGAGCACGCCGCCGCCAACGATGGCGCGGACGCCATTTTCGGCAGCGCTGGGCGCAATCTGCTGAGTGGCGGCGGCGGCAACGACACCCTTGCCGGCCGCGGCGGCAACGACACCCTTGATGGCGGATCGTCGGACGACAGGCTCGTCGGCGGCGGCGGCAGGGACCGCCTCGACGGTGGCGACGGCAGCGACAGGCTGGTCGGCGGCGCCGGCAACGACGTCCTTTTCGGTGGCGCCGACGCGGACCGTTTCGTCTACGGACCAGGTGGTGAGCGCGACCGCATCAGGGACTTCGAGGACGGCATCGATCGCATCGACCTGTCGGCGTTCGGTTTCGCCAGCGTCCAGGAGGCCCGGTCGCATGCGGCCAACCTGAACGGCAACGTGGTGTTCGATTTCGACAACGGAGATGTCCTGATCGTCGAGAACATCTCGAAGAACCAGCTCACCGCCGCCGACCTGCTCGTGTGAAGTTTTTCCGCCCGATCCTGCAACGCGGTCTGGTCAGCCCGGCCGTGCTGCCGCTATAACGGACGGACTGCAGCAGCCATCCGGCGGGGGTGACGGCGGCCCGCATGGGGATCTTCGCATTCGGACTCGAGCGCATCGGACTTGTGTGCCTGAAGGCGCCGCGGGTCACGCTTGCCATGCTGGTCGCCATCACGGCGGTGGCCCTGTACGGAGCGACGCGGGTCGAACTCGACGACGACCTGCGCAAGCTGTTCGATTCGGATCGGCCGATCTACCAGACCTACGAGCGGTTCTCGGCCGAGTTTCCCGCCGTCGAAAACCAGATCCTGCTGCTGGTCGAGGGGGCAGGGCTCCTCGAGCGTGACACCCTTACGGCCCTGCGCCGCCTGCATCTCGACCTCCAGTTCGTCGACGGCGTCGCCGGCGTCGTCTCGATGTTCTCGGCCCGCAGCCCGCCGGACGAACAGGGCATTGCCCGGCCGCTGTTCCCCGCCGAACTGCCGCGCGGCGATGTGCTCGATTCCCTGATCGCCGAGTTGCGCGGACACCCGTTGCTTGCCGACAAGGTCCTGGCACGGGACGGCACCGCGACCCTCATGGTCGTGTCGCTCGCCAACGGAGCCGATGCGTACGACCGGACCGAGGCCCTTCTCGACGACATCGACCGGCTCGGAACCGATTTGCTGGGCCCGCACGGGGTGACGGTGACGGCCACCGGGATCCCGGCCCTGCGCCATGACATCCTGACCAGCGTGCGCAGCGACCTGCACGTGCTCAACCTGCTCGGCGGCATCATTGCCGTGATGGTCTGCGCGCTGTTCTTCCGCCGCCCGTCGCTGGTCTTCATCGCCAGCGTTCCGCCGCTGGCGGCCGTCGCCTGGACGATCGGCGGCCTCGGGCTTGCCGGCGAACCGATCACGGCGATGAACAACGTCGTGCCGACCCTCGTCCTGGTCATCGCGTTCACCGATGCCATGCACATGGTCTATTCGGTTCGGCGGAACCTTGCCGCCGGCGCCAGCGCAATGGAGGCGGCGCGGCGGGCCGTCCTTCATGTCGGCCCGGCGTGCGTGATGTCGGTGATCACGACGATCATCGCGTTGCTGACCCTGGTGTTCACCGATTCGGCGATCATCCGGCTGTTCGGCATCACCGGCGCGATCGGAATGGCGGCCGCCTACCTTGCGGTCATTACCTGGATACCGGTGCTCACGGTGGTGATCGCGCCATCCGTCGCCCCCGCCGGCACGGCGAGGCAGGACAGCCTGTTCGGCCGCGTCGCGGTTTCCTGGAGCGAGGCGGTCACCGCACGGGTCATCGCCGCGGCGCCGACGGTGGCGTGGACGAGCGCTGCCGTCCTGCTGGTGACCGGCTGGGCCTACTTCCAGATCGAGCCGCGCTACGATTACCGCGATTACCTGGCGCCCTCGAGCCCGGCGAACCAGGCCATCGACCGCATCAACGACAAGCTGGGCGGCGCCGACGCGCTCTACGTTCTGATCGAGCGCAAGGGCGGAGGCCAGGCCGAAGGCGACGATCCGCTGTCGGCCGTGCGCCAGGTGCACGACGCGGTGATGGCCGCGCCGGCGATCGGCAACGCGTTCTCGCTCGCCTCGATCGCCGACTGGGTCAACCGGGGGCGGGCGGCGACGCCGGTCGCGATGAGCGACATCGCCCACGCACTGCCGGAGCAGTATGCGGACCGGCTGGTCGGCAGGAGCGGCAACGCCTGGCTGGTCGCCGCATACATGCCGGCGGCGCCGGCCCCGGAGACCGCCGCCCGCCTGAGGGATCTCGACCGCGCCCTGGACGGCGTGCGCGTGCAGCACCCCGGCTTCGACATCGCAATCACCGGCCTCATCCCGGTTACCGCGCTCGAAAGCGGCGAGATGATCGCCGGGCTGAAGCGCAACCTTGCCGCGGCGGTCGCCATCATCATCGCGGTAATCGGCCTCGCCGCAGGCTCGCCGTCGCTCGCCCTGCTGTCCCTGGTTCCCAACCTGCTGTCGCTGACGATCGTCGCCGCGGCGCTCTACCTGATCGGCTCGGGGTTCCAGTTCACGAGCGTCGTCGCGCTCACCGTCGCATTCGGCATCGCCGTCGACAACACGATCCACCTGATCCACCGGTTCAGGCTCGAGGGAGGCGCACTTGCCGTCGACGATGCCCTCCTGGGGACCGCCCGCAAGGTCGGCCCGGTGCTGATCGCGGCAACGGCGGTGCTGTCGCTCGGGATGTCCGTCACCCAGCTCAGCGACCTGCCGATGGTCCGGCTGTTCGGCATGCTGTCGATCGTCGTCCTGTGCACGTCGCTGGTGGCGACGCTTGCCATTCTGCCCGCGCTGGTGTCTCTGGCGTCACGGGGGACGCTGTGGGCACGGGCAAGGACGAGACGGTCCTGATGCGGATTTGCATGGTTCGGACGTTGGCGGCCGCCTGCGGCGCGCTGATGCTGGTGGCTGCCGCGGCCGTCACCGGACCGGCGATTGCGGCCGAGGGCGACGCGGAATTCCTCGAAAGCCTCGTCGGTCAATGGACCGGCAGCGGGACGCTGCGGCAGAGCGGCGAGGCGGCGCCGGAACCGGTGAGCTGCCGGCTCGACGTCACCTGGGAAGAGCAGGGGCGCACCGTGCGCCATGCCATGAAATGCCTCGGCATAGACCTCCAGTTCACGGCGCAGGGCAGCCTCACCCTGCTTGACAACCCGGGCACCTTCACCGGCACCTGGAAGGCGTCCGTCGGGCCTGATACCGCACATGCCCGCGGCACGCGCGATCCGGAAACCGACACGCTCGACCTGCTGCTCGTCTCGCGCCGGCCGCAGACCGGCGAGGAGGAGCAGAGCGCCGTCGCCATCAGGCTGCTGGAGGGTGCCACCGCGATGTCCAACACCTTCCGGGCGCGCGACCGGGCGACCCGCGAGGTGTTCGACGTCCTCGACCTGCGGTTCGAAAGGAGCGGGCAGGCGGCCGAGTAGACGGTGGCCGCAACGCATTCGTCAGGGTAGTGAGTATCCCTGAATTCTGCTAAAATGGCGTTCTGAGCGTAACCCGAAGAACAGGTTCGGACCGAGAGGGGGGGCTTCTCTCATGGCTCAGTTTCCGCATTCGATTGATCTCTCCAGCATCGACGGGATGAACGGCTACGTTCTCCGGTCCAGCATGCTTGTCCAGCTCGGCCGGTACGTCGCGTCGCCCGGGGACGTGAACGGCGACGGCTTCGCGGACATCCTCGTCGGAGCTCCCGCCGCCGGCGCCGGCAGCGAGGGTCGCACCTATCTGATCTACGGCGGCGAAGGCAATCTCCACTCGCTCGACGGCCTTGACGGCACCTTCGACGGGATCATCGATCCCGCCAACGTCGACGGGCTCAACGGGTTCGCCTTCGATGGCGAGTTCGCCAACGGTGGCGTGGGGCGCGCGTCGACCGCCGGCGACTTCGACGGCGACGACAACGTCGACCTGCTGATCGGCGCCCCGACCGCCCTCTTCGCCTCCGGTCTCGCCTACATCATCTCCGGCGGGGCGTTGCACCTTTCCGCGCTCGACCAGGCGGATGCCGTTCAGGATGGCGTCATCGATCTCGCCAATCTCGATTCCACGGCCGAGGGCTACAGGTTCCAGTCCGCCGGCTTCAACTCCGTGCTCGGCGACGCGCTGGCCAACGTCGGCGACGTCAACGGCGACGGCTTTGACGACTTCCTTGCCGGGGGGCGTCTGGCCGACCCGGTGAGCGATAACGAGGGCGAGGCCTATCTCGTGTTCGGCGGCGCCGCCAATCTCGCCGCCCTCGACGCCGCCGACGGCATGGCCAACGGATCGTTCGACGACCAGGACATCGCGGCACTCGGCGGCGGCGGCGGCTACGTCTTTCAGGGCGCCGAGACGGGAGAGATGGCCGGTTCCGAGGTTGCCGGCGCGGGTGACGTCGACGGCGATGGCGTCGGCGACCTCCTGATCGGGGCCTATCGGGCCAGCCTCGCCGGCGGATTGCAGGAGGGCGCGGTCTACCTCGTGTTCGGAGGTGCGGCGAACCTCGCCGCGCTCGACGATGCGGGCACGCCTGACGACGGCATCATCTCGCTTGGCGACGTCGACGGCGTCACGGGGTTCACAATACGCGGCACCGACTATCTTGGCCGGATGGGGTACCGCGGCTCGGTCACAGGCGCCGGTGACGTCGACGGCGACGGATTCGCCGACATTCTCCTCGGCGCAGCGACCGCCGGAGGGGCGCAACAGGGCGAGGCCTACCTGATCTTCGGCGGTCTCGACAACCTGAACGCGCTCGATGACGCCAGCACGCCCGACGACGGCGTCATCAGTGTCGGCGACCTCGACGGCGTTACGGGTTTCACGTTCCAGGGGTTCGGCTTTGTCGACCTGGCCGGGAGGGCGATTGCCGCCGGCGACATCAACGGCGACGGCTTCGACGACCTCGTCATCAGTGCGCCGCGCGGCGACAACACGGCCTACAGTGCCGGACAGGTGTACGTCGTCTTCGGCGGCCTCGCCAACCTGCAGGCGCTCGATAATGCAAGCACTCCCGGTGACGGCATCATCAACCTCGGCGATCTCGACGGCACCACCGGGTTCGTGGTCAACGGCGTGTCGGAGACGGACTGGACCGGCTACTCGGTCGCCGCGGCAAACGACCTCAACGGCGACGGCCTTGCCGACCTGATCATCGGCGCCTACCGCAACAACGGCCATTACGGCGAAACCTTCATCGTGTTCGCCAACAAGCCGGACACCGCCGTGACCCGGACCGGAACCGTCGCCAGCCAGACGCTGGCCGGCGGCGACTTCGACGACGTCCTGAGGGGCAAGGGCGGCAACGACGAGCTGTTCGGCAACGGCGGCGACGATCGGCTGTCCGGCCAGTCCGGCAACGACACGATCCGCGGCGGCGCCGGCAACGACGTCCTGATGGGCAAGGGCGGCAACGACACGCTTTTCGGTGGTGACGGCGACGATACCATCGTCGCGGCGACCGATGCCGGAAACGACGTCTACATCGGCGGTGATGGCAACGACCTCCTCACCTTTGCCGGCTTCGACGGTGATGTGGTCGTCAGGCTGGCTTGGGGGACGGCGCTGGGGAACGGCGCCGATAGCTTCGCCGGCATCGAACGGGTGCACGGCGGCAACGGCAACGACACGCTGTTCGGCGACCATGGGGCGAACACGCTGTCCGGCGCCTGCGGCAACGACGAGCTGCGCGGCGGCGCCGGCGACGACGAGCTGCTCGGCGGCGGCGACGCGGACACCCTGCTCGGTGCGTCTGGCAACGACACGCTCAAAGGCGGCGCCGACAACGACACGCTGAGGGGCGGTAGCGGGGCCGACGCGCTCAACGGCGGCGCTGGCGACGATGCGCTGCTCGGCGGCAACGAAGCGGACACCCTGCTTGGTGCGTCTGGCAACGACGCGCTCAACGGCGGCGGCGGCAACGACACGCTGAAGGGCGGAGGCGGTTCGGACGCGCTGCGCGGCGGCGATGGCGACGACCTGATCGAGGGTGGCGGCGATGCCGACACGCTCGTGGGCGGCGCCGGCAACGATACGCTGACAGGCGGTGCGGGCCAGGACCGGTTCGTGTTCCGCCCCGGCGACGGCGACGACGTGATCACCGACTTCCGCACCGGCGTCGACAAGATCGCCCTTACCGCGTTCGGCATCGACGACCCGCAGGCGGCACTGGGACTGGCGGCGACCGTGGGTGGCGACACGGTATTCTCCTTCACAGATGGCAGTACGCTGACGGTGCAGAACATCCTCGCCGAGCAGCTCACAGCCGCCGACATCCTGGTCTGACCGCCGGGACGGCGGCGCGTCCGCCGGATATGATCGCGTGAGAGTCCGGTTGCACCCCGTCGACTGACTGGTCGACCGGTCAACACGCCAGCAGAGGAGGAGCGATCATGCCGGCCCCGCAGCAACTGACCCCGGATGCCGATACCGTGAGCCTGTCAGACAGTGGCGAGCATGTCCTGGCGCTCGGCGGCGCGGACAGCGTCCTGGGCAATGGCGGGAACGACACCCTCGACGGCGGAGGCGGCGCCGACACGCTGAACGGCGGTGATGACAACGACTTCCTCATCGGAAACGCCGGCAGCGACCTCCTGATGGGCGATTCCGGCGACGACACGATCCTCGGCGGTGCCGGCAACGACACGATCAACGGCTTTTTCGGCAACGACGTCCTGTATGGCGGCGACGGCAACGACAGCATTTTCGTGAGCGCGCTCCTCATCGGCGACATCAACGTCATGTATGGCGGCGCCGGCAACGACACGCTGGCAAACGGACAAGTGATGCATGGAGGGGCAGGCAACGATGTGCTGTCGTTCAGCCGGCTTGGGTTTGGCGAGGGGGGCCGGGATACGCTCATCGGCACGACCGGCGATGACATCCTGTCGGGAGGCTCCGGCCCCGACAGCATCGACGGTAGCCTCGGCGCCGACTTCGTGACCGGCGACGCCGGCGATGACACGCTGAACGGCGGCCTTGGCGATGACATGCTCGACGGTGGCGCGGGGTTCGACCTTGCTGACTTCCGCGGTTTCAGCGGCGATGCCTCCGTCGCCCTCGGCAGCGCCGCCTCCGGCAGCGCAGGGATCGACCAGCTGGTTTCCATCGAAGGCGCGCTCATGGGAGCGGGCAGGGATACCGTGATCGGCACCGGCGACGGCAACCGGGTCGATGGCGGTGGCGGCAACGATACGCTGCGTGGCGCCGGCGGCGCGGACACGCTCACGGGCGGCGGCGGCGGCGACCGGCTGTCAGGCGCCGGCGGCAACGATATCCTGCGCGGCGACGGCGGCAACGACGTGCTCGATGGCGGGGCCGGCAACGACAGGCTGTTCGGGAACGGTGGTGCCGACCGGTTCGTTTATGGCCCGGCAGGCGACCAGGACCGGATCAGGGACTTCGAGGATGGCGTCGACACGATCGATCTCACCGCGTTCAATTTCGCTACCATCCAGGAAGCGCGGGCAGCGGCGACCAACGTGGGCGACGCGGTGGTGTTCGACTTCGGCAGCGGCGACAGGCTGGTCGTCGACGGCATCGCCAAGAACCAGCTCACGGCCGCGGATATCCTGATCTGAACGTTGCCGTCACGCGCCGATAACGGGGCCTGAGCGACAATTGAAACGAAACCGTGGCGCGTTGCAAACACGGTTGAAACATCCCCGTTGCACTGGTGAGGCGAAGACTGCCAAGAGCTTCACAGGAGGAACCCATGGCAACTCCGCACTACCTGACCCCCGGCGATGACGTCATCACCCCTCCCGACACGGCGCCGTCCGAATGGCTCATGGGCATTGGCGGCAATGACAGCATCTTCGGTGGAAGCCTGAACGACACCATCGACGGCGGCACCGGGGATGACTCCCTGATCGGCTGGACCGCCGACGATCTCCTGTTCGGTGGCAGCGGCCAGGATTCGCTCAACGCGCTTGATGGTGACGACACGGTGTTCGGCGGCGACGGCAACGACAGCCTGCTGGCGTGGTACGGCAACGACATCATGTTCGGTGGCGCCGGTGACGACAGGCTTACCGTAGGCGCCTACAATCCCGATGACCGGAACACGCTGTTCGGCGGCGCGGGCAACGACACCATAACCGGCGTCCTCGCCGAAGATGTTCTCGACGGCGGGGCCGGCGACGACAGCATCATCGGGCTGGACGAGAACGACCTGCTGTTCGGCGGTCCGGGCCGCGATACGCTCGCAGGGGACCACGGCGACGATACGCTCTACGGCGGTGACGGCAATGACAGCCTGTCCGGCGGCGACGGCACCGACTTCCTGTCCGGCGACGGCGGCAACGACACGCTCAACCCCGGCCTTGGCCAGGATACCCTCGACGGCGGCGATGGCTACGACCACGTGGACTTCACCTTCCGGTCGTTCCCGCTGACGATCGACCTCACTGACGGCGGGGTCTGGATCGACGGCCTCGCGCCGACGCACTACCTGGTGTCGATCGAGGCCGCCGCCGGTGGCAGCGGCGACGATCTGATCTACGGCAACGAGGCCGACAACCTGCTGGCCGGCAACGGTGGTGACGACCGGCTGATCGGGGTGCAGGGGAACGATACCCTGATCGGCGGCGGTGGTGCCGACGTCCTCATGGGCGGCGCCGGCAACGACCTCCTGAATGGCGGGCCGGGCGCCGACCTTTACCGGTTCGCCGGCAACTGGGGTCGCGATGTCGTCCAGGGCTTCGACGATGGCAGCGACCGCCTCGACTTGCGCGGGGCTGCCGGCGTTTCCGGCATCGCCGACCTCACCATTTTTCAGCAGGGCAACCATGTTCACATCGTCGCCGGCGACAATCGGATCGTGGTGAGGAACACCGATGTCGCCGACATCGACGAGACCGACTTCCTGTTCGGTTCTCCGGCGAAGGCGCGAGGGGACGGTACGAGCAAGGATCCAGGCATCGCCGCGGCGGCGGCGCCGACTCCGCCCTACCTCACTGACGGCGACGACGTCTTCGATGACCAAACGGTCAATCCGCAGTGGGACAGGATCTTCGGGCTCGGCGGCAACGACAGCATTCTCGGCGACATCAATAACGACACGATCGACGGCGGCACCGGCGACGACACGCTGAACGGCGAGGTTGGCGACGACCTGTTGATCGGCGGGGCCGGCAACGACAGCCTGCTCGGCGGTACCGGGCTCGGCCATGACACGCTGTTCGGCAACGGCGGCGACGACGTGATCGCAGGGCTGTTCGGCAACGATCTCCTTGTCGGCGGCGCCGGCAACGACACCCTGTCGGGCGGCGACAACGACGATACCCTGTACGGCGGCGAGGGGGCGGACCGACTGTCCGGCACTTCCGGCAACAACCTCCTGGTAGGCGGTGCCGGCGCCGACACGATCTTCGGCGGAAACGACGCCGACACCATATCCGGCGGGACCGGCCGTGACTCGCTGTTCGGTGCCGACGGCGACGACATCATGTACGGCGACAGCGGCGACGATGCGCTGATGGGCGGCATCGGCACAGATTTCCTCTCCGGCGGCGCGGGCGACGATACACTCAATCCGGGACCGGGCGCCGATACGCTGGACGGCGGAGACGGATTCGACACCGGCGATTTCAGCTTCGCGACATTCGACATGTTCGCCAATCTCGCCAGTGAGACCTGGGGCAATGTCCTGCTCTTCCTGCCGCTGCTTTCGGTGGAGGCGGTCGTCGGCGGAAGCGGCAACGACAATCTGACCGGCAACGCTGTCGCCAATTATCTCTCCGGCGGCGGTGGCCGCGACGACCTCAGGGGCCGCGGCGGCGCGGACACGCTCTTCGGCGGCAACGGCAAGGATGTCCTGCGCGGACAGGACGGGCGCGATACCCTCAACGGCGGCAACGGCGATGACCTGCTGTTCGGTGGCGAACATGCCGATGTCGTGCGCGGCGGCAGCGGCGCCGACACCCTCCACGGCGGCAAGGGCAACGACACCCTTGTCGGAAACGGTGACGCCGACCTGTTCGTCTACGCGCCGGGCGGCGGCAGCGACCGGATCCGGGATTTCGAGGACGGCGTCGACCAGATCGACCTTACCGCGTTCAATTTTGCCACCATCCAGGAGGCGCGCGCGGCGGCGAGCAACGTCGGGGATTCGGTGGTGTTCGACTTCGGCGGCGGCGACAAGCTGATCGTCGACGACATTGCCAAGAACCAGCTCTCGGCCGCCGACATCCTGATCTGAAGGCGATCTGCCGCCGTCCCGCCACGATCACGTATCCGTGTGCCTTCTCCGCGTAGCCTGACGGCGGCAACCGGGTTAGCTTCGGCCGGCGTCCTCTGGGCGCGGGCGCGGCCTCGCTGCACAGGAGGGGATACATGGCGGAAGGGACCGGAAGCGACGATGGCGGCGAAGCGGCAGGCGGTGTCGAGCGCGCATTCGGACCACACCATACAGACGTGATAACCGGAGGGGGCGGGCATGAGCGCCCGCCAGGATCCGACCAGGGGGAAGACACCGGCCGGATCGATGTCGAACTCGTCGCTACGGGGTTCGACCTGCCGGTGTTCGCGACGGCGCCGGATGGGGACGAGGGGCGGCTGTTCGTCGTGGAGCAGCACAGCGGCCTGATCAAGATCCTCGATCTTTCCACAGGCGAGATTGCCGCCCGGCCGTTTCTCGACGTCGGCCCGGTTTCCGACGGATACGAGCAGGGCCTGCTGGGACTGGCCTTCGATCCGGACTACGCCGACAATGGCCTGTTCTACGTCAACCTGACAAATGCCGAGGGCGACACCGAGGTACGCCGATACCGGGTTTCCGAGGACGATCCCGACGTTGCCGATCCGGACAGCGCGACGCTGGTCCTGACCATCGAGCAGCCGCGTGCCAACCACAACGGCGGCTGGCTGGATTTCGGCCCCGACGGTTATCTCTACATCAGCGTCGGCGATGGCGGCGGTGGCGGCGATCCCGATCTCAACGGGCAGGACGTCGGGACGCTGCTGGGAAAGATCCTGCGCATCGATCCCCGGGGTGACGATTTTCCCGACGACGACGCCCGCAACTATGCGATCCCGGAAAGCAATCCGTTCGTCGGCAAGCCCGGCCTTGACGAGATATGGGCCTACGGGCTTCGCAATCCGTGGCGGCCCAGCTTCGATCGGGAAACCGGCGACCTCTATATCGCCGACGTCGGCCAGGATTCGCGGGAGGAGGTGAACTTCCAGCCTGCCGATTCGAACGGCGGGGAGAACTATGGCTGGAACGTGCTCGAAGGAACGCTGGTGTTCGACGACAGCGTACCCGGCCAGCCCGCGCCCGACGATCCGGGTCTGGTGCCGCCGATCCACGAGTACGAGCACGTGCCGGCGCCGGACGGCGGCGGGTCGATCACCGGCGGCTACGTGTACCGGGGGCCGGGCGGCCTGCAGGGCCACTACTTCTTCGCCGATTTTGCCAGCGCCCAGGTGTGGACGTTGCGGGTGGTGGACGGCCGGGCGGTCGACTTCGCCAACCGCACCCCGCAGCTGAACATCAGCGAGGGCGACATCGACAACCCGGCCTCGTTTGCCGAAGACGCCGCCGGCCATCTCTACCTGATCGACCTCGACGGCGACATCTTCAGGATCGTTCCGCCGGAGAGCGCGGCCGATCGGGACAGCGGCTTCCTCCCCGCCGGCGGCAACGGAGACGACGGCATTTCAGGCGGGGCCGGGGCGGACATGCTGGCCGGCCATGCCGCTCCCGATCTCCTGCACGGGCACGACCAGACCGAATTCCCCGACGGCGCGGGCCGCCTCAATGACCTGCCCGGTTCCGATGACCGGCTGTCCGGCCACATGGGCCGGGACACGCTTGTCCGCGCCTCGGGCATGGACGGCATCGTGAGTGGTGGCGGCGACCGGTTCGCGTTCAGCCCGGACGTCTACCGGGCAGGCAGTTCCGGCTCCGCCGCCGAGCCGCTCGATCCCGCCGCGTTCGGGTACGATACGGCTAGCGAGGCGGGCGTCGCTGTCGCCGGCGAGGCAGACCCGCTGCCATCGGCTCCGGGCGCCGAGGACCTGCCCAACGTCGACGAGATCCTCGGGCGTGAGCTCACGCTGGTCGACCTGCTGTTCTGAGGCGCCGGGGCGGGAGCCGACAAGGCCGGACGTTCGAGGCGAAACCGGCACGACCGGTGAAACATGTGCCGGGGCATGGCGTTGGGCTCGCGGAGGCGCATCGGCGGCTGGTTCCGATGACCGCCGGCCGCATGACACGGAACACCCTCCATTCCACGGGAGACTGCCGATGCTGCTGGAAGGATCATGTCACTGCGGCGCCGTCCGGTTTTCGGTCGAGGCCTATGCGCCGGCGCCCTACATGCGCTGCTACTGCTCGATCTGCCGCAAGACGGCGGGCGGAGGCGGGTACGCCATCAACCTGGGCGCCCGCGCCGATACGCTGAAGGTCGAGGGCGAATCCGAGATCTCGCGGTTTCATGCCCGGGTCGACGGCGAGCGGAGCCCGGCGCAGCGCAGCTTCTGCCGCAACTGCGGCTCTGCGCTGTGGCTGCACGATCCGCGGTGGCCCGACCTTCTGCACCCGTTTGCCTCGGCCATCGACACGCCGCTGCCCGACCCGCCGCAGACCGTGCACATCATGCTCGGCTCGAGGGCGAACT
>CAZSNL010000007.1:0-10681 GCA_964608275.1 uncultured Hyphomicrobiales bacterium | reverse complement strand
GGGTCCCGGTCGAGACGCGGCCGGGAGACCAATGCTTCGATGCCTATCCCGACGAATCGCTCGAGGAGTGGCACCACCGCCACGGCCTCCTCGACTGAGCAGCGCGCCCGACCCCGGGGTCAGAGGGGCGTCTCGTGCTCGCCGGCGCGGCCACGGTCGGTCTTGTTGTAAAAGGCTTCGAGTAGGGCCGGCACCGTCGGGTTGTCGGCCATCAGGGTATAGGCCGCGAGGCACTCGCGGTAGAGCTGGTCGTCGAGCGACCGGCCGATCATGTCCAGTATGGTGCGCTTGGCCGAACGGACGGCGGCCCGGTCATTGCGCAGGATCTGGCGGGCGGTGAGTTCTGCGGCCTCCATCAGCTGGTCGTGCGGGGCGACGCGGGTGACCAGGTTTATCTGCAGCGCCCGGTCGGCATCGATCGGCTCCGCCGTGAGCAGCATGTCCAGCGCCACCGCAACGCCGCAGAAGTTGACCAGCCGGGCGATGCCGCCGTCGCCGTGGTGAAAGCCGCGACGCGCCTCGAACGAGCCGAACCGTGCGCGATCGGAGGCGATCCGGATGTCGGCCGCCATCGCCAGTTCGAAGCCACCGGCAAGCGCCCATCCGTTGACGGCGGCAATTACCGGCTTTTCCAGCCGGTGCTGGCCGCGCGTGAGGCCGCCCAGTCCCAGCTGCGCCCAGTCCTGGAGCATCTTCGGCGTGGCGCCGACGTACTGGGTGACATGGGTCTTCAGGTCCATGCCGGCGCAGAACGCGTCGCCGGCGCCGGTCACGATGGCGACGTCGAGGGCGTCGTCGCTCCCGAAATCGTCCCACGCCGCGCAGAGCTGCTCGTGCAGGTCGCGATCGATCGCGTTCCTTGCATGCGGGCGGTTGAGGGTGAGATAGGCGATGCGGTCACGCTTTTCGTAGATCAGGCTGGACATGTGGGCGTCTCCCCGGATGGTAGGGGCGCCAGATTAGGCGGTGGAGAGGCCGAATGCCAGAAGCCAGCCGTTGCAGGCGGACATGACAGGTATTCCAATACCACATACGTAAACATATGTTTCCACAATGACTTTCTTTACATGCCCCGTTGACAACAGTCGCCGGTGTCGTTACGTAACCGCAGCCGTCGAAGGTGCGGGCGCGACTTGCGAGAGTGCCTGTCGGCGATGGAAAGCCCCCTTCAAGAGTGAGCGAGATGAAAACCTATTCCGCGAAGCCCGCGGAGGTGGAGAAGAAATGGGTGGTGATCGATGCCGACGGCCTCGTCGTCGGCCGCCTCGCCTCCCTGATCGCCACCCGCCTGCGAGGCAAGCACAAGCCGAACTACACCCCGCACATCGACTGCGGTGACAACGTGATCGTGATCAATGCCGACAAGGTGGCGCTAACGGGCCGCAAGCGCGAGGACAAGACCTACTACTGGCATACCGGTTACCCGGGCGGGATCCGCGAACGCAAGGCGCACCAGATCCTCGACGGCGCCCACCCGGAGCGGGTGATCGAGCTGGCCGTCAAGCGGATGATGCCGGGCGGACCGCTGTCGCGTGCGCAACTGAGGAATCTGCGGGTCTATGCCGGACCGGACCACCCGCACGAGGCGCAGAGCCCGGAGCTGCTCGACGTGGCCGCGCTCAACGTCAAGAACACCAGGAGGGCCTGACCGTGGCCGATCAGGAAGCAAGAACGCTGGAAGACCTCGGCAGGATGGTCGGAACCGACGCGCCCGAGGCGCAGCCGCCGCAGCGGGAGCCGAAGATCGACGCCCTGGGCCGGGCCTATGCGACCGGCAAGCGCAAGAACGCGGTCGCCCGCGTGTGGATCAAGCCCGGCAGCGGCCGGATCGTGGTCAACGGCAAGGACTGCGACGAATATTTCGCCCGGCCGGTGCTGCAGATGATCCTGCGCCAGCCGATCATCGCCGCCCAGCGCAAGGATGCCTACGACGTGACGTGCACGGTGTCGGGAGGCGGGCTGTCCGGCCAGGCCGGCGCGGTGCGTCACGGCCTCGCCAAGGCACTGACCCATTACGAGCCGGAACTGCGCCCGATCCTGAAGCGGGAAGGTTTCCTGACCCGCGACGCGCGGGTGGTGGAGCGCAAGAAATACGGCAAGCGCAAGGCGCGCCGGAGCTTCCAGTTCTCGAAGCGCTGAGATCCGGAAGTCGTCCAGGTCCCGAGGGGCCGCCGTCGTGGCGGCCCCCTTTTCTTGTTCGATGCCGCCCGGAATTCGACCTCCGGTCGCGGGAACCCGCATGGCGCCGTAGGGGTTCGCCCCGACAGCGGCGGGCGTGGACGAGAGGCAGGTCATGAACGAGGAACGACGGCACCCGCAGGATCCGGCGGAGGGTTCGCGCGAGGCGATCGAGAGCGAACTGGAACGATCGCGGCGGGGTGATGCGGACGGGCACCGGGAGCGCGACCCGAAGCAGCCACACGGCGACAGGTCGAAGCGGAAGCCGGGGCACGACGAAACCGGTAGCGAAGGTCGCTGAACCCCGGTCGGGGCGGGTCGACTGGGCGCGGGAACCTTCGCGAACCGGCTCCATTTCCCTCGACCCGGTGCCTGCCGCATCGGGACGACCGGCCGTTTGCCGGATGGAAGGAGCAGGGCCATTCATTTCGTCACCAGCGCCGCCGAACCGCTTGCGGTCGCGCCACAGGCCGAGCGCCTCTATGCGGACGCGCTTGCCGAACTGGTCCGTGCACGGCTGCCGTTCCTGCTGGCCGGAACCTACGCCATCAGCAGCTATACCGGTATCGTCAGGCCGACGAAGGACCTCGACGTGTTCTGCCGGCCGGAGGACTGCCCGCGGATCCTCGATCACTTCCGCACCCTCGGCTACCGCACCGAGGTACGCGACCCGCGGTGGCTGGCGAAGGTGCACGATGGCGAACACTTCTTCGACATCATCCACGCGCTGTCGAACGGCATCACGCCGATCACCGGTGCCTGGTTCGATCTCGCCAGGCGAACTGAGGTACTCGGCACCGTGGTAGATATCGTCGGCCCCACCGAACTCCTGTGGTCGAAGGCGTTCGTCCAGGTGCGCGATCGCTACGACGGCTCGGACATCGTTCACCTGATCCTCAAGCAGCACGACGACATCGACTGGCAGCGCCTGCTCGACTACATGGACGATCATTGGGAAGTGCTGCTCGTCCACCTGCTCAACTTCCGCTGGATCTATCCGGGCGAGCGCGAGCGGATCCCCGACTGGCTGATGGATGAACTGACCGGCCGCCTGCGGCGACAGCTGCGCCGGCCTGCGCCTGGCGGCAGGGTGTGCCGCGGACGATTGTTCTCCGAGGAAGACTTCGAGATCGACATCCGCGACTGGGGCTTCGTCGACCCGGTCGCCGGACCGGCCGGGCGCGATGAACGATAGCGTCGGCACGCTCCGGGTCGCCGCCCTCGGCGACCTGCATGTCAGGACCGATCGCGACGATTCCCTGCGCACCCTGTTCGCAGGCATCTCCGAGGCGGCGGACGCGCTGGTGCTGGCCGGCGATCTCACCGACACCGGCAATCCGAAGGAAGCCGAGAAGCTCGCCGGCGACCTGCGCGCCTGCTCGGTGCCGGTCGTCGCCGTCCTCGGCAATCACGACCACGACGCCGGGCAGGTGGAGAAGGTGATGTCGATCCTGCGCGATGCCGGTGTCGCCGTCCTCGACGGCCAGGCCTGCGAGATCGAGGGCGTGGGGTTCGTCGGCGTCAAGGGCTTCGTCGGCGGCTTCGGCCGGCACATGCTGGGCTCGTTCGGCGAGCCATGCATCAAGTCCTTCGTGGCGGAATCGGTGGCCGAAGCGATGCGGCTGGAGAATGCGATGCGCACGGTGCGGGCGGAGCGGGCGCTGGTGGTGCTGCATTATGCACCGATCATTGAAACGCTCGACGGCGAGCCGCTCGAGATCTACCCGTTCCTGGGGTCGTCGCGGCTTGCCGAGACCATCGACCGGTTCCGGGTGAGCGCCGTCGTCCATGGCCATGCCCACCGGGGGCAGTACGAGGGCCGGACGCCGCGCGGGGTTCCGGTCTACAACGTCGCCTACGCCGTGCCGAAGCCCACCGGCCAGCCCTACGCCCTGATCGAGGTGTGAGCCGGGCTTGTCTCCGCCCGCGGCGGCAAATCCGCGCCGGCAGGTGCTTCAGCATTGCACTTGGACCGCGTATGACCCTAGAACATCGCCCCATGACGCGGGAAACAATCAGGGTCGGCGTGCTCGGGGCCTCCGGCTACACGGGGGCCGATCTCGTGCGCCTCGGCGCGCGCCATCCCGCCGTCGAGATCACGGTGATGACGGCGAACGCCCATGCCGGCAAGCCGATGGGAGCGGTGTTCCCGCACCTTGCGGAGCTGGATCTCCCCCGGCTGGTCAGGGTCGAGGACGCCGACTGGGACGGCGTCGATGCGGTGTTCTGCGGGCTTCCGCACGGTACCACGCAGGACATCATCGCCACCTTGCCGGGGTCGGTCCGGGTGATCGACATGTCGGCCGATTTCCGGCTCCGCGACATCGCCACCTACGCGCAATGGTACGGACACGAGCATCGGGCACCGGAGCTGCAGAAGGAAGCGGTCTACGGCCTCACCGAGCACTATCGGACGGAGATCGCGGGCGCCCGGCTGGTCGCCTGTCCGGGCTGCTATCCGACGGCGGCGCTGTTGCTGCTGATCCCGCTGGTGGAGCACGGCCTGATCGAAGCCGACGACATCATCATCGACGCCAAGTCCGGCGTGTCGGGCGCCGGCCGCAGCCCGAAGGAGTCGACGCTGTTCTGCGAGGCCGGTGAGGGGCTGTCGCCGTATTCGGTGGCCCGCCACCGCCATGCGCCCGAGATCGAGCAGGAACTGTCGCGCGCCGCGGGCCGCGACCTGGTGATCAACTTCACGCCGCACCTGGTGCCGATGAGCCGCGGCGAACTGCTGACCGTCTATGTGCGGCTTCCCGGCGGCCGGACCGCCGCCGACCTGCGTCGGGCGCTGGAGGAACGCTATGCGGCCGAGCCGTTCGTGCGGGTGGTGCCGGAAGGCGTCGTGCCGGCGACCCAGCACGTGCGCGGCTCGAACCACTGTCTCATCGGGGTGTTCGAGGACCGGGTCCCGGGGCGGGCGATCCTCGTGTCGACGCTCGACAACCTGGTCAAGGGATCGAGCGGGCAGGCGCTCCAGAACATGAACGTCATGTTCGGCCTCGACGAGACCACGGGCCTCGAGCAGCTGCCGATGTTCCCCTGAGGGCTATCGCGCCTGCTCGCGGACGTATGAGCCGGGCGCATCCTCGATCGGCTTGAGCTTGCCGTCGCCCGGCCAGCGCGCAGCGACCTTCCTGCCGGAACGCTTGGCCGTCCATTGCGCCCAGTCCGGCCACCACGAGCCGGGATGCTCCTCGGCGCCGGCGAGCCACTCCTCCAGCGTGTCCGGTTCCTCGTCGTTGGTCCAGTACTGATACTTCTGGAGGTCCGGCGGATTGATGACGCCGGCGACATGGCCGGACCCGGCGACCACCAGCCGCGTCTTGCCGCCGAGGCACTGGCCGACCCGGAAGGTCGACCGGAGCGGCGCGATATGATCGTCGCGGGCGCAGAGGTTGTAGCAGGGGAGGGTGACCTTCTTCAGGTCGATGCGGACGCCGTCCAGCACCATGCGCCCCCGCGAGAGGTTGTTCTCGAGGTAGCATTCGCGGAGATAGAAGCTGTGCATCGCCGCCGGCATCCGCGTCGAGTCGGCGTTCCAGTAGAGCAGGTCGAACGGCAGCGGTTCGCGGCCCAGCAGGTAGTTGTTGACGACGTAGGTCCAGATCAGATCGTTCGACCGCAGCGTGTTGAACGTCGCCGCCATGTTCCGTCCCTCCAGGTAGCCGGTCTCGGCCATCCTGCGCTCGAGGGCTGCGACCTGTTCCTCGTCGATGAACACGAGCAGGTCGCCGGCCTCCTCGAAATCCACCTGGGTGGTGAGGAAGGTGGCGCTGTGGATCCGCTTGTCGCCGGTTTCCGCCATGTAGCCGAGCGTGGCGGCGAGCAGCGTGCCGCCGATGCAGTAGCCGACGGCGTTGATGTCCTTCGATCCCGTCGCGTCGATCACCGCCTGCGCACCGGCCAGGACGCCTTCGTGCATGTAGTCGGCGAAAGTCTTGGCGGCCAGCCGCCGGTCGGGGTTGACCCACGAGACGACGAACACGGTGAACCCCTGCGCAACCGCCCAGCGGATGAACGACTTTTCCGGCGTGAGATCGAGGATGTAGTACTTGTTGATCCACGGCGGCACGATCATCAGCGGCCTGGCATGAACCTTCTCGGTGCTCGGGTCGTACTGGATCAGCTGCATGAGATCGTTCTGGAAGATGACCTTGCCCGGCGTGACGGCGAGGTTGCGGCCGACCTCGAAGGCTTCGAAGTCGGTCTGCCGGATGCGCAGTTCGCCGGTCGCCGGATCGAAGTCCTCGGCAAGGTTCTGCATCCCGCGCACGAGGTTCTCCCCGCTCGATTCGAGCGTCGCCCGCAGCACTTCGGGGTTGGTCAACGCGAAGTTCGACGGCGACAGCGCATTGGCCAGCTGCTCGACATAGAAGCGGGCGCGGTGGCGGGTCCGGTCGTCGACACCCTGGGTCTTGTCGACGACGTCCTGGGCCCACTTGGCGGTGATCAGGTACGACTGCTTCAGGAAGTCGTAGAGCTGGTTCTCCTCCCATGCCTTGCCGCGAAACCGGCGGTCGCCGCGCTCGGGCGTGATGACCGGCTCCACGTCGTCGCCGAGGAACCGGCGCCAGGCGCTGTCGAGGAGCTGCGCCTGACGCTGCCACAGGTCGAGCTGGGCCTGGATGGCGAGATCGGGCCGGGTCATGTAGTGGCGGGCGAGATCGGCAAACGTCCGCGCCATCGGCGCAAGGTTCTCGCCCTGCCGGAGTGCCGCCCCCGCGGCATCGGGCGACGCCGCGAACCGCGATACCATCCTTGCCGCGATCTCGGCCACCTTGGCCATGTTTCGTGCGAAGGCGGCGGGGTCCCGCACGGTCAGCTCGGACAGTTCGTCGGTATGCATGCGTCTTGCCTCTCAGCCGGGGATCCCGGATCACCGCGCCGTGCTGACGGGGTTAATCGCCGATTAACGCGTTTGCGATGACATTGCATCAGATGGGGACCGCCACGATTCGATCCTACGGGTACGACGGGCGGCTGAACAGTACGTATACGACATCCAGTGGCCCGGATGACGTCAGAGATGGGCGGGATGGCAGCGATTCCAACACGTCGGCATCCGGATTTCCGCCGCCTCGGCGCAGTCGCCGCGGTGGCGGCGCTTGTCGCGCTCGGCGGCTGCACGGCGAAGTCGCCGGCCGCTCGCACCGCGACGGGCAGCGATCCGATCGTGACCGGGTCGACGGGTGCCGCGCCGGCGAGGAGACAGGCAGGGCTGAAGCCGCTGTCGCCGCCGCAACGGCTGGGTGAACTGGCCAGGGCGCTTGAAGCGCAGAACCCGCCTGACGAGCCGCCGGCAGCGTCACGCGCCCCGGTCATCGTCGGCGCCGACGGGCGGCTGCACGTGAGCCCGACGCTGGACCTGCCGCCGCCGCAGACGGATATGGCGGACGGGAGCCGGCAACGGGAATGAGGGTCCCACTGACCCGCCAACATGACAACGCCGCAAATCGGCGCTAAAACGCTCGTCCGGTGCTACCGGGTGGCAGATCAGAGGGCGGCCGTTCGCAACACCGGCCGATCGATTGCCATGAGTCAGGGGATCTGGGTGGTCAACGAGGATTTCCATCGCGTGCGCCGGCTGCCGCCGTACGTGTTCGAGGAGGTGAACCGGCTGAAGGCGCGCGCCCGTGCCGCCGGTGCCGACATCATCGACTTCGGGATGGGCAATCCCGACATGCCGACGCCCGACCACATCGTCGAAAAGCTCATCGAAACGGTCAGGAACCCGCGAACCAACCGGTACTCCGCGTCGCGGGGAATCCCCGGTCTCCGGCGCGCCCAGGCGCGCTACTACGCGGAGCGCTTCGGGGTGACGCTCGACCCGGAGACCCAGATCGTCGCGACTCTCGGCTCCAAGGAAGGCTTCGCCAACATGGCCCAGGCGATCACCGCGCCGGGCGACGTCATCCTTGCGCCCAATCCAACCTATCCCATCCATGCGTTCGGCTTCATCATCTCCGGCGGCGTCATCCGTCACCTGCCGGCAAGGCCGGACGAGGAGTTCCTGCGCGCGCTGGACCGGGCAATGCGCCACTCGGTGCCGAAACCGCTGGCGCTCGTCCTCAACTATCCCTCGAACCCGACGGCGTATGTCGCTGATATTGACTTCTATCGCGAGGTCGTCTCGTATGCGCGGCGGGTCGGCCTGTTCGTGCTGTCGGATATCGCCTATGCGGAAATCTACTTCGACGACGACAATCCGCCGCCGTCGATCCTGCAGGTTCCGGGGGCACTGGACATCGCGGTCGAGTTCACGTCGCTGTCAAAGACCTATGCGATGCCCGGCTGGCGCATGGGATTTGCCGTCGGCAACGAGCGGCTGATCGCCGCGCTGGCGCGGGTCAAGTCGTATCTCGATTACGGCGCCTTCACGCCGATCCAGGTCGCCGCGGCGGCGGCGCTCAACGGGCCGCAGGACTGTGTCGCCGACATCCGCCGCATCTACCGGTCGCGCCGCGACACGCTGGTCGAGGCATTCGGGCGCGCCGGATGGGACATTCCCTCGCCGCCGGCGACGATGTTCGCGTGGGCGCCGGTACCGCCGATGTTCGAGCACATCGGCTCGCTCGAGTTCTCGAAGCTCCTGCTCGAGAAGGCGGATGTCGCGGTGTCGCCCGGTGTCGGCTTCGGCGAGTATGGCGAAGGCTACGTGAGGATGGCGCTGGTCGAGAACGAACAGCGCATCCGCCAGGCGGCCCGCAACCTCAAGCGGTTTCTCGCCAGCGCCGAGAAGGATCTGCACAACATCATCGCCCATCCGCGGAGCCGCGAAGCGAGGCACCGCAGCGCATGACCGACACCCTGAGGATTGGCGTCGCCGGGCTTGGCACCGTCGGCGCAGGCCTGCTGCGGCTGCTCGCGGCCAACCGCGACCTGATCGCGACGCGGTGCGGCCGGCAGATTGCCGTGACCGCCGTGTCGGCACGCGACCGGGCGAAGGACCGCGGCGTCGACATCTCCGGGTTCGGCTGGTTCCAGGACCCGGTGGCGCTGGCCCGCGATGCCGACATCGACGTCTTCGTCGAGCTGATCGGCGGCGAGGACGGCGTGGCGAAGGAGGCGGTGGAGGCCGCACTCGGCGCCGGCAAGCCCGTCGTCACCGCCAACAAGGCGCTGCTCGCCCGCCACGGCAACAGGCTCGCCCGGCTCGCCGAGGCGCACGGCGTGGCGCTTAACTTCGAGGCCGCCGTGGCCGGCGGCATCCCCATCGTCAAGGCGATGCGGGAAAGCTTTGCGGGCAACCGCGCGCGCCGTGTCTACGGGATCCTGAACGGAACCTGCAACTACATCCTCACCCACATGGAGCGCGAGGGGCGGGACTTCGAGGCCGTTCTCGCCGACGCCCAGGCGCTCGGCTACGCGGAAGCCGATCCCACCTTTGACGTCGGCGGATACGACACCGCGCACAAGCTTGCGCTGCTGACGTCGCTTGCCTTCGGTACCGAGGTCGATTTCGATTCCATCTACATAGAGGGCATCGAGAACATCAAGCCGCAGGACCTCAGGGTCGCGGCCGAACTGGGCTTCAGGATCAAGCTGCTGGGCGTTGCACTGCAGACCGAGTCCGGCATCGAGCAGCGCGTGCATCCGACCATGGTTCCTGTGCATTCGCCGATCGCCGACGTCGACGGCGTGTTCAATGCGGTGGCGCTCGAATGCGATTTCCTCGGCGATGTGATGCTGGAGGGCCGCGGCGCCGGCGCGGGACCCACGGCGTCGAGCGTCATGGCCGACATCATCGACATTGCCCGCGGTCACACGCTGCCGCCGTTCGGGCAACCCGCAAGCAAGCTGAAGCCGTACGTCCGCGCGAGGATGCGCGCCCATGCGGGGGGCTACTACGTGGCGCTCGATGTCTACGACCGGCCAGGTTCGATCGCCTCCATCGCCCAGCGCATGGCGGAACAGGAGATTTCGCTGGAAAGCATCCTGCAGCGCGCCCCCGACATCTCGTCGGAAGTCGCGCGCGATACCAACGGCGCGCGAGCCGAAACGCGGCCCGTGGTGCTGATCACCCACGACACCCTGGAAAAGTCGATCCGCAAGGCGCTCGAGCGCATCGAGCGCGACGGCCACATCTCCCGGCCGCCGCGCATGATCCGTATCGAGAGGCTGTAGCATTGCCGCCGGCAGCGCGCCGTCCAGCCTGCTGACGCCGGAAGCGGCAGCCCTGCGCCACTGCCGGCCGGTACCCGGTGCGGCCCGTGCATTCCACGCCGTTCCGCTGATGCCCCGGTGCCGCCGCCGCGGCATCCGGATGCCTGCGCATGTGCGGTCCGATGGTGTAGGATGTGCTGGCGAATCTGTGGAATGGCGATAATTTCCCGCAGTGATGATGCCGTGACAGGAGCAGGTGACAGGCGAATGAGAGGTCCGGTCATGAACGAGCCGGCGGCGAAGGTACTCGACCGCATTCTGGCGCTGGAGATCGCGCGGGTGACGGAGCGCGCCGCGATCGCGGCAGCCAGGCTGAGAGGCCGCGGTGACGAGGTGC
>CAZSNL010000006.1:60279-65029 GCA_964608275.1 uncultured Hyphomicrobiales bacterium | reverse complement strand
CCGCCCCGGCGGCGATCGAGGACACTACGCCCGCGCCCCGCGCCGCCGCCGCCGCCGCTCCTGGTTCCCGCCCCGCTCGCCGCCGCGCGCCCCCGACGCCGGCAGTGTTATGGCACGGGCGAGGTTGGTGTACGGCGCCGTCTTGTGCGGCAGCGCCATGGCGGCGACGAAATGCTCCTGGAAGCGCGGCTCCACGGCGGTCTCGATCTTCTCGATCCGCTGCACCACCTGTTCGATCTCGCGCCGGGCGCGGTTGTTGAGGAGGGCGATGCGGGCGCCGGTGCCGGCGGCGTTGCCGGCCGACGACACCTTCTCCAGCGGGCAGTCGGGGATCATCCCGAGCACCATCGCGTAGGTCACGTCGATGTGGCTGCCGAAGGCGCCGGCCAGCGTGATCCGGTCGACGGTCTCCAGCTCGAGCCGGTCCATCAGCAGCCGCGCCCCGGCATACAGCGCCGCCTTGGCGAGCTGGATCTGGCGTACGTCGGTCTGGGTGATGCGGATCTCCGGCTCGCCCGCGCGCAGCACGTACGAGAAGGTGCGTCCGTCGGCCTGGACGAACGGCGACCGGTCCGCCATCGCCCCGTCGATCATCCCGTCGCTGTTGATGATGCCGGCGAGGAACATCTCCGCCACCGCCTCGATGATCCCCGAACCGCAGATGCCGGTGACCCCGGTGCGGGCGGCCGCCTCCTCGAAGCCGTCCTCGTCCGACCACAGGTCGGAGCCGATGATCCGGTAGCGCGGCGCCAGCGTCTCGCGGTCGATGCGCACCCGTTCGATGGCGCCCGGCGCGGCGCGCTGGCCGCTGGTGATCTGGGCGCCCTCGAAGGCGGGGCCGGTGGGCGATGAGCAGGCCAGCAGCCGGTGCCGGTTGCCGAGGATGATCTCGGCGTTGGTGCCGACGTCGACGATCAGCCAGTTCTCGTCCTGCAGGTGCGGGCCTTCCGACAGGATCACCGCGGCGGCGTCAGCGCCCACGTGGCCGGCGATGCACGGCAGCACGTAGACGCGGGCGTCGGGATGCATGGTGAGGTCGGCCTCGCTCGCCCACAGCGTCTTGGAGCCGGAGGTGGCAAGCGCGAACGGGGCGCCGCCGAGCTCGGTCGGGTCGATGCCGAGCAGCAGGTGGTGCATGATCGGGTTGCCGACGAACACCGCCTCCATGATCTCGTTCATGTCGATCCTCGCCTCGGCGGCGACCTGGCCGATCAGCGCGTTGACCGCCTCGCGCACCGCCGCCGTCATCTCCCGGTCGCCGCCGGGGTTCAGCATGACGTAGGACACCCGGCTCATCAGGTCCTCGCCGAACCGGATCTGCGGGTTCATCAGCCCGACCGACGCGATCACGTCGCCGGTCTGCAGGTCGCACAGGTGGGCGGCGATGGTGGTCGAGCCGATGTCGAAGGCGACGCCGTAGATCTTGTCGTGGTATCCCGGCCAGATCGCGATGATCCGGTTACGCGAGCGGATGTGGCCGTGGTAGACGGCGACCGTCACCTTCCAGTCGCCCTCGCGCAGCGCCTTCTGCAGGTGCTGCAGCGTGCGCAGGTCGGTGTACAGCTCGCTCAGGTTCCACTGCCGGTCGAGTGCCTCGTACAGGCGTTCGAGGTCGCCCGACTGCCGGTGCATGCTCGGCGGCTCGACCTCCACGTAGTAGAGACGGGTGACCGGGTCGAGCGCGATGTCGCGCACCTCCGGCCGCTTGCGGACCAGCTGCTTGTGCACCTGGCTTTCCGGCGGCACGTCGACGACCACATCGCCCTGAAGCAGCGCCTGGCAGCTCAGCCGCCGCCCCGGCGCAAGCCCGCGCTTCTCGGCGTAACGGAGTTCGGCCCTGGTCACGCCGCTGACGTGGTCGGCGCCCGACCGGATGCCGTGCTTGGCGAACTCGCCCTCGGAGACGACCACCTGGCAGCGGCCGCAGATGGCGCGCCCGCCGCACACCGAATCGACGTCGACACCGAGGCTGCGCGCCGCCTGCAGGAGCGGCGTTCCGAGCGGAAAGTGGCCGCGCTTGCCTGATGGTGTGAAAACGACCAGCGCCGTGTCGCGCGGCTTCTCGCTCATCTGGTTGCCTCGAAGGTTGCTATTGCCGGTCCGCCGCATCGGGAAAGGCGCCGCCGGCGGGACCCGGGATGCCGGCTGCCGGGTCGCGCCGCCGCCGCCGGCGCCCCTCGCGCCGGTCGCGTCCGCGGTCCTCGCCGCCGCCCGCCGTTCCCGGCTCGCGGAACCGCGCCACCCATGCCCGGCAGTCGGCGTCGACGCCGTTCAGGACATTGGCGGCAAAGATCGCGTTCATGTCCTCGTCGTGAAGCGGGTTCATGATCGCCGACGTCAGTCCGCACGCCGCCGCCATCGACAGGAAGTGGCTGTTGAGCGTGCGCCGGTTCGACAGGCCGAAGCTGATGTTGGAGGCGCCGCAGGTGGTGTTGACCTTCAGCTCCTCGCGCAACCGGCGCACCAGCTGGAACACCTGGCGGCCGGCGGTGCCGAGGGCGCCGATCGGCATCACCAGCGGGTCGACGACCACGTCGTTGGGCTTGATCCCGTGGTCCTGGGCGCGCTCGACGATCTTCCTGGCGACCGCGAACCGCACGTCCGGATCCATCGAGATGCCGGTCTCGTCGTTGGAAATGGCCACCACGGCGCAATCGTACTTGCGGATCAGCGGCAGCACCCGCTCAAGGCTCTCCTCCTCGCCGGTCACCGAGTTGACCAGCGGCCGGCCCCGGTAGACGCTCAGCCCCGCCTCCAGCGCATCGATGATCGACGAGTCGATCGACAGCGGCACGTCCACCAGGCCCTGCACCAGCTTGATGGTCTCAGCCAGGATCTTCGGCTCGTCGGCGAGCGGGATGCCGGCGTTCACGTCCAGCATCAGGGCGCCCGCCTCGACCTGGGCGATGGCGTCGCGTTCGACCGTCGAATAGTCGCCGGCCTTCATCTCCTCGGCGAGCCTTTTCCTGCCCGTCGGATTGATGCGCTCTCCGATGACGCAGAACGGCCGCTCGAATCCGATGACGACCTCGCGCGTGGCGGAGCTGACTACCGTCTCGGTCATGAACTCTCCTTTTCCGGGTTTGCCGTTTCGGGATCCGGCGCGTGGCCGCCGTTGGCGATGAGGGCCCGCAGGCGCTCGTTGGGGTACTCCTGCTCAAGCCGCGCCACCGCGCTGTCGGCGGCCTCGGCGGCGTCGCCGTCGACCGTCATCGGTTCGCTCCGCCGCCACGCTTCGAGGTAGGCGTCGGTGCCGGTCTGGCCGGCCCGCATGGCCGCGGAATCGATCGCCGCGATGAACCGTTGCGGCAGCTCGCGCCGCTCCGTCCGGCGCCCCTCGCGCACGATCACCTGCGCCGGGATGTCCCGCCAGTAGACGACAGTCAGGTTCGCCATTCGCATTCCTCTCCCAGGCCGCCTGGGGCCGCAGACATAAGGGGACCATTCGCCCGTACGGGCCGCCGGGTACAGCCCTTGCGCGACTTCCCGCTCGCCGAAAGCGACCACGCGCCGGTTGTTGCCAAAATATCACGCCGCGGCGGGGAGTTCCGGGTTTGCGGAACGATCAAAAACGGATGCCGTTTTTTCGCCACGAGCGCCCCGCATCGAGCGGGGAGAGAGTGTGGGCAATAGACAGTATCGGAGACCAGCATGCTTAGACCTGCGTTGGGCGTTCTTGCCATGTCCGCCGCCATCGGGGCCGCCGCCGTCGTGGCGCCCGGATCAGCGAGCGCCGCAGATCTCTATACGCCTCCGCCTCCCACCGTCGAAGCACCGCCGCCGCCCGCCTTCACCTGGTCGGGCTGCTACATCGGCGGCCACGGTGGTGGCAGCTGGTTCAGCGCCAGTGCCAGCGGCGGGTTCTCGATCGACGATGGTGAGGGGTTCCATGGCGGTCCGCTGGGCGGCTGCAACTTCCAGTCCGGCAACTTCGTGTTCGGCATCGAGGGTGATGTCGCGTTCGGCGAGATCGATGGCGATCTGGAATTCGGCGGCGTCGGCGTCGGCGATGCCGATCTCGATCTCGAGCCGCTGGGCAATGTTCGTGGCCGCATCGGCTGGGCCCTCGACCGCGTCCTGATCTACGGCGCCGGCGGTCTTGCCATCGCCGATGCCGACATGCGCGGCAGCAGCGAGACGCTGCTCGGCTTCACCGGCGGCGGCGGCATCGAGTTCGCCCTCAACGACAACTGGAGCCTGCGCGGCGAATACCTCTACACGACCTTCGAGGAGGGCACGTTCGGCGGAATCGATGCCCAGGTCGACGACATGCACACGATCCGTGGCGCCGTGATCTGGCGGTTCGGAAACCTGTTCGGCTACTGACAGCCGATTCCACGAGCTTCGACAGCACCACTTCTCTCCTGGTCGAAGGCCCGCCGGTGGTCGCAAGGATCGCCGGCGGGTTTTATCTGTTGGGGGAGTGGCGACGACGGTCGAAACGTCGCGGTGTCGATTTCGGCCGGATAGCGACGTTTGGCGATGGGCGCATGCGCCGGCGCCGGACAAAGTATCCGCCACGATGTCGGTTTGCGATGAAAGGTGCTGACGAATGACGGTCCCCGAGAATGTGGACGAGGCTGCCGGCAGGCAGGCGGGCGGCAGGCGCGCGCGCGGCGGCGCCGAGGCGCGGCGGGCGAGGCGCCGGTCGGGCGGCCTGCAGCAGTACCGCCATATCACCCGCACCATGGCCGAGTTCGAGGTGCTGTCCGCCGAGGGGCTCGAGATCATCGAGTCGAACGCGGACCTG
>CAZSNL010000006.1:59896-60269 GCA_964608275.1 uncultured Hyphomicrobiales bacterium | reverse complement strand
ACGATGCCGAGGCGCTGGCGATGTGGAAGGAGGCCGGTGCCGACGTGACCGGCGAGCGGGTGCGGTTCCCGCGCGGTCTCCTGCGCAGCCTTCTGAAGGGCGCGCCGTCACGGTTCACCCAGCATGCGCGCAATCCCGAGCGGTCGGTCGAGATCGGCGGCAAGAGCACGGTGTTCGCGCCGGTCTACGGCCCGCCATTCGTCCGCAACCTCGACGAGGGTCGCCGCTACGCGACGCTGGAGGACTTCAGGAACTTCGTGAAGCTCGCGTACATGGCGCCGGCCATCCACCACTCCGGCGGGACCGAGTGCGCGCCGGTCGACGTGCCGGTCAGCACGCGCCACCGCGACAAGGTCTCCAGCCCCATCCGGGT
>CAZSNL010000006.1:0-59886 GCA_964608275.1 uncultured Hyphomicrobiales bacterium | reverse complement strand
CATGCTCGGCGCGCTCAAGGTCTATGCCCGCGCCAATCAGGCGACCGTCGTGTCGCCGTTCATCCTGTCGGGGGCGATGTCGCCGGTCACGATTGCCGGCACGCTGACCCAGATCCTCGCCGAGGCGATGGCCGGGATGGCGTTTGCCCAGCTCTGCCGGCCCGGCGCGCCGGTGGTGTTCGGTACCTTTTCCAGTTCGATTTCCATGCAGTCGGGGGCGCCGACGTTCGGTACGCCGGAGCCGGCGCTGGTGCTCTATGGCGCCGCCCAGCTCGCCCGCAGGCTGGGCCTGCCGTTCCGCTCCGGCGGCTCGCTGTGCGCATCGAAGCTGCCCGACGCCCAGGCCGCCCACGAGAGCACCCAGACCCTCGTGCCGACGGTGCTGGCCGGCGTCAATTTCGTGCTGCATGCGGCCGGCTGGCTGGAAGGCGGTCTTGTGTCGTCCTACGAGAAGTTCATTATCGATGCCGACCAGTGTGCGATGATGCAGCGCTTTACCGAAGGCATCGCCCTCGACGAAAATGGCCAGGCGCTCGATGCCATCCGTGAAGTCGGCCCCGGCAGTCACTATCTGGGATGTGCCCACACCCAGGCGAACTTCGAGACCGCGTTCTTCCGCTCCGGTGTGGCGGACAACAACTCGTTCGAGCAGTGGGAGCAGGATGGCGGCAAGGACGCCGCGCAGAGGGCGAACGGCATCTGGAAGACCTGGTTGGCCGAATACGAGGCGCCGACGCTGGATCCAGACATCGACGAGGCCCTGCAGGACTTCATCGCCAGGAAGAAGGCGTCGTTGCCGGACACGTTCGAGTAGGGCGAAACGGTCGGATCGGCCGGCTGCACGCGGAGGCCGGGCCCGCCGGCGCAGAACCGGAAAGGATGGAACCATGGCGCTGAACATTGACCCGCGCGACTTTCCCGATCCGGCCGCGGACCTCGCGGCCGGGGAGGCGCCGGCCACCGCGGTACTGGCGGGCGGCTGCTTCTGGTGCACGGAGGCCGTCTTCCGCCTGCTCGATGGCGTTCATTCGGTGCGGCCCGGCTATGCCGGCGGCTCGGCCGAGACGGCGGACTACAGGTCGGTGTGCACCGGCAGGACCGGGCACGCCGAGGCGATAGAGATCCGCTACGATCCGTCGGTCGTCAGCTACGGGCAGATCCTCAAGGTCTTCTTCTCGGTCTCGCACGACCCGACCCAGGTCAACCGCCAGGGCGCCGACGTAGGCAGCCAGTACCGGTCGGCGGTCTTCTACGAAAGCGAGGATCAGCGCCGCGTCGCCGAGTCCTATATCCGGCAGCTGGACGATGCGGGCATATTCGATGCGCCGATCGCCACTAGGCTGGAGCCGCTCGACCGGTTCTTCCCGGCCGAGGACTATCACCACGACTACGCGCGGCGGAACCCGGACCAGCCATATATCCGCGCCGTTGCCGAACCCAAGGTGAGGAAGCTCGTGGAAACGTACCCGGAAGAGCTCAAGCCGCAGGCCCGCCGCCAGTCAGAAAGGGCATGACCATGGACAGCATGACCTCGACCGCCATCCGTTACCGCTCCCAGTCCGGCTTCGACCTGTCGCCGCCCGATGCCGATCGCCGCAGCGAACTCGAGGCGGCACTGACCGAGGAAGAGCGCGTCGTCCTGCTCGATCACGGCACCGAGCCGCCGTTCTGCGGCTCGCTCCTGTCTGACCACGGGCCGGGGACGTATTGCTGCAAGCTGTGCGGGCTGCCGCTGTTCCGCTCCGGTGAGAAGTTCGACTCCGGGACCGGCTGGCCGAGCTTTACCGCGCCGTTCGACGACGCGCATCTGCGGCCGCTCGAGGATACGAGCTACGGCATGCGGCGCATCGAGATCCGCTGCACGCGGTGCGACAGCCACCACGGTCACGTGTTTCCCGACGGCCCGCCGCCGACCGGCCTGCGCTACTGCATCAACTCCGTCTCGCTGGAGTTCGTGCCTGCGGGCGAGCCGCTTCCCGACAAGCTCGGCCGCGGCGAGGGACGGGTGGCATAGCGCCCGTCCGTACGCTCAGGGGATGACGTGAGCGCGTCGGGCTGCGCAAGCCGGGACTGCGACAGCGACGGCGACGGGTTCGTGTACGCGATGATCGAGGACGCCGGCTTCGTCGTCCTCGGCGCCTTCGAGCCGCGCGACGGTGACGGCGTGCCGGACGTCGCTCCCGGCCGCCCGGCGCGGGCCGCGCTGCTGGTCGGCAACGTCGGCCCTGCCATGTGGCGGCGCTTCTCCGCCGAGCGGGATCCCGCGGCAGACCGCCTCGATGACTGGACCCGCGAGCGCATCGGCGCGCTGGCCGGCCGCCTCGGCGCCCGCGCGGTGTTTCCGTTCGACACGCCGCCGCTGCCGTTCCAGCGCTGGGCGTACCGGACCGGCATCCTCCACCGTTCGCCGCTTGGCCTGACCATCCACCCGCGCTTCGGCCTCTGGCATGCCTACCGCGCGTGCCTCCTGTTCGACGCCCCGGTTGCTGCCGCTGGCGGCGGCGAGGTCGCCGCCCATCCGTGCGAGAGCTGTGCGACGAGGCCATGCCTTTCGGCGTGTCCGGTGGATGCGTTCACCGAAGCGGGCTACGACACCGCCGCCTGCGCCCGTCATCTGGAGACACCGGACGGCGATGACTGCGCCGGGTACGGCTGCCGGGCGCGCCACGCCTGCCCGGTCGGCCAGGAGTATGCCTGTGCGCCCGAGCAGGCACGGTTCCACATGTCGGCATTCCGCCGCGCCCGCACCGGGGGGTAGCATTCCGGGATTGCGTCGTCGGCACGCACGCCCTCGAATTGACAATGGAAGAGGGGCGCGGCGCCTGCACACCGCCGTCATTCCGGCAGGCCGGAATCCAGTCCGGCGCGGGCGGCATGCGGAATGGTCGCCCTGTACCCCGGCCTTCGCCGGGGTGACGGATTCACCGAGATGACGACGGGATGCCGCGGTCCCGTGTCTGCGGTGCACCGTTGTAACGCTGCACCGCGCACGGGATGACACCCGAGGAGAGGGGTGCCACGCACGGGATGACACCAACGATCATGTGTCATGTGTCACCCCGGATGCTGCGCGGGCGCCGGGCGAAGCCCGGTGAAGCGCTGCCGGTCCGGGGCCGGGCGCGGTGTGCCGCATCTCCGCCGCATCCCCCGCTGCATGCACCATCCCCGTCATTCCGGCCCAGGCCGGAATCCAGTCCGGCGTGGGCGGCATGCGGAGAGGCTGCCCTGGACCCCGGCCTTCGCCGGGGTGACGGTTTAACCGCAATGACGAGGGTGTGCCCGCGCGGTCCCGTGTCTGCGGTTCACCAGCGCGCCTGGCGGCACGCCGCTGCACCGCGTACGGGATGACACCCGAGGAGAGGGCGACACAAGGAGCGTGTCACCCCGGATGCTGCGCGGGCGCCGGGCGAAGCCCGGTGATGCGCTGCTGATCCGGGGCCGGGCGCGGTGTGCCGCATCTCCGCCGCATCCCCCGCTGCATGCACCATCCCCGTCATTCCGGCCCAGGCCGGAATCCAGTCCGGCGTGGGCGGCATGCGGAGAGGCTGCCCTGGACCCCGGCCTTCGCCGGGGTGACGGTTTAACCGCAATGACGAGGGTGTGCCCGCGCGGTCCCGTGTCTGCGGTTCACCAGCGCGCCCGCCGGCGCTAAACTGCCCCGCCGCAAACGTCCCCGCGGCGCCCCGGCATGGCAGGAGAGGGCAGGGCCGATGAACGACAGCGAACGGCATACCGGATCGTGCCTCTGCGGCGGCGTGCGCTACGAGGTTCGGGGGCCGCTCCGCCCGGTGGTCGGCTGCCATTGCGTCCAGTGCCGCAAGTGGACCGGGCACTACATGGCGGCGACGGCGGCCCGCCTTGCCGAATTCCGGGTCGTCGCCGGCGAGACGCTCAGGTGGTTTCGCTCGTCGGACACCGCCCGCCGCGGATTCTGCGCCGAGTGCGGGTCGAGCCTGTTCTGGCAGGGCGACGGGCGCGACTATGTCGCGATCGCGGCCGGCACCCTCGATGGCGCGACCGGGCTCGCCACGGCCGGCCACATATTCTGCGATTTCGCCGGCGACTACTACGCCATGCCGGACGGCGAGTATCACCTTCCCGGCAGCGGCCGGTCGCGGGCGGCCTGGTAGCGGACCGGGTCGGGCGCCGCGGCGGAACTTGACCGCGGCTGATGCCGCCTTTCCGGCCGCGTCGGCGGCAGTGCCGCTCGTGGCCGGCGCATGGCGCCCCCCCGGCCGGCCGCTCAGAAGTCGGTCGGCGCGCCGCCTTCGCGCTTGCGGCGTTCGACGAACGCGGTGAGTTCCTCGTCGATCGCCGGGTCGAGCGGCGGCTGCTCGTAGTCGGCGAGCGCCGCCTTGTAGAGCCGGTTCGCCTTCTGCCACGCCTCCGGCCTGCCCGCTTCCGCCCACGTCTCGTAGTTGCGCCAGTCGGAGATGATCGGCGCGTAGAACGCGGTCCGGTAGCGTTCCTGTGTATGCGGCGTGCCGAAGAAATGGCCACCCGGGCCGACGTCGCGGATGGCGTCGAGGGCAAGCGAGTCGCGGTCGACCGCGATCGGCTTTAGGAACTCGGTCACCATCTGCAGGATGTCGATGTCGACCACGAACTTCTCGAACGACGCGCACAGCCCGCCCTCCAGCCAGCCGGCGGCGTGCTTGACGATGTTGCCGTGGCCCATGACGACGCCCCACAGCGCAAACACCGATTCGTAGGCGGCCTGGGCGTCGACGGTGTTGGCGGCGTTCACCCCCGAGGTGCGGTAGGGCAGGCGGTAGCGGCGGGCGAGCTGGCCGCCGATCACCGCCGTCTTCATGTACTCCGGGGTGCCGAACGCCGGCGCCCCCGACTTCATGTCGACGTTGGAGGTGAAGCCGCCGTAGATGAACGGCGAGCCCGGCCGCACCACCTGGGCGAACACCAGCCCGGCCAGGCACTCGGCGTTCTGCTGGGCAAGCGCGCCTGCGAGCGTCACCGGTGCCATGGCGCCGGCCAGCGTGAACGGCGTCACGCAGGTCACCTGGTTGCGCGCCGCCATCTCCATCACCCCGCGCAGCATCGGCGCGTCGATCCTGAGCGGCGAACTGGAATTGATGATGGTGAGCAGCGACGGCTCCCGTTCGAGCTGCTCGTCGGAGACGCCGCGGGCGATGCGGGCGATCTCGAGCCCGTCGCGGATCCGCTCGTAGCCGAGCGAATAGGCGTGGAACACCTTGTCGGTCAGCCGCGCCATGTCGCTCAGCGCGTCGAGATGGCGGATCGACGGGTGCAGGTCGACCGGCTCCACCGGGTAGCCGCCGACGAAGTGGACCATGTTGAAGTACTGCGACAGCCGGACGAGGTTCCGGAAGTCCTCGCGGTTCCCGGGCCGCCGGCCGCGATCCATGTCCGAGCAGTTGGGCGGGCTGGAGACGCAGCCGAATGCCATCCGGTTGCCGCCGACCTCGAGGTTGTGGGCCGGGTTGCGGGCGTGCAGGGTGAACGTTTCCGGCGTCGTGGCGAGCGCCTGCTCGACCAGCCCGCGGTCGATCCGCACCCGCTCCGAATCCGTCTTCACGTCGGCGCCGGCCTGGCGCATCAGCGCCCGCGCCTCCGGCAGCAGGAAGTCGATGCCGATGTCCTCGAGGATCTCCAGCGAGGCGAGGTGGATCGCCTCCAGCTCGTCGGCCGACACCAGTTCCAGCGGCGGGAACGGGATCACCGGCTGCTGCCACGGCAGCTGCTCCAGTGCCGGTCCGTCCGCCGCCCGTCCGCGGCGCCCGCCGCCGCGTCGCCGCTCCCGTCGTTCGGCGCTCGCTTCCGTTTCCATGGTTCCTCCCGCGGCCTTCCGGCTGCTGCGGCCGGCACAACCTCACGGCGACGTTATACCTTCGCGTTGTGCTTGCAAGGCGGAATTCGACCTTCCGGCCCTGCACGGCGACCATCGGCTGGCCGCCGCGGCGGCCGGGCCCGCGGCTACCGGATCTCGAACGCGATCGGTACCGCGAAGGCGAACCGGCCGAGTTCGGCCGGCGGCTTCGGGAACGGGGAGGCGCGCCGCATCAGCGCGTCCACCTCGGCGTCGAGCACCTTGTGGCCTGAGCTCGCGACGATCCGGTAGCTCGTCACCCGGCCGTTGCCGTCGATGGTCGCAGCGATCCGCACCACCCCCTCGACGCCGCGGGCGCGCGCTTCCGCCGGATAGCGCTTGTGGCGCTCGATCCATGCCCGCACCTGCGCCCCGTAGCGGCGCGCCGCCTGCCTCGCTTCGGCGCCGCCCGCCGGGCCCGACGACCCGGCGCGCGGGGCCGCGGCCTCGCCGGTTGCCTGGCCCGCTCTCGCGGTGCGCTGGCCTGAGCGCTGCGATGCGCTGCGCCGGGGCGCGCCCTGAATCGTTTTCTCAACCTGTTGAATTGGTTTCTGAGGAATTGGCCGCAACGGCTTGTCCCGCGGCAGCGGCGGCACGAACGAGCGGGCCGCGACCGTCTCCGCCGGCGGCTGCGCGGCGAGCACCGCGACCTCTTCGGCTGCGTCCGGATTTTCAGGTGTCACCGCGGCCGCCTCGTCCGGAACCGGCGCCCCGGCCACCGCAACCTCGGCCGTCGCCGCCGTGACGGGGGAGGGTGCCGCCGGCACCGCGTCCTCCGGCGCGCCTGTCGCGGCTTCGTCCGCTGCAGGCGGCTCGGCCGCCTCCTCGGGCGCCGCCTCGTCGGTGGCGACGGGTGGCTGCGCCGCCGCCGCGATCTCCGCGGCCGACGCGTCGGTCGCTGGTTCGTCGACGATGGTGGCCTCCACCGCCTCGGCCACGGGACCGTCGTCCGCCGTCACCGTGTCCGCGTCGGCGGCCTCTCCGGCCTCCTCGGCGTCGGCGCCGGGCAGGGTCGGCGCGGCCTCCGGTGCGGCAAGGCTCGCGGTCGACACGACCAGCTCGGAGTCGCGGGCGGTCCCGAACCCCGCCGGCTGCTCCGCCTTGAGGCTTTGGATGGCGAACAGCGCGCCGGCATGCACCAGGACCGACAGGACGAGCGCCCCGGTCCACCCGGCGAGGTTGCCCCACCGGGTCATTGCCGCCTCCGCTCGGTCACCACCTCGATGTGCGCCGCGCCGGCTCCCCGCGCGATGGCGATGGCGCGCCTGAGATCGCCGGCCCGCGCCGCGGCATCCGCCTTGATCCGCACCGTCGGCTCGGCGGCCCCGGCGACGGCGGCGGCGATTGCCGTCCCGGCAGCACCTCCGGTGGCGCCGGCGGTACTGCCGCTGCCTGCCGACAGCCGCCCGTCGGCGGCGAGATAGAGGGTCGGCACGGGGTCGTCGGCCGCGGCGCCGGTCTCCGCCTCGGGCGGCGTGATGGCGAACGGGTCGCCCGGCGCGAGCACGCTCGTCAGCAGGAAGAAGATCAGCAGCAGGAACACGATGTTGATGAGCGGGACGGTGTTCTCCCGCTGCACCCGCCGCGCCGTCGGTGAGCGGAACCGCATCACTGCTCGACCAGCACCAGCCGGCCGGCGCCGGCGCGCGCCAGCGCGTCGATGACGTCGACGATCGCCTGCACCGGCGCGTCGTCCGCCGCGTCGACGGCGAACCGTGCGTCCGGCCGCCGCGCCACCAGCGTCGCCGCATGCGCCTCGAGCCCGTCGCCGCCGACCGCGCGGCCGTTGACGGTGACCCCGCCATCCGCGGCAAGCCTGACCAGGACGTGGGGCTCGCCGCCGCTGCCGGTGCCGGCGGCGGCGGTCTGAAGCCCGATCGCCTCCGGCTCGGCGAACGACGACGCCAGCATGAAGAACACGATCAGGAGGAATACGATGTCGATCAGCGGCGTCAGCGACACCCCCCGCCGCCGGCGGGGGCGCGGCGCAAAGCCGAACGGGTTGCCGTCAGCCCTCATTCTGCAGCTCTGACGCTGCGGTCCTCCCGCTTCGCCAGCCCGTTTTCCGCGGTCCCGTGGTGCGCCAGCGCGGTGGCGATCCGGGTCGCCGCGTCCTCCATGCGCGCGCCGGTGCGCTCGACCATGCTGTCCAGCCAGCTCAGCGCCGCCGCCGCCGGGATCGCCACGGCAAGGCCCGCTGCCGTCGTCAGCAGCGCCTCCCAGATGCCGCCGGCGAGCACCGTCGGATCGGCGCGCGTTCCCACCGCCTCGAGCTGCCTGAACGCCTCGATCATGCCGAGGATGGTGCCGAACAGGCCGAGCAGGGGGGCCAGCGTGACGATGGTCTCGAGCCCCTTCAGGTAGCGTGACAGCAGGCCGAGCTGGTGGGCGGCGACGCGGCCGATCTCCTCGCGCGCCTGCGCCGCCGTCAATGTCCCGCCGAGGATGTTGACGACGGTGGCGTGCGCCACCCGGCCCACCGGCCCGCGTCTGGTGGCGAGGAACGCCGCCGGCTGGCGCGGGTCGCCGCCGCGGGCGATCGCCTCGACCGCCTCGTCGGTGCCGCGGTCGGCCGCCGCCAGCCGGACGAACTGCACCACCTTCATCACCACGATCGCCAGCGCCACCACCGACATCACGCCGATGACCACGACCACCGGGCCGCCGGCGTCGGCCAGCCAGCGGGCGGTTTCGAGCGTGCCGCCGGCGGCGCCTGTCGCCACCGGATCGGCGGTTGCGGTCTCTGCTTCCATACGCGTGTCCCTATTTCACCAGTTCGACATCGCTGCGGCTGGATGGCTCGACGAGGGCGATGCAGTCCTGCCGCGCGGCGCCGTCGACGGCGCAGGAGATCACGTCGTTGACGAGAATCCGGCCGATGGCGCCGCAGTCCACGTCCTTCACGTCGAACAGCCGCACCGTCGTCTTGTCGGCCCTGAGCGGCCCGGCCTCGACCGCGACCCGCCGCATGATGATCTCGTCCTTGCCGACAAGGAACAGGTCGAGCTTGAAGCTCGTGAACTGCTCGTCCGTGGCGTTGCGGAACATGAAGTACGGTCGGCAGCTTTCGCCGGCGTTTTCCAGCTTGTTCAGTTCCACGGCAACGCCGGCTGCCGCGGCGGGCGTCAGGCTCGCCGCCAACAGCGGCAGGAAAACGGCAATTCCGGCTTTGACAGTCGACATCATCGTCTCGCGTCCTCGGGAAAGTCACTGGACCGCGGCCGCCTGGTTCCGATAGTTAGCCCGACACCGGGCGCAATGACAGTTGCAATTGCGCCGCTCCCTGCAACCCGCGGAGACGGGACCCGCATGTCCTCGCGTGCGCGACCGCACCACGATGCCGCCGACCAGCGCTCGGCCGCGATCCGGGCGAGCCATCACTATACCGTCCTGCAGCGGTTCTACGAACGCATGTTCTCCAGCTTGGCGATCCACTATCCCCTGTGGCTGCCCGGCACGTCGACCATGGACGAGGCGCTCCAGAACCCGAACCGGGTCATGGCGGAGGCCGCCGGCGTGGCCCGGGGCATGCATGTGCTCGATGCCGGGTGCGGGCTCGGCCACTCCGCCTTCTGGCTCGCCGAGACGTTCGGCGTGCGGGTGACCGGCATCAGCATCGCCGACAGCAACATCGAACGTTGCCGCGAGATTGCCCGCGAACGCGGGCTCGACCGGCTGGTGCACTTCGAGACAAGGGACTTCATGCGGCTCGACTACCCCGACGCCAGCTTCGATGTGGTCTGGAACCTGGAATCGGTGAACTACGCCCACCCGCGGACCGACTATCTCGCCGACGTGCTGCGCATCCTGAAGCCGGGCGGGCGCTGGGTCGGGCTCGACGGCTTTGCCGATCCGATGCGGTGCCTGATCGGGCGCCGGCGCCGGTGGCTGAAGACGGTCGACCGGGGCTTCGCCTTCGAGCCTGGCCACTGGCAGCCGGCGGAGTCCATGGTGCCGATGCTGCATGACCTCGGTTTCGTCGACGCCGCGGTACGCGACCTGACCCCCTACGTACCGCGCCAGATCGAACTGAGTGCCCTTCTCGGCACCGTGAAGTCCGCCTTTATGTTGCGCGACCTGCGTACCCGTCCCGACAAGTACTGGCAGCGGCTGCGGCTGTTCCGGGCCGTGTTCGCCTCCTACAGGCTGATCAGCGCCGGCGTCACCCGCTACTGCCTGGTCTCGGCGCGGCGGCCCGACTGAGCCCGGCCGCCGCACTGAAACAATTGAAACAGTAATCGTCCCGGCCCGACAATGGGCTGAAACAGCGTCCGCCTACCTGTCTGCCTGACCAATGAACAGGCGAGGCAATCGCGCCTCCGGTGCCGCTTTCGGCACGCGAGATGATGGAGCGGACGATGATATGCAACGAGACGAAATCCGGCGCGGGAGCCGGTTGCCCCGGCGCCGTTGGGTTCGCGTCGGGGCCGGCTGCCGCGGCCGACACGATGGCGGGACGGTGGCTGGACGCCGCCGTCACCGGCCTTGCCAGCCGGCTGGAACGCATCCGGCTGGCATGGCGCCGGAGCAGATCCGAACAGGTCACCGTCGACCAGCTGGTTGCGCTCGAGGACCACATTCTCCGCGACATCGGCATCGAGCGTTCGCAGATCCGCACGGTCGCCCGCCTGGTCGCGGAAAATCCGTGCATCGACCCGCGCAAGCTCCTGCGATGACGGACGCTTCGCCGCAAGTCTGGCAACGCGAGGAGAGTGCGATGGTGTAGGCTGAAGTCCCCGCCGAGCGTGTGCTCTGAACCGACGGCGGCATTGTCCGCTACCGACCCGATCCGGGGAACTGAGATGAGTGTTGATATTCTGGCGGATGCACCGGCAACCGATACCGCGCCGACCGGCTACGCGGTGTTCGACGCGCACGACCGGCTGGTGGCGCTGGACGGCTTCGGCTTCGCGGGGCTGTCGGGCGACCCCGGGGATCTCAAGGGGACGAAATCGACGGAGTTCGTGAGGCGGCTTCTGCCGGCGATCAGGCGTATCGACGGCGAAGCGCCGAGACGCACCGCGGGAGCTGCCGCCGCACTGGCCCGCCGCTGGCGCCTCGCTGCCGGCCAGCCGTTCGAGATCGAGCTGAGGGACCGCTCGTGGCGTCTCCTCACCGCCCACCCGACGCCGGACGGCGGCACCACCTGCCTCGCCATCGACATCACGGCATCGAAGCGGGACGCGGAGGCCCGCAGCCACATCGAGGAACTGTTCCGCGCGGTGACCGAGAGCCATCCGCTGCCGGTGTGGATGGTCGACATCGCGACCGGAGAGATCCTGTACGAGAGCCGCGCGGCATCGCGCATCCTCGGTCGCGACTGGGATCCGGTCCGGCCGCAGTACATCCTCGACCATTACGTCGACCCCACCGACCGGAACGAGGTCATCCGGCTGATCGAAGAGCGCGGGATGATCGAGGATCACGAAGTGCGGCTGAAGCGTGCCGACGGGACCGAATTCTGGATCTCGGCGACCGTCCGCCGCGGCGTGTACGACGGTCGGCCGGTGCTGGTTTCGGGTGTCCTCGAACTCACCGAGCGCAAGCAGCGCGAGGCCGAGATCGCGCAGGCACGCGAGATGCTGGAGGATGCGATCGCCTCGCTGTCGGAAGGGTTTGCCCTCTACGGGCCCGATCAGCGCCTGGTCGTCTGCAACGAGAAGTACCGCGAGCACCACTACACCTGCCGCGAGATCGTCGAGCCGGGCCGGACATGGGACGAGATCGTCGCCACCGCCGTGAGCCGCGGCCAGTACCGCGACGCGATCGGCCGCGAGCAGGAGTGGCTCGAGGAGAACCGACGGCAGCTGCGCTACGGCGAGCAGGTCGAGCACGAGCTGGCGAACGGCAAGTGGATGGCAACCACGCTGACGCCGACGCGCCAGGGCGGTTTCGTCGTCATCCGCTCCGACATCACCGAGCACAAGCGGCGCGAGGCGGAACTGTGCGAGGCCCGCGAGACGCTGCAGGACGCCATCGAATCGCTGACCGACGGGTTCGCCGTCTTCGACGGCGATCACCGCCTCGTCATGTGCAATGCCCGCTACCGCGACACCAACTACACCTGCCAGGACATCCTCGTGCCGGGAATGCACTGGCAGGAGCTGATGCGCACCGGCGCCGAGCGCGGCCAGTATCCGGCGGCAGTGGGCCGGATCGAGGAGTGGCTGCGCGAGCGCGCGGTCGAGCCACTCCAGTTCGGCAGGTACCATCTGTTCGAGCAATCGGACGGTCACTGGTACGAAGCCGGCACCACGCCGACCCGTCACGGCGGCTTCGTCGTGATCCGCCGCGACGTGACCGACCGCAAACGGATGGAGGAGGACCTCCGCGAGCGCGAGGAGCAGCTCCGGTTCTTCATCGAGAACCATCCGCTCCCGGTGTGGATGAACGACGCGCGTACCGGGGAAATCCTGCATTCGAGCGCTGCCGCAAAGCGGTTCTTTGGCTGGAAGGAAGCCGGAAAACCGATCTATCTCCGTGACTTCCACGTGGATGGCGAGGAATTTGTCGAACTCAGCAGGTCCCTGCGGGACCTCGGCCGGATCGACGAGTGCGAGGTCCACATGCTGGGCGCCGGCGGGGTGCCGGTATGGGTGATGGGCAATGCGCTGCTGACGGAGTTCCGCGGCCGCGAGGTGGTGCTGGTGGGCATCGTCGACGTGACGTCGCGGAAGGAGCGCGAGGAGCAGTTCCGGTTCATCCTCGAGGGACACCCCCTGCCGGTGTGGATGAACGAGGTCGAAAGCGGCGAGATCATCTACGAGAGTCGAGCCGCGGCAAGGCTGTTCGGCCGCGCCTGGAACCCGGCCGAACGCAAGTTCACGACCGACCACTACGTGAACCCGGACGATCGCCTGAAGCTGCTGCAGATGCTGCGCGAGGAAGGCGGCGAGGTCGAGGATTTCGAGACCCTGCTGAAGAAGGTGGACGGGACGTACTTCTGGGCCACCTGCAACGTCCGGCTGCTCGAGTACCAGGGCCGGGAAGTGCTGCTGGTGGGGTTGCTCGACCTCACCAACCGGAAGGTCCGCGAGGCGGAAATGGCGCGTTCGGGCGAGATCATGCGCGACGCCATCGAGTCGCTGGCGGAGGGGTTCGCCCTGTACGATCCGGACGACCGCCTCATCATGTGCAACCAGCGCTACCGCGAGATGAACCGGGAGTGCACCGATCTGCTGGTGCCTGGGGTGAAGTGGCTGGACATCCTGCGCGCCGGCGCCGAGTGCGGGCAGTACGGCGACATCGAGGATATCGATGCCTGGCTCGCGGAACGCGTCCACGACCGTGCCTCGTATCGCCAGAACCACGAATTCCAGCATGCGGACGGACGCTGGTATTCGGTATCGAACAGCCCCACGCGCCAGGGCGGCACGGTGGTCACGCGGGTCGATATTACCGAACGCAAGCTGAACGAGGAGGCGCGGCGGGAGCAGGAGGCGGTGGTCCGCCAGGTGCTGGAAGCCTGTCCGGTGCCGATCCAGATGACCGGCCGCGACGGCCGCATCCTGTACCGCAGCCCGGCCACCAAGATGCTGTTCGGCGATACGGAATCGGCGCTGGACTATTACGCCAATCCAGAGGATCGCGTGCCCTATGTCGAGAAGCTCAGGGCCACGGGATCGGTGGATGATTTCGAGGTCCAGCTCAAGCGCGCCGACGGATCCGTCTTCTGGGGATCGGTGTCGTCGCGCATGATCACCTTCCATGGCGAGGAGGTGATCGTCTCCAACACCCTCGACCTGACCGACCGCCGGGCGGTCGAGGCCCAGCTCGCCCGCCAGCGCGAGGCGCTCCACCAGAGCGAGAAGCTGAGCGCCCTCGGCGAACTCCTGGCCGGTGTCGCGCACGAGCTCAACAACCCGCTGTCGGTCGTCGTCGGACAGGCGCTGCTCCTGAAGGAGACTGTAAAGGACCCGGCACTCGTTGAACGCGCCCGCAAGATCGGCAATGCCGCCGAGCGGTGCGCGCGCATCGTCAAGACCTTCCTGGCAATGGCGCGGCAGAAGCCGGCGGCGAGCACGGCGGTCGACATGAACGAGGCGATGTATGCGACCCTTGACGTTACCGGCTATTCGCTCCGGGCTGCCGGTGTCGACGTCTCGCTCAGCCTCGCCGCCGACCTGCCGGCGGTGTGGGCGGACCCCGACCAGCTGAGCCAGGTGCTCATCAACCTGATCGTCAACGCCGAACAGGCCCTGCAGGGCTGCCCCGACGGCCGCCTGATCGCCATCACGACCCGCCATGACCCGGACCGCGGCGAGGTCGAGCTGCGGATCTCCGACAATGGGCCCGGCATCCCCGAGGACATCCGCAGCCGCATCTTCGAACCGTTCTTCACGACCAAGGACGTCGGCAGCGGCACCGGCATCGGCCTTGCCTTCTGCCACCGGATCGTCGAGGCCCATGGCGGCTCCATCGGGTTGGAGGATACCCCCGGCGGCGGCGCCACGTTCATCCTCAGGCTGCCGGTCGCGATGGAGTCCGGCAGCGCGGCGCCGGTGCAGTCGGCCGCTTCAGGCGCCCGGGCGCTTTCGGTGCTGGTGATCGACGACGAACCGGACGTGGCCGAACTGCTTGAGCAGATCCTCACCTCGGAAGGCCACCGGGTCACGGTCGCCGGCTCGGGCATTGCCGCGCTCGAGGAACTGGAACGTCGCAAGTTCGACATTCTGTTGAGCGATCTCAAGATGCCCCATCTCGACGGTCCCAGGCTGTTCCAGGAGCTCAAGAGCTACCGGCCTGCGCTGGTCGAACGGCTCGCCTTCGTGACCGGCGACACCATGAGTCCCAAGGCGCGCGAGTTCCTGGAAAGCTCCGGGCGCCCCTACATCGAGAAGCCGATCCGGCCCAACGACATCAAGGACCTGGTGCGCCGGATGATTGGTACATCGGGAGCTGACAATGCGGATACATGAGACAGGAAGGCGCTACGGCGCGGTTGCAGCGGGACGGCTCGCGGGAATAAATTCCGCGACATGGACGGATCGATCACGGTCGGTGGCCAGCATGAGCGAAGGTGCGCATATCGTTGTCTGCGACGATGAGCCTGATATCCGTGACATGGTCCGGGAGTACCTGGAGCGGCAGGGCTTCCGGGTAACCCCGGCCGAGAACGGCGCCGTGCTGCGCAAGCTGACGGCCCAGCACGAGATCGACCTGGTCGTCCTCGACATCACCATGCCCGGCGAGGACGGGCTTTCGCTGGCGCGGTTCCTGCGCCAGTCCACCGAGGTCGGCATCGTCATGCTGACGGCCTCGGGAGAGACCGTCGACCGCGTCGTCGGGCTCGAAATGGGCGCCGACGATTACCTGTCCAAGCCGGTCGACCTGCGCGAGCTCCTCGCCCGCATCCGCGCCGTCCTGCGGCGGGTCAGCCGCGAGCGCGTGCAGGCGATCGCGAGGACGGACGGCAAGACCGCGGGCCGCGCCAGGTTCGGCGACTGCATGCTCGATCTCGACAGCCACAAGCTGTTCGGTCGCGACGGCAACGAGATCGCCATCACCGCCATGGAGTTCGCGCTGCTCAAGACGTTTGCCGAGCATCCCAACCGGGTGCTCAACCGCGACCAGCTTCTGGAATACGCGCATCACAGGACCTGGGACCCGTTCGATCGTTCGATCGATATCCGGATCTCCAGACTGAGGCGGAAGATCGAAAAGGACCCGGCCAAGCCGCAGGTCATAAAGACGATACGCGGCACCGGATACCTGTACTCGCCTGCCGGAGAATGATGTCGGCCCGCATTGACTTTGTGTTTGCTTGTGCTTAGCTGTACGCATTATGCATAGGCATGCCCGCATTTACCGATTCCTGATCTTCGCAGGATCCCTGCTCGCGGGCTCTCGTCCCCGGGCGTAGCAAACGGCGCCAGACGCGTTTCACCGCTCGGGGCATTTTCCAGAACAACCGGATCTACTGGTGTGTACGGCCGTGGAGGCCGTACGTGAGCGGAAAGCGGGCATGCGCAGGCCACAGACAGACAACCATTTGACAGCAACGCAACCGGGAAGTCGGGTTTCGGCTTATACCGGGAGGTTTGCGCCGGGGTATCTGAGCGACGTCGATGCACTGAGGCCCTTCGAGTGCTGGCTGACGGGCAGGGACCATGCGTTGCTGGAAGGACACCTGCTCAGGTCGGTAGACAGCCTGCTGCTGTCCCGGCTGATCCGGGCGAAGCTGGCCGATGCCCGGCTGGTGCTGTCGGACGATGTGGAGTCCGACATCGCGACCGGAAACAGCCATATCGTCTATTCGGTGGATGGGAAGCCCGATGAGTCGCGCGTGCTCGTCCATTGGGATCACGAGGCGATGGTCGAATATAGCCTGCCGGTGAACACGCTTCTGGGCGTGACCCTGCTGGGCATGAAGGCGGGACAGCGCGCCCCGTTGATGCGCGCCGACGGAACAGTTGGAGAAGTTTTCCTAAGGCAGATTGCATTCCAGCCCGAAGCGGCGCGCAGACCCGCTTCCGGGACTGTCATGGCGAGGTGAGCGATGAACGAGGCGACCGATCCCAAGGAAGGAACGGACCGGCCAACGGAGCCGCGTGATACCGGGACCGACACCCAGGGGGTGCCCGGCGGGGCGAAGGTGGTGCGGTTTCCCGATCGGGCGCGCAGGCCCGCTTCCCCGGTGGAAGAGGACGTGCCTCCCGATCCGGACGGCGGCGATCCCGGACCGACTGCGGCCTGACCCGCCTGAGCCGGGGGAAGCCCAGCCTGCATATCGGACGTATGATACGATGAAAGGATGAAGACAATGCCTGTAGATACCGAACTGAAGGTCGTATCGCGGGATCCCCCGGTGGTGCTCGACGCAGCCTTTGTCGAGCGCCTCCAGGGGCTGGTCTCGGCTGCAAGGAACCGCGCGCCGGAAGTGGCGGAGCGACTCCTGCAGGAGATCGAGCGCGCCAACGTCGTGCCGTCGGACGAGGTGCCGCCGAACGTGGTGAACATCGGATCGGCGGTGACCTTCCGTGACGACACGTCCGGCCGCGAGCAGACGGTGGTGCTGGTTCTCCCGCAGGACGCCGATATCGCCGAACGGCGAATTTCGGTGCTTACGCCGATCGGAGCTGCGCTGATCGGCCTGGCCGAAGGCGCGTCCATCGACTGGGAGACCCGCGACGGCGAGGTCCGCCAACTGACGGTCATACGGGTCGCTCCCGCGGCCGAGGGCAACGCGGGAACCGAGTCCTGAACGTCCCGGAGCGACATGGCCCCTGATGCCGGCAGGGGCCAGTTCGTGATCGCTTCGGATACCATCCTCAAACGCCATCGAAACAATCGAAACGTTGTTCCCGCCGGAGGTGACAACCGGCTGAAAACTCCTGTCCGCAGTTTCGCCGCCGACGAAACGAAGCCCTGTCGGCGCGACAGGGACACGGACAAGGAGTTGGAGCAATGGCACTCATCCTGGCGGCAGGCATTGACCTGACCAACCCGACGGGCTTTGCGATCGCCAGCAGCACGAATCGCACGCCTGCCGGTTTCAGCTACGTCTCGGCCGACGGCATGGCACTGGAGGTCGCGGGACAGAATCTCACCTACGACGGCAACGGAATCCCGAACGGAGGCGTGGTCACGGCAATCGCCGTCTCGGGCGCCGTTCTGGCCCTTTTTGTCGGTGAAGCCGACGCGAAACAGCTGTTCGCCGACGGCGCAGCAAATTTCTTCGAGGTGCTGGCGGCCCGGAACGACGAGATCCTGGGCGGCGAGGGCGACGACACCTTCTTCGGCACCAAGGGGAGCGACCTGATCAAGGGCGCCGGTGGCCAGGACTCGCTCGACTGGCGTCCAGGCCAGGGCGCCGACGGGTTCGACGGCGGTAACGGGTTCGACGTCCTGAACGTCACCATTCGCAATGGCTTCACGACGCGCGACGACGAAGAAGGCAACTTCGCGATCGGCAAGTTCGACCCGGACGGCACCATGCGCGTCGGCGTGGCGGTGACCGAGGTGGAAAAGGTCAACATCCACGTCGACAATGCCGGCAAGGGTCCGAAGACCTTCATCCTCGCATCGGATGCCGCAATCAACGTCGACTTCTTCGGTTCCGAACAGGCCGATCACGTCGATGCCCGCAATTTCGACGGGCTCAGCGAGATGTACGGCCATGGCGGCGACGATCGGCTTGTCGGCGACGTCGACGATACGACCAACCTGTTCGGCGGCGATGGCAATGACACCCTCATCGGCGGCCAGGACGGCGAAAGCATCCACGGCGGCGCCGGAAACGACCTGATCCGCGCCAGGGGCGGACTCTTCGAACAGATCCGTGGCGACGGCGGCGCCGACACCATCTTCGGAGGCGCCGGCAGCGATCAGATCAGCGGTGGCGGCGGAGCAGACGTCCTGTTCGGCGACGGCGGCAAGGACGCGCTGTTCGGCGGCGGTGGGAACGACTTCCTGCAGGGTGGCAAGGGCGCCGACGAGCTCTACGGTGGCGCCGGCGCCGACACCATCCGCGGCGGCAAGGGCGCCGACTATCTCGGCTACGACAACCAGCCGGTCAACCTGGGTGGTGTGACGGTGAATCTCGGCACGGGTGTCGCGAAGGGCGGCTGGGCCGAGGGCGACGACTTCGCCGCCATCGAGCACGTCGGCGGCACCCGCGCCAACGACCGGATCGTCGGCGACGGCGGCAACAACATGCTGGTCGGCGGTGTCGGCAACGACACGCTCAACGGCGGCGAGGGAGCTGATACCCTCATCGCGCAGGACGGCGACGACCGGCTTGTCGGCGGCGCCGGGGCCGACTTCCTCATGGGCGACAGCGGTAGCGACGTGCTGACCGGTGGCGAGGGCGCCGATACGTTCCACTTCAGCAAGTTCGTGGTCGGGTTCGGAGAGGACACGATCACCGACTACGAGATCGGCGTCGACACGATACTCATCGAGGGCTTCAAGGAACCGGGTGTGGTGTCGGTCACGGTGCACGATGACGAGGGCAATGCGCTGATCGCCATCGACTACCTGGACAACGGCGAAGGCGTCGATGACTGGGTGCTGGTCCTGAACGCCACGGCGGCCCAGATCGCAGCCGAACTCGGTCTGTAGCAGCCACCCGCTTGCGGGACGCGGGATCGGAGGGGGGCGGCGCGAGCCGCCCTCTCGCCATTCGGTCGAGGTGCCCGCCGGGCAGCCCCTGAAGCCGGTCCAGAGCCCGCTCGTTACAATCGAAACACGGCCGTCGGGCATCCGAAAATCAGCTGAAACCTGCCGCTTCCACCTTCCGCGCCGAACAGCGGCACCACGCCTCATGCGGGTGCGCGTACCAACCCGAGGAGAACGTGAGACATGGCATTCCTGATTTCGCCAGATCGGCTCGACATGACCAAGCCCAAGGCATTCGCAATCGTCGAAAGCGCGAACCGCAGCGCGGGCGGCTTCACCTATGTGGCCGCCAACGGCGAAACCTACGAGGTGATCGGCAGCGGCCTGACCTATGACCTGGCGGGAGTGCCCACCGGCGGCACCGTGACCGGGATCGGGAAGGCCGCGGGTGCGGTCTTCCCGATCTACAACGGCGAGGCCGACGCCGCGGCAGTCTTCGGCAACGGCGCGGCGAACTTCTTCGAGGCGCTGCTGGACGGCGACGACCAGATCGAAAGCGGCGACGACAACGACCGGTTCGTCGGCACCAGGGGCAACGACACGATCAAGGGCGCGGGCGGCGAGGACGTCCTCTTCTGGCGGCCCGGACAGGGCGTGGACACGTTCGACGGCGGCGACGACCTGGACAAGGCCGACATCGTCGTCCGTAACGGTTTCTCGCTGACCGACGGCATCGACGAGGAGGTGCTCGTCGGCAGGCTCGACGCCAACGGCGACATGGTCACCGGCGTGAGCCTGTTCAACGTCGAGGTGGTCGAGTTGCGGGCCGGCAGTCCCGGTCAGCAGCCGGCGCGGTTCCATCTGGAATCGGACGCCGGCATCTCCGCAACCTTCTTCGGCTCCAGGGGGGACGACATCGTCGATGCGCGCAACTTCGACGGCATCGGCGAGATCCACGGCGGGCGCGGCGATGACCGCCTGCTGGGCGACCGCGATACGTCGACGCTGATTACCGGCGGTGCCGGCAACGACACGCTCGCCGGCGGCAGTGGTGGCGAGACCATCGACGGCGGCGCCGGCAACGACGTCATCCGCGGCATGGGTGGCCGCGACTTCCTCGCCGGCGGCGGCGGCAACGACACCATCATCGGCGGCAGCGACATCGATACCGTCCAGGGCGGCAACGGTGCCGACCTCATTCGCACCGGCGGCGGCAACGACTTCGTGTTCGGCGACGGCGGCGCCGACACCATCGACGGGCAGGGTGGCGCCGACATCCTGATCGGCGGGGCGGGCCGCGATTCCCTGCGCGGCGGGGGCGGCGGCGACACCCTTCGCGGCGGCGACGGCAACGACGTCATCGCCGGCGGTGCGGGCAATGACGAGATCTCCGGCGATGGCGGCGCCGACACGCTGCGCGGCGGCAGCGGTCGCGACGCGCTCAGCTATTCGACCCAGCCCGAGGGCACCGGCGGCGTGATCGTCAACCTCGCCAGGGGCGTCGCCCGCGGGGGCCACGCCGAAGGCGACGATTTCGCCGGGTTCGAGGACGTGATCGGCAGCAACGACGCCGACCGCATCGTCGGCGACGCCGCGGTCAACCGGCTGACCGGCGGCAAGGGTGCCGATACCCTGACCGGCGCGGCGGGCAACGACACGCTGTCCGGCGGCGCCGGCAACGACGACCTGCGCGGCGGCGGCGGCAACGACCGCATCGCCGGCGACGCCGGCAACGACGTGCTCGCCGGCGGCGAAGGCGCCGACGTGTTCGTGTTCGGCGAGTCGCAGGAAGGGTTCGGCAACGACACCATCGCCGACTACCAGCTCGGCATCGACACCTTCGAGATCGAGGGTCTCGACTCCGCCGAACCGCCGTTCGTCCACTTCAACAACGCCGATGGCGGGGCGCTGGTCATCATCGACTATGCCACCAACACCAACGGCGACGACGGCACCATCCTGGTGCTCGGCGTCACCGCCGACCAGCTCGAGACCGATCTCGGGTTCTGATGGCAACGGGCCGGGGCGGGGAGGGCGGCTGCCCGCCGCGCTTTCCGTCCCGTCGCCGATGTCAGCCGGTCCGCCGGCGGGCCATCGCGGCCCCCTGGTCGAGCAGCTCGAGGTTGGACTGGATCAGCGGGTTTGCGGGATCGAGCTCGTAGGCCGCCAGCAGGTTCTTGCGCGCCTCGGCCAGATTGCCGCGCAACAGGTACGAATAGCCGAGATTGTTGAGGACGGCGGGCGTCGGTCCGGCCAGCTGCAACGCCTTGTCGTAGGCGCGCGAGGCGAGGTCGAAGCGCCGGAGATGATCGTAGCTCGCGGCAAGCCCGAGCCATGCGTCGACGCTCTGCGGATCGTCTTCGACCGCCCGGCGGAACTTGCGCTCGGCGAGCCCGTACTGGCCCCTGCGGAAGTGCACCTGGGCCTCGGCCAGCGGGTCGCCGGTGACCTGCGGGTCGACGGCGGCGAACTGCAGGTTGGCCGGCGACGGCCCCGATGCGCCGTACGTCTGGCATCCGACGAGCATCAGCGCGAGCGCCGCCATCGCGCCGGCCTGCGCCAGCCTGACCGGATTCATCCTCATCCCCCCGTTTGCTGCGGCCGAGCCGCTGCCCCAATCGTTGTGAAGTCATGCGGTTACGCAGGGTTGTAACCGAAAGAGATTAACATCCTTGCCAATGGCGCGGGCGTTATCCCGCGGCCACGATCGATGCCGGCGACCCGCGAGCATGCCCGGTTGCCGTTCACCCTATTGCGGCACTGCCGGGCTCATCGGCGACGCCGGCACGGACGCCTCGACGGGACCCTGGCCGCCCGACGATTGCTGCGTCCGGGGGCCGCTGCGGTAGGTTTCGACCGCCCTGACCATGCGCGCGCCGTCATGCCGGATGTCGACGTCGTAGGCGTGCGGCGGCCACGGGTCCCTGGTCATGATCGCCGCATTGACCGCCATCGCGTCGCCGGCGCCGAAGTAGATCGTGTCGCCGCGCTCGACGTACTGGTTGCAGCCTGCCAACGCGGATGCCAGCAGCGCGGCGAGGACCGCGCGCCGGGCGGCACGGCGCTTAGCGGTGGATGTCATCGCGGCCTCCATGCCAGGGAGCGGCGGCGATGCGGCCGCCGGCGGCGATCGGCTCCGGGATGGCGATCGCGTGGTGGGAAACCAGCATGTGCCCGTACGGCACCGCCCGGTTGCCGCCGCGGCGGAAGAACTCGATCACGTCCTTGTCGACCTCGGACTGGCCGAGCAGGAAGAAATCGATGTCGTTGCCGGGCACGCTGTTGTCGAGCGGCGTCGCCAGCCGCTGCCCCGGCACCGCCGGGATTACCAGCCGCGGCGTGACGATGATCACCAGATCCGTCTCGTCCTTCTGGTAGGACGCCGAGCGGAACAGCGCGCCGAGGATCGGCACCTGGCCGAGCCACGGCAGCTGGCGCTGCGCGGTGGCGAAGTTGGATTGCAGCAGCCCGGCGATGGCGAAGCTCTGCCCGTCGCGCAACTCGACCGTGGTCTGCGCGCGACGGACAACCAGGCTCGGGATCTCGATGCCGCCGGAGCGCAGGGTGTTGGTCGGATCGAGCTGGCTGACTTCCGGCTCGATCTGCAGGTTCACCAGACCGTCTTCGAGCACCGTCGGGGTAAAGTTGAGGCCGACGCCGAACCTCTTGAACTCGATTGTGATCCGGTCATCTTCCGCGGCCACCGGGAACGGGAACTCGCCGCCGGCGAGGAAGCTTGCGGTATCGCCCGACAGCGCCACCAGGTTCGGTTCAGCCAGCCTGCGGGCGAGGCCGCGCTCTTCCAGCGCATCGACGATCACGTCGGCGTCGACGCCGTTGTTGAGCAGGGTGCCGAGGACGCTGCCGAACGGCGAGCCGGTGATGAGCCCGGTTCCGACCACGGCCTGGACCCGGTTGCTGGCGACGTCCCAGTGAACACCGAGCTCGCGTCCGGCGCTGCGCGAAACCTCGACGAAGCGCACCTCCAGCATCACCTGCTGGGTGGCGCCGATGTTTACCGCGTTGCTGACGGCGTCGGGTGCGTACTGCTCGGCGATCGTCACCGCCCGGGCAGCGGCGGACGCACTCGGCGCGGTGCCGCTGAGCAGCACCCTGCCGTTGACCGAGCTGACCTTGATCCGCGATGACGGCAGTTCCTCCTTGAGCCGCGCCCTGATGCCCGGAATGTCGTAGGATACCTCGAGGTCGATGACGCCGATCAGCCGCTTGTCGCGGTTGTAAAGGGAGATGTTGGTCGAGCCTATTTCCTTGCCCAGCAGGTAGATCATCCGGTTCGACATCGGCAGGACGTCGGCAATCGTCTCGTCGCCGACCAGCACCTCGGCGAATTCCTGATCGAGGGTCACGGTCTCCGACTTGCGCATCGGGATCACGAGCTGGCCGATCCCCTTGCCGCTCGAAAGGTTGAGAAGCTTCGTCTGGGCCGACGCCGTGCCGCTGCCGAAGGCCATGGCTGCGACCACGACCGCTATGGCGATCAATGCCAGCCGGTGCCGCCGCCACGCCCTGGCACACCAGCCGCCCTGCGGCGGGATGCCGTGGGTTGCCTGATACTCGTACACTTTCAGCTCCCCTCTGTTGCCTCCGCGAACGCCCGCCCCCCGGGCGCCCGCCGCCACCTGCCGCGCAAGGGGGATGCCCCCGAGTCGCGGCAGCGCGGTCGCGTCGACGCTCAGTAGAGCGCCCGCTCGCTGATGACGTTGTATTCCTTGCGGTTGACCCCGCGGGTGACGCCGACAACCACGAACCTCGGCGCCTCGGCCCAGCCGACCACCGGCGCCTCGGCACCGGTCGCGGAGCCGCCATCACGGCCGATCGCGCCCACGTGGCGCGGCAGCGACGCCATCATGGAGGCGGAGCCGGTGGTCGAGAAGAAGGTGGGACGCGACAGGTCGCTCACGGTGACCCGGCGGGTTGCCTCGACGGCCGCGTAGCCTTCGCCGCGCAGCGCCAAGTAGAGCTTGCCCAGCGAAGCAGCGAGCGCGACGCGCTGGGTCTGCAGGGTGTCGACTTCCAGGGTCACCGCACGGGCGACTCCGGGCATGCTGTTCTTTTCCTCGGTCTGCTGATCGATGGCCAGCACCTGGACGTTCTGCAGCAGGATCTCGCTGTAGTCGCTGTCTGGATCCTGGCCCGCCCCTTCGGTCCGCGTCCACAGCACGTCGACCCGGTCGCCGGGCATGATCAGTCCGGCGACGCCGAGGACGTCGTCGACGCGGATGGTGATCGCCTTGTAGCCGGCGGCCACCCGCGAAGCGAGAGTGAAGTTGTTGGTCGCACCGCTGAGCTTCGGCGCAAGGACGGGCTCGTTGGCCTCGATGTCGACCAGCGCGAACCGCTTGCCACCATCGTCCAGTACCGCGTCTGCGGACGTGAATGCGCCGGACGGAAGTTCGTCCGCGATCCACTCGATTTCCTTGAGCACTGCCGGCGTGACCTCGCTGCCGTAGGTCAGGCGCCTGGCGGCCACGACGATCGTCTGCTTCGGCGCCTCCACGACGACGGGCGGCGGTGCCGCCACTGCCGCCATCCGGCTCGCCTGTGCCTCGACCCACTGGCTCGCCACCATCGCGGCACCGATGCTGCTGACCACCGCCAGACCAAGACCGGCGAAGATCTTGAGCCGTTGGCGGCCACCTATGCCGAAGCTGCGGCGGCGTGATCTCGTGTCATCCCCGAAATTGCTGGCGGTGCGAGTGCGAAGCTCCGCACGAAGATCGTTCATCTGTTCACCCAGTCCCCTGTGCCGGAGCGATCAAGCGCCCCCGTTGCCTGTTAGACTTCGACCGTCAGATCGAGTCGAAGGCGTCAATTAGCACGCAGGGATTAAGCGTATGTTTCAGGATTAGTGAAACTGATCTTGGGTTCATTCAAACGTTGCAGAGAAGAGTGTAATATTACGAATGCCGGATTTACGTCATGGACTGAATTTTTGGACAATTTTAGACATCCTGACTGGCCAGCACACCAAGGACCGCCTGCGCCGATCCGGACGGCGCTTCGAGTTGCAGCAAATGCGATGTGGCTGCAACGAACCGGCAGTCGAGGCCGTGTTCTTCGGCGACCGTCCTGCACAGCACAGCGGGGGGATCAGGATCCGGCCGGCTTGCATCCCCGCAGACGAGGTGGACGGGAACGGGAAGATCTCCTGCGAGCCCGGTCCACAGGCTCTCGTCCGTATTGGTTTCGAAGATGTGCGCCTCGTATTCGCGCGGGCAACGCAGCACCCAGACACCGGCTTCCTCGTCGTACCGCAGCGTCGTCCTTGCAAACACCTCGTGCGTGCCCTCGGGCCAGACCGAGAAGTACGGGTTCTCCAGCAACTGGCGCTCGAACGATACCGGACTGGAATAGAACTGCGTCCGCCGCGCCGCGCGCTCCGCGATTTCCGTCCTGTGAATGGCGTATGACGGCGCAAGCGGATGGCCCGTCGGTGGACAAAGGGGTGGTTCGAAAAGGATCAGGCGCGACCACCGCCGGCCGACCGTGAGCGTGTGCTTGAGCGCGGCAACGGCGGCAAGGGAATGGAATACGCCGGTGACCGGCCGGTCGTCGAAGTGTGTTCCGATGGCGTGGTAGATCTCTTCCATGTCGTCGACAATCCGCGGCCATGTATGCTTCTCGGGCGGGTTCCACGAGTTCCAGCCATGGGTTCGGATGTCGAACAGGATCACGTCGCACGATGCCAGCAGATGCCGCCAGAACCCGTAGTAGGCGTCGATGGCCAGTCCATTGCCGTGGCTGAGCGCCACCCGGTGGCCGTCACGGTTGCCGTGCCGGCGCAACCAGATGCGCGCCCCGTCGGACATGGTGATCTCGACCGCCTCGTGAGGCCGGGGCAGTGCGCGCCAGGAAACCTGATCTTCCATCTCGTCCTCGCTGCGATTCCGGCGGAAGCTATAGCCCAGCCTGCATGTTTGCGGTATCGCATGTCCGTGCGGGGGTTGACGGAGGAGGTGTCATGGCGGGGCCGCTTGCAGGTATTCGCGTCCTCGATCTGAGCCGGGTGCTTGCCGGGCCGTGGGCGGGCCAGACGCTTGCGGACCTTGGTGCCGAGGTCATCAAGGTCGAGCGGCCCGAATCCGGCGACGATACGCGCGGCTGGGGCCCGCCGTTCCTCGCGCCCGAAGCCGAGGGTAGACCGGGAGATGCCGCCTACTTCCTCGCTGCCAACCGCGGCAAGCGATCCGTCTGCATCGATATTTCCGACAGCCGCGGCCAGGAGCTCGTGCTGCGGCTGGCGCGACGCTGTGACGTCCTGATCGAGAACTTCAAGGTCGGCGGGCTGGCAAGGTACGGCCTCGACTACGAGTCGGTGGCGGCGGCCAACCCGGGGATCGTCTATTGCTCGATCACCGGGTTCGGCCAGACCGGTCCGTACCGCAACCGTGCCGGCTACGATTTCATGATCCAGGGCATGGGCGGCATCATGAGCGTCACCGGGCAGCCCGACGGAACTCCCGGCGCCGAGCCGATGAAGGTGGGCGTTGCATTCGCCGACATCTTCACCGGGCTATATTCCGTCATCGGCATCCTGGGCGCCCTGTACGGCCGCCGCGAAACCGGTCGCGGGCAGCATATCGACATGGCGCTGCTCGACAGCCAGGTGGCCGTGCTCGCCAACCAGGCGCTGAACTACCTGGTGGGCGGTACCCCTCCCGGGCGGCTCGGCAACGCGCACCCCAACATCGTGCCCTACCAGGTATTCGCGACCGCCGACGGGCACATGATCCTCGCCGTCGGCAATGACCGACAGTTCGCCGCATTCTGCCGGATAGCCGGCCTCGACGACCTCGCCGCCGACCGCCGGTTCGTCACCAACCGTGGCCGGGTGGAGAACCGCGACACGCTCGTCCCGCTGATCGCCGAAGCGATGACCCGGCGCAGCACGGGCGAGTGGATCGACCTGCTGGAGGCGGAGGCGGTGCCCTGCGGGCCGATATCGACGATCGACGAGGTGTTCGCCAATCCGCAGGTGGTGGCGCGCGGAATGAAGGTGGAGACGGTCCGTCCGGACGGTGCACGGATACCGGGCGTCGCGAGCCCGATACGATATTCCGAAACTCCGATCACGTACGACATCGCGCCGCCGCGGCTCGGCGAGCACACGCGCGAGGTCCTGGCGGGCCTGCTCGGACTGTCGAACGACGACCTCGCCCGTCTTGCGGCGGACGGCGTCATTGCGCCCTGACCGCCGCCGGTGGACGAACCGGACACGGAAAAGCCCCTCCGTCGACGGACGGAGGGGCGATCCGGTTGATCCAACGGCCGGCTGGGCCGGACCCGATCAGCTCTCGATGGCGATCTGCTCGCCGAAGATGTACCGCGTCGGGTGCATCTGGAAGCCCTTGACCTTCTTGTCGTAGGCGACGTAGAGCGACCGCCACATCGGCTGGCAGATCGGGCCGTCCTCCTGCATGATCTTCTCGAGCTCGGCCAGCACCTCCCGCCGCTTGTCGATGTCGAGCGTGCCTTCGGCCACGGTCAGCAGTTCGTCGAACTCCGGATTCGAATACCGGGATTCGTTCCACGGAACGCCTGTACGGTAGGCCAGGCTGAGCGCCATGAAGCCGAGCGGGCGGTGGACCCAGGAGGTGAACCCGAACGGAACCTCGGTCCACACCTCCCAGAACTTGGCCGACGGCACCACGTTGATGTTGACGCGGATGCCGGCATCCTTCCACTGCGACACCATGGTTTCGACCGCTGCGAGCTCCCACGACGGGTCGGGCTTGCAGGTGATCTCGATGTCGATTCCGTCGGGGTGGCCGGCCTCGGCGAGCAGCTTCTTCGCCTGCTCGACGTCGCGGCCCATGAACGGCAGCTTGGCGTAGTCGGGATGGATCGGCGAAACGTGGTGATGCTCGCCTACCGCACCGACGTCGCGGTGGGCGATGTTGAGCACCTCCGCGGAGTCGATCGCCAGACGCATGGCCTTGCGCACCCGCGGGTCGGCGAACTCAGGCCGGTTGACCTGCACCCGGGCGACGCCGGTGTCTGCTGTGACCACCTCGTAGATGTTGACGTGGTCCATGTTCTTGAACAGGTCGATCTGCTCGACGTTGCCCTCGTAGATGCCGTGCACCTGCTGGGAGGCGACGGCCGCGGCCATGGCGGCAGGGTTGTCGCCGAGGTCAATGAACTCGATCCGGTCGAGGTAGGGGCCTTCGCCGTAGTAGTCGCTGCGGGCCTGCAGCACGGCCTTGCTGCCGACTTCCAGTTCCACGAGCTCGAACGCTTCGGTGCCGTTCGATCCGACGCCGAACTTGAAGTTCTCCTCGGGATCCACGATGCCGAAGGGATAATGGAACAGGTGCTCGGGAATCGCGACCTGCGCTTCCTTCAGGTTCAGCCTGAGCGTCTTGTCGTCGACCACCTCGATGGCGTTGGCGTCCCACAACTCGGTCGTCATCACCGGGTTGCCCTTGTCGTCCTTCTGCCCGGTATCGATCTCGTTGAGCATGTAGCCCTTGAGCAGACCGACCACCGACGAACCCGTGTTCGGGTCGAGGCAGTGCCTGATGTTCGCGGCGGCATCCTCGGCCGTGAACTGGCGGCCGTTGTGCCATTTCACGTCGCGGCACTTGAAGGTCCACGTCTTCAGGTCGTCCGAGGCTTCCCAGCTTTCGAACAGGTGCGGACGGGTGATGTTGTCGTGGCCGGTGCGGGTCAGATATCCGCACACCTGCCGCAGGATGTTGGAGTCATAGATCCAGGAATAGGTATGCGGATCGTCGACCTTCGGGATGCGCATCGCGACCTTGAGCGTGCCGCCCTTCGGCATCGTCTGCGCACGGGCAGGGGCGATCATTGGCTGGCCGGTTATCTTGCCCGCCCACATGTACGCGGCGGCGGCCGACATGCCGAGCAGCGTCGTGTTGCGAAGGAACTCGCGGCGACTGATCTTGCCGTCCGCAAGGTACTCCTTCAGCTTGGGAATCCAGATGTTCTCGCGTTCAGACATGGGTGGTTCCTCCCTCGGAATGCCTCACAGGGGCACGTGAGGTCTCTGTTGATCCGCGTTTGCAAGGCGGCTTGCCCCATTCGACCGCAAAAGCCCGGCAAGGGAAAGTCCCAATATCGGAAAAAGTGTCACGGCTTTCCCCCCTCGACCCGCTCTTTCGGCTTGACGGTCCGCTCCAGAGTTTATTGACCGCCGTGCCCCCCAATGGTTCGGAAACGACATCTGAGGCTTGCCCGCGACATGGCCGGGCGCGGCGCGGGAGGCGGGTGATCCGCCGGGCTCAGTCGTACCCCGGCGGCGGCACGAACCGGAAGTACTCGCGCTCCAGCAGTCCGGCGAACCCGATGCACGTGAGGTCGGCAAACTGCGGGCCGACGACCTGGACACCGATCGGCAGCCCCTCGGCCGAAAGGGCGATCGGCGCCACCGTCGCGGGCAGGTAGAAGCAGCCCGGATAGCCGGCCCAGAAAAGCTGGTCCGTGATCGGCTCCTCTCGGCCGTTGATGGTGAACGTGCGGCGCCAGCGTTCACCCTGGTGATCGTGCGGCGGGGCGATCGTCATCGCGGCGGGGCAGAGGAGGAGATCCCAGTCGGCGAAGAACTCCGCCCACGCCAGCGCCATGCGCTGGCGCTCCTCCTCGAGTTGCAGCCGGTCGCGATGCGACATGGCGTGGGCACGGACCATCTGCGCGTAGTAGCTGCGGTCGTCCGGGTCGAGGTCGGCGGCGAGCGCGACGCTGCGGGCGTGGTCGTCGTCGGTCAACCGCAGCGCGGTCGCACAGCGCAGAAGGCTCACGTAGACGTCCCTCGCCCGCGCGGGATCGATGGCCGGCCGAGCCGTGTCACTGATCCGGGTGCCGCGGCGGGACAGGAAGTCCGCGAGCGCGCCGATCGCCGACTGGACGCTGTCGTCCACCGGCGCCACCGGGCATGTTGCCATGACGGCGATGCGAAGGCCGTCGAACGTCGTGGCGCGCGACGGCTCGAGCGTGAGGCGCCAGCCGCGGGCGGCAACGTCATCCGGTCCGGCAATGACCGCAAGTGCAGCGGCGAGGTCGGCGGCGCTGCGCGCCAGCGGGCCGGCTGCCTCGATGTCCTGGGGCGCCATCATGCCCGGCAGCGCATGGCCGCGCATCGGAACGATGCCGAAGGTGGGCTTGTGGCCGTAGACGCCGCAACAGTGCGCCGGGTTGCGGATCGATCCGCCGATGTCGCTGCCGAGTTCGAGCGCCGTCAGGCCGGCCGCGAGCGCTGCAGCCGCGCCTCCCGACGACCCGCCCGGGGTCCGCGCGGGGTCCCACGGATTGGCGGTCGTGCCGTAGACATCGTTGTAGCTCTGCCAGTCGGCGAGGTAGGCGGGGACGTTGGTCTTGCCCAGGATGACGGCACCGGCCCGTTCGAGCCGGTCGACAGCGAGCGCATTGCGCTGCGCGATGTTGCGGGCGAGGTGCGGCAACCCCCACGTCGACGGTGTCCCGGCCCAGTCGAAGGTCTCCTTGATCGTCATCGGCAGGCCGAGGAGGGCGCCGTCCTCCGAGCCCGCGCCGAGTGTCGCATCTGCGCGGTCGGCAGCCCGCCTTGCCCGATCGATTTCGGTGTGGACGATCGCGTTGAGCGCGGGATTGTACCGTTCGATTCTTGCCAGGTAGTGCTCGAGCAGCTCGCGGGCGCCGATCCGGCGCGCCCTGAGATCGGCGACGAGTTCGCATGCGGGCTGGAAATGCAGCCCGCTCATGCCCCTTGCTTGCGGCTGGCGACCGAGTCGGCAATGACGCAGAGAAGCTCGAACATCAGGTTCGCGGCATTCAGCGCGGTATGCCCGCTCGGATCGAGCGCCGGGGCCACCTCGCAGATGTCGGCGCCGACGAGGTGCTTGCCGCGCAGAGCGCGGATCATGACCTGGCAGTCCCGCACCGACAGCCCGCCGGCCTCGGGCACCCCGGTGCCGATGGCATACGCGGGGTCGAGGGCATCGATGTCGAACGAGACGTAGACCGGCCCGTCTCCGGTGACGGCCAGCATCTCCTCGATCACCGCAGTCCGGCCGAGATCCTCGTACTCGTCGATGGTGATGCAGCGCATCCCCTGGTCGAGGCCCCACTGGAAGTCGTCGTCGCCGAAGCGGCTGCCGCGCAAGCCGATCTGGATCGTTCGGCGGGGATCGATCAGCCCTTCCTCGACCCCGCGGCGGAACGTGGTCGCATGGTTGAACCGGGTCCCGACCAGCTCGTCCAGGGTGTCGGCGTGGGCGTCGAACTGGACGATGCCCACCGGCGTCTCGCGGGCGATCGCGCGCAGGACCGGCAGCGGCACGGTATGGTCGCCGCCGATCGCGATCGGCACCGCGCCGACGGCGTGGATCCGCGCGAAGAACGCTTCGATCATGTCGATGCTCTTCATCAGGTCGACCGGGTTCACCGGCGCATCGCCGACGTCGGCGACGTTGCAGATGTCGAACGGCTTGATTCCGAGCGTCGGATGAACGCGCCGGATCACCCGCGACACCTCGCGTACCTGCGCCGGTCCCTGGCGGGCGCCCGGGCGGTAGTTCACCCCCATGTCGAACGGCACCCCGACGAGTGCGACGTCGAGATCGTCGGCAATGTCGTGGGCGCGCGTTCGCATGAACGTGGCAATGCCGGCAAACCGCGGCACTCGCGCCGCATCGACGGGTGTGTACCTGGGATCGGACATGGATCGGCTACCTCGGTCACGTGGGATCGGCGGAGCGCAGATGGGTCCCGCCATCGATGACAAGCAGATGCCCCGTGATCGCGGTCGCCTTGCAGGCAAGCCAGGCCACCGCGTCGGCGACCTCTTCCGGCTGCACCACGCGTTGCAGCGGGGCGTTGTCGCGGATGCGGCTGCGGAACGCCTCGAACCGCTCCGGGTCGAGCGCGCCCCGGTACCAGCGGGTATCGACGAAGCCGGGACAGACGGCATTGACGCGGACCGCCGGGGCAAACGCCCGCGCAAGCGAGAGCGTCATCGTGTTGAGCGCGCCCTTGGAGGCGCAATAGGGCACCGACGACCCGATCCCGGATATCCCGGAATGGGACGAGACGTTCACGATCGCGGCGACGGGCGACGCCTTCAGGTGCGGATGGGCGGCCCGGGTCATCAGCCAGGCACCGGTCACGTTGACGGCGAAGATGTCGGCGAAGTCGGCAGGCGTGAGCTTTTCCAGATTGTCTGGGCGGGCGAAGCGGGTGATGCCCGCATTGTTGACGAGGACATCGAGTCTCCCCCAGGCGTCGACGGCGGCGGCGGCAAGCCGCCGGCAGTCGCCGTTGTCGGCGACGTTGGCCCTGACGACCAGCGTTTCGACGCCGGTCCGTTGGCACTCGGCGGCTGTCTGCTGCGCTTCGGCCTCGCTCGTCGTGTAGTTGATGACGACGTTGAAGCCTTCTTCCGCAAGGCGTCGGGCGCAGGCGGCGCCGATTCCCGTCGCGCTGCCGGTGACGATGGCGACCGGCCGTGCTGCCTGGTCTGGCATCAGGCGACCTCGTATCCGTCCCGGACCGCCTCGTCGGCGAAGGCGCGGAAGGTGGCGCCGAGGCGTTCGACGATCTCGTCCGCCTCGGCCTCGGTGGTGATCAGCGGCGGCGACGTCATGATCCAGTCGCCGTTGCGCCCGGCGTTCACGCGGCGGGCGTAGATCGTCAGCCCGTTGTCGAGCCCGTGGCGGCGGAGCGCCGCCACCGGGTTGCTGGCGGGCGGGAACGGGCGCTTCGTCACCGGATCGGCGACCACCTCGACGGCGAGCAGCAGCCCCATGCCGCGCACGTCGCCGATGACCGGCAGCTGGCGTTTGAGCCCGCGCAGGCCGTCCGCCAGCCGCGCTCCGACCCGGCTCGCGTTCTCCATCAGGCCGCGCTCCTCGATCTCCTCGAGGACGGCCAGCCCCACCGCGCAGGCAAGCGGGTTGGCGTTGCCGGTGTGGCCGAAGTTGAAGCCGCTGCCGCGGCTTAGCGGATCGACCATCGCCGCCGGCGCCAGCATGACACCGAACGGCACGTAGCCGGCGCCGATGCCCTTGGCGAGGACGACGAGGTCCGGCATCGCGTGGCGGTGATAGTGGGCGGTGAGGAAACGGCCGGTACGGCCGGCCCCCGACATTACCTCATCGAACACCATGAGGATGCCGTGCCGGTCGCAGATTTCGCGGATCCTGCGGAGATACCGCCCCGACAGCACGTTGCAGCCGGTGGCAAGCCCACCGACCGGCTCGAGGAAGATCGCAAGCACGGTGTGCGGACCGAGTTGCGCGAGCCGCTCCTCGAAGGCTGCGATCGAGCGGTCCTCGTTCTCCTCCTGCGTCAGCCCGTCCGGCGGCCGGTAGGTGAGTGGCGCCGGAATCTTCTCCGAGGGTGGCGACATGGTGCCGAACATTTCGAGCGGTCCCTCGTCGCCGGACAGCATGGTCGCACTGACGGTGCCGCCGTGGTACGACGGCATCAGGCTGAACAGCCGCGTCCGTTCACGCTCGCCGAGCTCCCAGGCACGCTGTCGCGCGAACATGATCGCGGCCTCTATGGCCTCGGAGCCGCCGGAGACGAAGTACGCGCGTTCATAGCCGTTGCCGGCGAACCGGGCGATGCGCTCGGCGAGGGCGATGTTCTCGTTGGTGCGGCTGACGCGGGTGTAGGAGAACGACAGGCGCTCCACCTGCCGCCTGACCGCATCTACCACGCGACGGTTGTTGTGGCCGAGATTGCTCGCCACCGGGCCCGACGACACGTCGATCAGCCGGTTGCCGCCGTCGTCCCACAGATAGATCCCTTCGCCGCGCACGATGCGCGGCAGCGGCCAGCCGGGCTGGCGGGCGCTGAAGACGTCCTGCGGCCCGCCGACGCCCGACCAGTCGACCGCGTTGGTCTCGTAGCGGTTGTGTCCTGCGCTGCTCATGTCTGCATCTCGATCGGCTCGCGCATGCTTGCCGCCCGCAGCACCGCATGCAGCAGCACGTTGCAGCCGGCTTCGAGATCGGCGGGCGAGGCGTTTTCGCGCTCGTTGTGGCTGATGCCGTTCTCGCACGGCACGAACACCATCGTCGTGGGGATGACCCTGGCCATGTTGCAGGCATCGTGGCCGGCGCCGCTGACGATGTCCATGTGGCTGACGCCGAGCCGTTCCGCCGCCTCGCGGACCAGGCCGACGAGGGTGGGATGAAACGGCACCCGCGCGATGTGCACGGTTTCGGCGAGTTCCGCCTCGAGACCGTTGTCGCGGGCGATGCGGTCGACCTCGTCGCGGAACCGGGACGCCATAGACGACAGCGTGTCCTCGTCCTGGTGGCGGAAATCGACGGTCATGTCGACCCGGCCGGGAATCACGTTGGGCGAGCCGGGATAGGGGGCAAGCCTGCCGACCGTGGCCCGCCCGCCGTCAACGCTTCGGCCGATGGCCCGCGCCGCCAGCACCGCCTCGGCGGCGCCCGCAAGCGCGTCGCGGCGTCCGTCCATCGGCGTCGGCCCGGCATGCGCCTCCTGCCCCGTGAAGCGCAGCGAGAACCACCGCTGGGCGACCGCACCGGTCACCACGCCGACCTGGATCCCTTCGCGTTCGAGGATCGGCCCCTGTTCGATGTGCGCTTCGAAGTAGCAATGGACCGGGTAGGCCCACAGCTCCGCCTCGCCCTGGTACCCGATGCGTTCCAGCGCTTCCTCGAGCGGCCGGCCGTCCGGGTCGGGCATGGCGTAGGCCTGCTCGAGCGGCATTGCCCCGATGAACACCTCGGAGCCGATCATCGGCTTGTAGATGGCGCCTTCCTCGTTGGTCCAGTTGACGATCTCGATCGGGCGCTCCGTCCAGGTGCCGGTTTCGGCGAGCGTCCGCACGATCTCCAGCCCGGCGAGGACGCCGTACGCGCCGTCGAACTTGCCGCCGGTCGGCTGGCTGTCGAGGTGGCTGCCCACCAGCACCGGCGGCAGCGCCGGGTCACGGCCCGGGCGGCGGGCGAACATGTTGCCGAACCGGTCGACGGCGACGGTGCAGCCCGCCTCCTCGCACCAGCGGGTGAACAGGTCGCGCGCCTCGCGGTCCTCGTCGGTCAGCGCGATTCGGTTGACGCCGCCGTTCGCGTTCGCCCCGATCCGCGCCATCTCCATCAGCGAGGCCCACAGCCTCGCACCATCTGTCCGGATGTTGGAAACCAAGGGAGAATTCCTCGCTGCCCCTGACCGGCCGCGGGCGATGCTAGTGCGCCGTGCCGGCCCTGTCCATGCCGATGGCCGGCGCCGACCGGGGCGAGGCGGGTGAAATCCGGCCTGCCGCAACGGCGCTTCGCGTGGTAATAGGCCGACCCAGGTGTCAGACCTCCAGGTGGGACAGGGTGACCGCAACACCGCGACTCGAGCTTGTCGGGATCACCAAGCATTATCCTGGCACGCTCGCCAACGATGCCATCGACCTGACCGTCATGCCCGGCGAGATCCACGCGCTGCTGGGCGAGAACGGCGCCGGAAAGTCGACCCTGGTGCGGATCGTCTACGGCGTGGTGGCGGCCGACGCCGGCACGATCCTGTGGGAGGGGCAGCCGGTCGACATCGACAGCCCGGGCCGCGCCCAGGCGCTCGGCATCGGCATGGTGTTCCAGCATTTCAACCTTTTCGACACGCTGACGGTAGCCGAGAACATCTGGCTCGGCATGGACCGGTCCCATCCCCTCGACGACCTGCACGACGACATCCGCTCGCTGTCGCGGCGATACGGGCTGAAGGTCGACCCGCATCGCCACGTCCACCAGCTGTCCATCGGTGAGCGCCAGCGGGTCGAGATCCTGCGCGCCCTGGTGCGGCGGCCGACGCTCCTGATCATGGACGAGCCGACATCGGTGCTGACACCGCAGGAGGCCGAGCGACTGTTCGAGACGCTGCGCCAGCTCGCCGGCGAGGGCTGCTCGATCCTCTACATCAGCCATAAGCTCGACGAGATCCGCTCCCTTTGCGATCGCGCCACGGTGCTGCGCCGGGGCCGGGTGGTTGCCACCTGCGACCCGCGGGCCGAGACCCGGCGGTCGCTTGCCGAGATGATGATCGGCCGGGCGCTGCCAGTGTGCCGCCGCGACCCGCGGCGGGAGGAGGAGGGGGAGGTCCGGCTCGCGGTACGGCGGCTCTCGGTGGCCTCGCCCGATCCGCACGGCATCGGCCTGAAATCGATCAGCTTCGAACTGCGCGGCGGCGAGATCCTCGGCATTGCCGGGGTTGCCGGCAACGGACAGAAGGAGCTGCTGGCCGCGCTCAACGGCGAGCTCCTGGCGCCGGCCACCGACATGGTCATCCTGAACGGTCGCCCGGCAGGCCGGCTCGGGCCTGCGGCACGCCGCGCGTCGGGGCTCGCGTTCGTGCCCGAGGAACGGCTCGGCCGCGGCGCCGTCCCCGACATGTCGCTGGCCGAGAACACGGTGCTGACCGGCTACCAGCACGGAATGGTCAGGGGAGGGTTCGTCGACATCGCCCGCGCAAGGGAGCGGGCGGCGGCGATCCGCGACCGGTTCGCGGTGGTGTCGCGGGACGTCGACGTCGAGGCCCGGAGCCTCTCCGGCGGTAACCTGCAGAAGTTCATCATGGGCCGCGAGATCTCGCTTGCCCCCGACGTGCTGCTTCTCGGCCATCCGACCTGGGGAGTCGATGTCGGCGCCGCCGCCACGATCCACCAGGCGATCATCGACCTCGCACAGGCCGGCACTGCGGTGCTGCTCGTCTCCGAGGACCTCGACGAGATTTTCGCCATCTGCGACACCGTCGCCGTCATTGCGGAAGGCCGGCTTTCACCCCGCAAGCCGGTCGTTGAGACCGGCATCGAGGAGGTCGGCCTGTGGATGAGCGGCCACTTCCCCGACGAGGCGGCTGATGCTGCTTAGGCTCGAGCCGCGCCCTGTCTCCTCGCGCGGCATGCAGTATGCCTCGCCGGTGATCGCCGCGGCACTGACGGTGCTCGCCGGGCTGATACTGTTCTCCGCACTCGGGCGCGATCCGCTGGTCGCCCTCTACACATTCTTCGTGCACCCGCTGACGAGCCTCTACGGCCTCGGCGAATGGGCCATCAAGGCCACGCCGCTGCTGCTGTGCGCCCTCGGCCTTGCGATCGGCTTACGCGGCAACGTGTGGAACATCGGCGCCGAGGGCCAACTCACGATGGGCGCCATCGCCGGCGGCGGTGTCGCACTCGCCTTCTGGGGCAGCGAGGGGCCGTGGCTCCTGCCGCTCATGCTGGTCGCCGGCGCCTTGGGCGGCATGGCGTGGGGCCTCGTCCCCGCAATTCTCAAGACCCGGTGCAACGCCAACGAAATCCTGACCAGCCTCATGCTGAGCTACGTCGCCGTCCACGTGCTCGGGCATCTGGTGCACGGGCCGTGGCGCAGCCCCGAAGGCTTCAATTTTCCCGAGACGAGGATGTTCGGCGAATACGGCCTGATGCCGGTGCTGGTGTCCGGAACGCGCCTCCACCTCGGTGTGATCATCGCGCTGATCGCGCTCGCCATCGGCTGGGTGTACGTCGCGCGCACCTTCTCCGGCTTCCGGATCGCCGTGGTCGGCAAGGCGCCGGCCGCTGCCGCATACGCCGGGTACAGCCGCAATCGCGTGGTCGTGGCGAGCTTCCTGATCTCGGGCGGTCTGGCGGGCCTTGCCGGCATCGTCGAGGTCTCCGGCACGATCGGCCAGCTGCAGCCGTTGATCTCGCCGGGGTACGGCTTCGCCGCCATCATCGTTGCCTTTCTCGGCCGGCTGCATCCGTTCGGCATCCTGCTCGCCAGCCTGCTCATGTCGCTGATGTACCTGGGCGGCGAGGCATTGCAGATCCGGCTCAACCTGCCGCCTGCGGTGACCGGCATGTTCCAGGGCCTGCTGCTGTTCTTCGTACTCGGATCGGACGTGCTCGTCCGCTACCGGATCCGGCTCCTTCGCACCGGCCGCGAGGTGGAGGCCCATGGACGGCCTTGATACCGTCATCGCCGTGCTGGCGGGAGCGATCCGGGCCGGGACGCCGCTGGCGCTGGCGGCGCTCGGCGAACTGGTCACCGAACGGTCCGGCGTCCTCAACCTGGGCGTCGAGGGCACGATGCTGGTCGGGGCGGTGACCGGCTTCATCGCCACCGTCATTACCGGCAGTCCCCACGTCGGCGTCCTTGCCGCCTGTCTCGCAGGGGTCGCCATGTCGCTGGTCTTCGCGGTGCTGACCCAGTTCCTGCTCACTAACCAGGTTGCGACCGGGCTTGCACTGACGATCTTCGGCATCGGCCTGAGCGCGTTCGTCGGCCTCGGCTACATCGGCACCCCGATCGACGGGCTGCGCCCGGTGCCGGTTCCCGTGCTGGCCGACATCCCCGTGCTCGGCCCGCTGCTGTTCCGCCACGACCTGCTGATCTACCTGTCCATCGTGCTGTTCGCCGCCATCGCCTGGTTCCTCCATCGCACCCGCTCCGGACTGGTCCTGCGCGCCGTCGGCGAGTCGCACGACGCCGCTCACGCCATCGGCTACTCGGTGGTTCGCGTGCGCATTCTGGCGATCGTGTTCGGCGGCGCCATGTCCGGCCTCGCCGGCGCCTACCTGTCGCTCGTCTACACGCCGCAGTGGGCGGAGAACATGACCGCCGGCCGCGGCTGGATTGCCGTTGCGCTGGTCGTCTTCGCAACATGGCGTCCGTTCCCGGTCATGGCAGGCGCCTGGCTGTTCGGCGGCATCACGATCCTGTCGCTCCACATCCAGGCAATCGGGTTCGGCGTGTCGTCGCACCTCGTCGCGACCTTGCCCTACCTCGCGACGGTACTGGTCCTCGCCCTGATCTCGCGTGACGCCATGCGGATCAGGCTCAATGCTCCGGCCTGCCTCGGCAAGCCGTTCCACCCGGCCGCGTGAACCCGCCGCCTCGCAGCCCTGCGTATTGTTGACGGAGCAATGACGTTGCCCGACAATCGCCGCCCGATGCTCCGCCCGGGGCAGGGGGCGCAATCATCGAAGGGGACTACCGGATGAACCGCAGATCGATCGTCTGGCGAGCGGGGCTCGCGCTTGCCGCCATGGCTCTTGTCGTCGCTGCACCGCTGGCGTCGCGTGCCGCGGAGGAGCCGTTGAAGATCGGCTTCGTCTACGTCAGCCCCGTCGGTGACGCCGGCTGGACCTACCAGCACGATCTCGCCCGCAAGGCGCTCGAGGAGCATTTCGGCGATCGCATCGAGACGAGCTTCGTCGAGAGCGTCCCCGAAGGCGCCGACGCCGAGCGCGTGATCCGCGAGCTGGCGGCCTCCGGCCATGGCCTCATCTTCACCACCTCGTTCGGCTACATGAACCCGACCGTCAAGGTCGCCGCCACCTTCCCCGACACGTATTTCGAGCACGCGACCGGCTACAAGCGGGCCGCCAACCTCGCGACCTACCTCGCCCGCTTCTACGAGGGCCGCTATCTCGCCGGGATGGTCGCCGGCGGCATGACCAAGTCCAACATCGTTGGCTACGTTGCCGCCTTCCCGATCCCCGAGGTGGTGCGCGGGATCGATGCGTTCACCCGCGGCATGCGCAGCGTCAATCCCGACGCCGAGGTCCGCGTGGTCTGGGTGTCGTCATGGTACGACCCCGGCAAGGAGCGCGAAGCTACCGAAACGTTGATTACCCAGGGCGCGGACGTCATCACCCAGCACACCGATTCGACCGCGCCGGTGCAGACCGCGGAGGACCGCAGTGTGTGGGCGATCGGCTATCACTCCGACATGTCGAAGTACGGCCCCACTGCCCATCTCACAGCCTCCACGCACGTGTGGACCGACTACTACATTCGCCGCGTCCAGGCGGTGCTGGACGGAACGTGGGAGTCGACCCACACCTGGGGCGGCATTGCCGAGGGCATGGTCGAACTGGCGCCGTTCAACGACGCGGTTCCCGAGGACCTGAGGCAGCGGGTCGAGGAGGCGAAGGCGAAGATCGCCGCAGGCGAGCTGCATCCGTTTGCCGGCCCCGTCAGGGACAACGAGGGCAACATCCGCGTGCCGGAAGGCGACACCATGTCCGACGACGACATGCTCCGCATCGACTGGTACGTCGAGGGCGTCCAGGGCTCCCTGCCGCAGTAGCCGCAGTTTTTCAGCACCGCATGCATTCCCACGGGCGTGCGTGCCTTCGAGCACTTTGAGAGGTACGTCTTGACGACCTGCTGCAGCCTGGCAACCGCAGGAGGACAGCACGATGGCAGGTGAGGGGAGGCCGATCTGGATCAGGGCGCCGCTGGCGGTGTTCGCAAAGGGAGCGGAAGGCGGCGTCGTCGTGCGCGGGCCCACGATCGCCGAACTGGTGCCCGCCGGCGGTTCGCCGCAGACGGTGCCGGCCGGCGACTGCGAGGTGTTCGATGCCTCCGGCCACGTCCTGGTCCCGGGGCTCGTCAACAGCCATCACCACTTCTACCAGACGCTGACCCGGGCGCTGCCGGCGGCATTGGACAAGCAGCTGTTCCCCTGGCTGACCGCGCTCTATCCGGTGTGGGCGGGGCTCGACCCGGAGATGATCGCGCTGTCGACGCGGCTGGCGCTGGCGGAGCTGCTGCTGTCGGGCTGCACCACCGCCTGCGACCACCACTACCTCTACACGGCCGAGATACCCGAAGCCGTCGACATCGAGGTCGAGGCCGCCGGCGAGATCGGCATCCGGGTGGTGCTGACGCGCGGTTCGATGAGCCTGTCGGAGGAGGACGGCGGGCTGCCGCCGCGCACCGTCGTCCAGGCCGAGGATGCGATCATGGCCGATTGCGAGCGGGTCGTCGCCCGCTACCACCAGCCGGGACGCGGCGCCATGGTCCAGATCGCGCTCGCGCCGTGTGCTCCATGGTCGGTGTCCGAGGAACTGATGCGCGAGACGGCGGCCTACGCGCGGGCCAACGGGGTGCGCCTGCACACCCACCTCGCCGAAACCCGCGACGAGACCGGCTGGTGCCTTGAGCGGTTCGGCAAACGGCCGCTCCAGTATCTGGAGGACTTCGGCTGGCTGGGGCCGGACGTCTGGCTCGCCCACGGCATCCACTTCGACGACGACGAGGTGCGCCGGCTCGGCGAGACCGGAACCGGGGTCGCCCACTGTCCGACGTCCAACCTGTACCTCGCCTCGGGTACGTGCCGCGTGCTCGAGCTGGAAGCGGCCGGGGCCCCGGTCGGCGTCGGCGTCGACGGCTCGTCCTCCAACGACTGCTCCAACCTGATGCAGGAGGTTCGCCAGGCGATGCTGGTGCAGAAGCACCAGTACGGCTCGGAACGGGTGAGCCATGCCGATGCGCTGCGCTGGGCGACAAGCGGGTCTGCCCGCGTGCTCGGGCGCGACGACATTGGGCGGATCGCGGCCGGCGCCGAAGCCGATCTTGCCCTGTTCCGCCTCGACGAGCCGCGGTTCTCCGGTCACGGCGATCCGCTGGCGGCCCTCGTGGTCTGCGGCGCCCATCGCGCCGATCGGGTGATGGTGGCCGGCCGCTGGCGCGTCGTCGACGGCGCCATACCCGGCCTCGACCTCGACGCGCTGATTGCCCGCCATTCCGCCGCCGCCCGGCGGCTCCGCGACAGGGCGGCCTCGGCCGGGGCGCTGCGGTTCTAAATCCGGGCCCGGACGCCCGCGTGCGATGCCATACCGGTCAAATTGATCGGGGGCGTCGCGTCCATTGCCGAAAAGCTGCTCATTCGGCCGCCGCGCGCCGATCGCCACCAGCCGCACCGGCTTCGCCTTCCAGGTAGTCCTCGACATACAGCCGGCGCGCCAGCGTCATGGCGACCGCAGCGAACGGGGTCGCCAGCAGTAGCCCGAGCAGCCCGAACCAGATACCGAACAGGATCTGGGCGGCCAGGGTCAATGCCGGCGGCAGCCGGACCTGCTCGAGCTGGATCAGGGGCGTCACCAGGTAGCTTTCCAGCACCTGCACCACGACGTAGACGGCGGCCACCCAGCCGACCATCGTCAATCCTTCCGGCAACGCCACCAGCAGACCGGGCACCGCGGCGAGAACCGGCCCGAGATACGGGATGAACGACAAAAGCCCCGCGATCAGCCCCAGCACCAGCGCCAGTGGCGCGCCGACCAGCCACAGGCCGAGCCCGGTGAGCACGCCGACGATAAGCATCGACAGGAGCTGCCCGGCAAGCCACCACTTGAGCACCCGTCCGGCCTCGTTCAGGGCCGCGGCGGCGCGCGGCCTGAGCGACGGCGCCAGCAGGAGCCGCAGGCCCGCTTCGTATGTTTCGGGCGCGGCGGCCACGTAGAGGCCGATGAAGGCGATGACGACGATGCTGCCGATCGCGCTGAACACCGAGGCGAAGGCCACCGCCGCGGCGCGGCCCTGTTCAGGCCCGAGCGCCGGCGGCTGTTGGAGCCGTTCGACGAGGAGTTCGCCCCAGGCGTACTCCCGCAGCCGGCGTTCGAATTCGCCGGTGGTTTCGGGAATCTGCCGCCACAGCTCGTCGAACTGGTCGGCCACGGTCGGTGCCGCAAGGGCCGCGGCTGCCGCCATGGCGGCGACAACGCCGGTGATGAAGACCGCCATCCCCCATCCGCCCGGCAATCCGGTCGCCCTGGCAATCGCGTCGCCGCCGCCGCGCAGGAACACGGCGAGCAGTATGCCGGCAAACACCACCAGCGGCACCGCCGGTGCGAGGACCACGAGCAGCAACAGGCCGGCGGCCAGCACCGAGACGGAGACGAGGCGAGGGGACATCGGCGTCCTTGCTGTGCCCTGGCACCCGCGTATGCGGCGTGCCTGGGGGCTGAAACGCCCCGCGACAGGCGCACGTTCCGGACGCAGGCGGTCGGCGGCCGTGAACCGGCAATGACTACCGGTTCAGGAACCAGAGCAGCAGCGACAGCACCACCGAGATGATGAATGCCGTGGTGACAGGGATATAGAGCCGGAAGTTTTCGCGCTCGATGACGATGTCGCCGGGCAACCGGCCCAGCCCGATGCGCGACAGCCATGGCCACAGCAGGCCGACGATGATGAGGATGAGGCCGGTGATGATCAGGAATCGCATCACGTCCATCTAAACCACCCGTGAGGCAGTTGAAAGCCATGCGTCCGGCGACAACGATCCGGGGCCGGTCCGGGCTCCGCGGGACGATGGTGCGGGCGGTGGGAGTCGAACCCACACGGAGGTTGCCCTCCTCGGGATTTTAAGTCCCGTGCGTCTACCGGTTCCGCCACGCCCGCCCGCGACAGGTTATATCGCCTGCCGCGCGGCCTGCGACAAGCAATGCCGCCATGTGGCCTACCGGACGGTGCCGTTATCCTTGATCGGCGGCGTGAACTGGAGGCCCATGTCCCAGGGAAGGTAGATCCAGGTATCCTGGCTCACCTCGGTGATGAAGGTGTCGACGAGCGGCCGGCCGGCGGGCTTGGCGTAGACTGTGGCGAAATGTGCCTTCGGCAGCATGTTGCGCACCACCCGCGCCGTCTTGCCGGTGTCCACCAGGTCGTCGACGATCAGGACGCCCTGACCGCCGTTGCCGGTGTCGCGCACGGCGGGGCTGACCTCCTTGATGACCACCAGTTCGCCCTGCTTGTCGTAGTCGTAGGACGCCACGCAGACGGTTTCGATCAGCCGGATCTCCAGCTCGCGCGCCACGATGGCCGCGGGAACCAGGCCGCCGCGGGTGACGCTGACGATCGCGTGGAACGGCCCCGCCTCGGTCAGGCGCCAGGCCAGTGCGCGTGAATCCCGGTGAAACTGTTCCCACGAAACCGGAAATGCCTTCTGCGGCCGCTCCTGCAACCCCGCCTCCCGATGCTCAGGTCCGCTCACGTCCATGCCTTCGGCTCGGGGACCCTAGCCTGCAGGTCCTCGACCAGTTTCCTGACCGCCGTCTCCGCCGCGTCCAGCTGTGCGACGTCGCGCGAACGCAGGACGATGTTGGCGCCGTACTGTCCGTCCCTCTCGAACGGGTAGCTGCCGATCGCGACGGCCGGATACGCCGCCTGGATGGTGCCCAGCCCGGTGGCGAGATCGCCCTCGGCCACCTCGGCAAGGACGGTCCGCGAATGCAGGAGCCGCCCCTGTTCCAGCTTCGGCGCCAGTTCGTCCAGCATCGCCTGCATGATTTTGGGCACGCCGGCGAGGACGAACACGTTGCCGATGTGGAACCCCGGTGCGCGGGAAACCGGATTGGGGATCATCTCCGCGCCTTCCGGCAGACGCGCCATCCGCATCCGCGCCTCGTTTGCCTCCCTGCCGATCTCCCTGAAGTGTTCCTGCAGCAGCCGCACCGCCTCGGGATGGTGGCTGATCGGGACGCCGAACGCGCGGGCGACGGCGTCGGCGGTGATGTCGTCGTGGGTCGGCCCGATGCCGCCGGTGGTGAACACGTAGGTGTAGCGGGCCCTCAGCGCATTGAGTGCCGCCACGATCTCCGCCTCGACGTCCGGAACCACGCGCGCTTCGCGCACGTCGATGCCCCGTGCGGCAAGGAACTGTGCGATGTAGGCGAGGTTCAGGTCCTTGGTCCGGCCGGACAGGATCTCGTCGCCGATGAGCAGGACTGCGGCCGTGATCGTCGGTTCTGTCTTGGTGTCCATGACCGGTATTTCCATCTGGCGTCCGCATCTGACTTAACCGGGCAGGCAACGCCGCCGCAAGTGCGAAGCACGGTTGAACGGCCACGTGGGCCCGCCTATGGTGCCCCTATGCGGTTCCCGACACCCTTGATGCGCGGTCGCCTCGTGCGCCGCTACAAGCGCTTCCTTGCCGATGTCGAGCTCGATACCGGCGAGGTCGTCACGGCCCATTGCGCCAACCCCGGATCGATGATGGGGCTGGTCGAGGCCGGCACCTGCGTGTGGTTGTCGCATTCGCCGTCGCCGCACCGCAAACTCGCGTATTCGTGGGAGCTGCTCGAGGTCGACCTCGGCTGCGGGCCCGCGTTCGTCGGCATCAACACGGGCCATCCCAACGGCATCGTCGCCGAGGCGCTCGCGGAAGGGATGATCGAAGAACTGGCCGGCTACGAAACGATACGCCGCGAGGTTCCCTACGGCACCCGCAGCCGTGTCGACTTCCTCCTCGAAGGCGGCGGCGGCCCGCCGTGCTACGTCGAGGTGAAGAACGTCCACCTGATGCGCCAGCCGGGTCTCGCCGAGTTCCCGGACTCGGTGACGGCCCGCGGCGCACGGCATCTCGAGGAACTGGCCGCGATGGCCGAGAACGGGGCGCGGGCGGTAATGCTGTTCCTGGTCCAGCGCACGGACGCCGACCGGCTGGCGCTGGCCGCAGACATCGATCCCGTCTACGCCGCGACCTTCGCGCAGGCACGCCGACGCGGCGTCGAGACGCTCGTCTACTGCTGCAAAATCGACCCGGAAGGCATACATTTGTCGCATCCGCTGCCGATGGTTGAAGCAGCGCCGGAACCGGTCCGTGCCCGCTTCGGTCTGGTCGACGTCATGGAGAGACAATGAGCTACATCGATGCCGAGCTGGCGCCCGAGGCCAACATCGGGCAGATCAAGCTGCACGGCCCCGAAGCGTTTGCCGGCATGCGGCGCGCCGGACGCCTTGCAGCGGAAGTGCTGGACATGCTGACCCCGCACGTCGTGCCGGGTGTGACGACGGAAGAGCTCGACCGGCTTGCGCTCGAGTTCGCCCGCGACCACGGCGCGATCCCGGCGCCGTTGCAGTACCGCGGCTTTCCGAAGTCGATCTGCACCTCGGTCAATCACGTGGTCTGCCATGGGATCCCGTGCGACAAGGCGCTGAAGGAAGGCGATATCGTCAACATCGACGCGACGCTTATCGTCGACGGCTGGCATGGCGACACGAGCCGGATGTATCCGGTGGGGGAAGTGTCGCGCAAGGCGGAACGGTTGATGGAAGTGACGCACGAAGCGCTGATGCGGGGCATCGCAGCCGTGCGGCCCGGTGCCACCACCGGCGATATCGGCGCCGCCATCCAGGAGTATGCCGAAGCCGAGCGCACGAGCGTGGTGCGCGACTTCTGCGGCCACGGCCTGGGCCGCGTCTTCCACGACATGCCGAACATCCTCCATTACGGCCGCCGGGGAGAGGGGATCGAGCTCAAGCCGGGAATGTTCTTCACCATCGAGCCGATGATCAATCTCGGCCGGCCGCACGTGAAGGTCCTGTCCGACGGCTGGACTGCGGTGACGCGCGACCGTTCGCTGTCGGCACAGTTCGAGCACACCGTGGGCGTCACCGAGGACGGTTGCGAGGTCTTCACCTACTCGCCGGCCGGGCTCCACCGCCCACCGTACGACGTCTGAGCTTTCGGGGTTCCCGTCGCATCGCGTTCACGGCTATGATGTCCCCGCCGCGAAGCTGGGGGACAGCACAGCATGGCGCGCGCAAAGGAACCGACCGCCAAGCCGGACTACACGGAGCACCGCAAACGGCTTCGCGAACGGTTCATGCAGGGCGGGCCCGATGCGCTTCCTGACTATGAATTGATGGAGCTCGTCCTCTTTCGAGTGAATGCGCAGAAAGACACGAAGCCTCTGGCCAAGGCGTTGATAAAGGAATTCGGCGGCTTTGCGGAAGCCATCAGTGCGCCGCCGGAACGGCTCAAGCAGATCTACGACGTCGGCGACAAGACAGTCATCGAGCTCAAGCTGATCCAGGCCGCCGCCGTCCGGCTCGCCCGCAAGACCGTGATCGGGCGCCAGGCTCTGTCCTCATGGACGGCCGTCCTTGACTACTGCCACGCCAGCATGGCCTACGAGCAACGGGAACAGTTCCGCATCCTGTTCCTCGACCGCAAGAACGTGCTCATCGCCGACGAGGTGCAACAGCAGGGAACCGTCGACCACACGCCGGTCTATCCGCGCGAAGTGGTGAAACGGGCCCTGGAGCTCGCCGCGACCGGCATCATCCTCGTGCACAACCATCCCTCGGGCGATCCGACGCCGTCGCGGCCCGACATCGACATGACCCGGCGGATCGTCGAGGCGGCCGAGAAGCTCGGGATCGTGGTGCACGATCACGTCATCATCGGCCGCGGAGGCCATTCCAGCCTGCGCAGCCTGAACCTGATGTAGCGGCAGTCGGCCTATCCGGCCTGGCGGAGTGACGAAAGGTTATCGGGCGTATCGACATCGGTGAGCACGGCGCGGTCGCCCATCTCCACCTCGCATACCGCTTCGGCGTGCTGTCCGATGAGGTGTCGGGCGCCGGTGTCGCCCTGCACCTCGCGCATTTCGTCGAAGTAGGCGGTGGCGAACAGCACCGGGTTGCCGCGCTTGCCGTCGACCACCGGCACGCAGATGCCGCGCCCCGCCTCCGGTTTGAACGCCGCGATCAGCTTGTCCAGGTGCCTTGCCGACACCAGCGGCATGTCGCCGAGGCAGACCAGTGCGCCGTCCATGCCCGCGGGAACCGCCCCGAGGCCGGCGCGGAGCGAGGTGCTGAGGCCCTGCGCGTAGTTCGGATTGTCGACGATGGTCACGGCGAGGCCGTCGAGCACCCCGCGAATCCTGTCCGCATCGTGACCGACCACGACGATCACCGTCTCCGCGGTGCTCGCCAGTGCCGCCTCGACGGCGCCGCGGATCATCGGCCGGCCGCCCACCGGTTCCATTAGCTTGTTGATGCCGCCCATCCGTCGCGACTGCCCGGCAGCGAGCACGATGGCGGCGACCGATGGCGACTTCGGAGCCGCCGCGATCTTGCCTTCGCGCGGAACCGGACGCGACGGGATCTCCATCAGGAGTCCGCCGACCCCCATCCCGGCGATGTCGTGGCGCGAAACCGGCAGGCCGGCGAGCACGCGCCACAGCACCCAGTCGAACCCGTTGACCTTCGGCGACCGCGCACAGGTCGGCACGCCGATGACCGGAACCGGTCCCAGCTCGCCGTACATGAGCAGGTTGCCCGGGTCGACCGGCATGCCCATGTTGACGACCTCGCCGCCGGCGGCAGCCAGGGCGGCCGGAATGACGTCGCCACGGTCGACAATGGCCGAGGCGCCGAGCACCAGGATCGGAGCGTGGCCGTTGTCACGCAGCGACGCGATCGCCCGGGTGACGTCTGCAACCTCGTGCGGGCAGGTCACCGTCGCCGCGAGCCGGCTTCCCGCCGCTTCGAGACGCGCGGCGATGGCGGCCCGCGCCTTGTCCATGGTCTGCGGCTTGGTCTGCGGCAGCACCGTCATGACCAGTCCCGCCTCGCGTGCGGCAAACGGTGCCACGCGCACAAGCGGCGGTCCCTCGCGGCAGATGGCGAGCGCTGTGTCCACCACGTCGCGCCGGGTCGCGAATGGGATGATCTTGATGGTCGCCAGCATCTGTCGCCGCTCCACCCGTGCGAACGGGGCAACGGTTGCGACGGTGAGGCTCTCGTCGAGGGTGTTGAGGCGGTGGACCCGGTCGGCATCCACCAGCGCCAGGCCTGCCGCCTCGGAATGAATGTTCGAGCGGCCGGTGAATGGCTCGGCTGCCTTCGCATGGTCACCCGCCGATGCTTCGGCTATGACGCTGGCTGCCTCGTCCTCGGGCACGTCACCGGGCTCGAGTTGCGCGACCATCACCCGTTCGATCCCGGCCTCGGCGAGCCGCGCCACATCGTCTGCCGTCAGCAGGTGCCCCTTCTTGAAAGCCGCTTCCCGCCCGCGGATGCTGTGCGCAAGCACCGCGCCGGCCGCCTGCTCCACGGGAACCTCGCCGAAGATCATTGCCTGCCTCCACTGTCGAGCCTGAGTGCGCGGGTGACTTCCGCCAGGATCGAAATGGCGATTTCGGCCGGCCCGCGCGCTCCGATATCGAGGCCGATGGGAGCATGGATGCGGGCAAGTTCCGCATCGCTGAAGCCGGCTGCCTTGAGGCGCTCGAGCCGCGTTGAATGGGTTCGCTTGCTGCCGAGGGCGCCGATATAGAACGCGGGCGACCGCAAGGCGAAGCCGAGCGCCGGATCGTCGATCTTGGGGTCGTGGGTCAATGCCAGCAGCGCGCTGCGGGCATCGAGGCCGATGCGTGACAGCGCCTCGTCGGGCCAGTCGGTGACAAGGCTCACGTCCGGGAACCGCTCGGCGGTCGCAAAGGCCGCACGCGGATCGATCACCGTGACCGCATACTCGGCCGCCCTCGCCATCGGTATCAGGGCCTGTGCCACGTGGACCGCCCCGATCACGATCATGCGCAGCGGTGGATTGAAGACGTGGATGAAGTACTCGCGCTCGCCGAGAGTCACGGTACCGCTGCGGTCGCGGGCGAATGCCTCCTCGAGCGGACGGGCAAGGGTGCCTTCGTCCGCCGCGCTGTCGCGGTCGACCAGCCGCTGCGAGCCCTCGGCGAGATCGGTGATCAGCGCCACGGCGCGGCCGGCGGCACGGGCGGCGATCAGCGCGTCAAGCGTCTCTGTCTTCATCGCCCAGCCGCTCGACGTAGACGCGGATCGTGCCGCCACAGGCAAGTCCGACTTCCCATGCCGTCTCGTTCGAGACCCCGAACTCGAGCATGGTCGGCCGGCCGGTCGACAGGACCTCCATTGCCTCGGTCACCACCGCGCCTTCGACGCAGCCGCCGGATACGGAGCCGATGAAGTTTCCATCCTGGTCGATTGCGAGCTGGCTCCCGACCGGACGCGGCGCCGAACCCCACGTCGACACCACCGTCGCCAGTGCGACGTTACGGCCCTGGTCGAGCCACGCCCGCACCTCTTCCAGTACCGAATCCACCGTCGATGTCATGCGGAGCACCTCCACATGTCGGATATAGCCGTGTTGCGGCGGAATGTCGAAGGCAGCCAATGCGGCTGATTGTCGGAGACCTTGCGGGGCCATGCCCGCGGGCGTGGCGGATCAGGCCGGCGTTGTCTGACGCAGGACCTCGATGGAGCGTTCGAGGTCGGCGAGCACGCGTTCCGTCGACTCCCAGCCCGAACGGATGCTGGCGTCGGCCTTGTCGAAGTCGAACAGGCCGACTTCCGGGCTTCGTGGGTTGATCGTGATGTCGGGCGGATCGCCGGCGAGCCGCGACCGGGCGAGGCGGTCCTGTGTGATGTTGAAGGCGGCGACCAGCACCGTCGTGATGCCGGGGCTGCCGCCGGGGCGTCCGAAGAACTGGCGGACGTAGGCCGCGCGCGCGGTCTCCGAAGCGATCGGTTGTCTCAGCGACTGTTCATAGTTGTTGTCGTCGTGGTTGAGTATCGGCGCCTGGATGACCGTTCCGGCGCCGAACACGTCTGTCGTGAGATTCACGGCGATGACGACCCGGGCACCCAGCGCCCGGCAGGCGGAAACGGGGACCGGGTTCACCACCGCGCCGTCGATCAGCCACATGTCGTTGAAGTGGACCGGCTTGAAGATGCCGGGGAGCGCGTAGGAGGCGCGGATGGCGTCGGCCAGAATGCCTTCCTTGAGCCAGATCTCGTGCCCGGTCCTCAGTTCCGTCCCGATGCAGATGAACGGCGTGTCGAGCGACTCGATGCGCGTGTCGCCGAGTTCGTTCTCGAGCAGGCGCGCCAGCCGGTTGCCGGCAATGAGGCCGCTGCCGCGCCACGAAAAGTCCATCAGCGAGAACACCCGGCGCCGCGTCAGGCCGCGGGCGAATTCCTCCAGTTGCGGCAGCTTGCCGGCGACGTAGCAGCCGCCACACAACGCACCGATCGACGTCCCGGCGACCACGTCGGGGACAATGCCTGCAGCGACAAGCCGCTTGATGACGCCGATATGTGCCCAGCCACGCGCCGCGCCGGCGCCGAGCGCGAGCCCGATGCGCGGGCGCGCCGCCGCTGCGGGCCCCGCATCGCCGGGGCCTGTATTGTCTACACTGATGTCGCTGCTGAGCGAATTCCTGCGCATCGAAACTCCCGCACCGTCGCGATGGCCGAATGTAAATGTCTCTAATCTAACCCGGACCGGCGCGGTCTGCAGGAAGAATTACAGCTTCGTGGGGTTGGGTGCATCTCCGTAGACCTCCACCGGATCGAACGTCTTGGCGCTCTCCGTGAAGGTCAGCCTGAGCTGAGGCGATACCCGGGTGCCGGTCGGCACGGCGCGGTAGAAGCACGACCGGTAACCCACATGGCAGCTGGCGCCGGATCCGGCGACTTCGACCTTCAGCCAGACGGCATCCTGGTCGTCGTCGATGCGCAATTCGACCACCTTCTGGACGAGGCCGCTGGTCGCGCCCTTGTGCCAGAGGGTCTGCCGCGAACGGCTCCAGTAATGCGCTTCGCCGGTTTCGATCGTGCGTGCCAGCGCCTCGGCGTTCATGTAGCCGACCATCAGGACATCGCCGGTTGCGGCGTCCGTGGTGACCACGGGGAGCAGGCCGTCGGCGTCGAACTTCGGTGCCAGAAGGTCGCCTTCCTCTACCTGCTCGACGCTGGTGCGTTTGGCAAACACTCCGTTGGACATGGAATCAGGGGCTTCCGGGGTCCGGTCAGCTGCCGGGCTGGCGGACGAGCTCGACGAAGCGGGCCTGCAGGGCAGGGTTCGTCTTGAACTCGCCGGTGAACTGGGTCGTGATCGTGGCGACGTCACGCTTCTGCACGCCGCGCAGCGACATGCACTGGTGTACCGCCTCGATCATCACCGCCACACCGCGCGGCTTGAGGGCCTGGTCGATGGTTTCCGCGATCTGCGCGGTCATCGTCTCCTGGGTCTGGAGACGGCGGGCGAAGATCTCCACGACGCGGGCGAGCTTCGAGATGCCGACCACCTTGTCGGTCGGATAGTAGGCGACATGGGCCTTGCCCACGAACGGGATCATGTGATGCTCGCAATGCGAGTTCACGTCGATGTCACGCAGCATTACGATGTCGTCGTAGCCGCCGACGTCCTCGAACGTCTTGGCAAGCGCCTCGACCGGGCATTCGTGATAGCCGCGGAAGAATTCGCTGTACGCATCGACGACACGACGCGGGGTATCCTTGAGGCCTTCGCGGTCGGGATCGTCACCGGCCCACGCGATGAGCGTACGAACCGCCTTCTCGGCCTCTTCGCGTGTCGGGCGGACAACCTCGGGGCCGCGTCCGACGGTCGCATCGCGTTGCGGCATCTGCTTTATGATCGCATCCATACTGTTTCGGATTCCCCGTTCTTTTGCGCTTGCTTGAAGCACCGCTTGCACCACGTGCGCTCAAACGGTTACGGGCGGCTACAAACCTCGTCACTCAGGAGAAAGTCAACGCCGAAAAAATGGCTCCGCAACCGCGCCCCGCCCGCTTCCACTCGATATGTTTCGCTCCATATATGGGTAAAGATGGGGGTGATCAAGGAGCAAGCGGCGAGACGGGTATTCTCCGCTGGCTCCGGGGCGTGATAGGGTAGATCCTGCACGTCCGCACCTCGGGAACAAGCATGCTGAACGACGTTTACAACAAGCGGATACTGCGGTTTGCAGCCGACATTCCGTTGGTCGGCCGGCTCCCCGATCCCGACGCCACGGCCACTGCCCATTCGCGGCTTTGCGGCAGCAGGGTGACGGTCGATCTCAAGATGGACGGCGACACGGTTGTCGCGTTTGCCCACGAGGTCAGGGCCTGCGCACTGGGCCAGGCATCGTCATCGATCATGGCACGGAACATCATCGGCGCGACCGCCGGCGAGCTTCGTGCCCTCCGCCAGCGCATGTACGCGATGCTGAAGGAGGGCGGTGCTGCACCCGACGGAAAATGGAAGGAATTCGAAGTTCTGGAGCCGGTGCGTGAATTCAAGGCGCGGCACGCCTCGACGCTGCTCACCTTCGATGCCGTCGTCGATGCCATCGGCCAGATCGAGGATCGCCGCAACGCGGCCCAGACGGCCGCCGGCGAAGAGGCCACGGCATGACCGCGGCTCGCATCCTTGCCGACGCAACCGACCGCGCAGCCGGCCTCGTGATCCGGGGTGTGACCCTCGTCTACCGCTATACGCTGTCAGCATTTCTCGGCCGCACCTGCCGGTTTCTGCCGACGTGCTCGGAATATGCGGAGCAGGCCATAGCGCGGCACGGCGCGCTTCGCGGCGGCGGATTGGCGTTCAGGCGTGTCCTGCGCTGTCATCCCTGGGGCGGTAGCGGGTTCGATCCGGTTCCCTGAACGATCCTAGAGAATGAAATCGCCGTCGGTGAACTGGCTTGAGAGCATGTTCCTGACGGTCAGGAGGCCGTCGGCGCCGAAGTCGAAAGCCGTATGTCCACCTTGGTCGCTTGCGTGGTCGAGCACGTCCGAAACATCGGCAAAATCGAACCCGATCAATCGGATGGCATCGGGACCGCGGAAATCGACGATGTCCGTGGACCCATGACCGGCGCGGAAAATGAAAACGTCGGCGCCGGCACCACCGATCAGGATGTCGTCACCTTTCCCGCCGTTCAGCCGGTCCTTGCCGCCGTTGCCGCGGATGACGTCGTCGCCGCCGTTGCCGACCAGCCGGTCGTGGCCGCCACCGCCGGACAGCGTGTCGGCGCCCGGTTGCCCGAGCAGCGTATCGCGCCCGCCGGCGCCGAGGAGCCGGTCGTCACCCGCTCCGCCCTTTAGTGTGTTGGCCGCATCGTTGCCGCGAATGACGTCGTCGCCGCCGCCGCCGCGCGCGTTTTCGATCACCACGCCTTCGGCGATCGTGAAGCCGCCGAGGATGCCCTTGGCGTAGCTTGGCACGCCGCCGCCGGTGGGCGAGTTGTCCGCCGTTGCCGCGGTGAGGTCGATGATGGCGTCGCGATTGCCGCCATACACGATCTGGTCGGTTCCGCCGGCATCCCAGATTGCCTTCCAGTAGGTGCCGGGTTCGTTGCGGCCCGGCAGCACGTAGGTGTCGTCGCCCGTGGCATGGTTCATGTTGGCACCGTAGATCCGCTGCACGGCGGCAATGTCGAGTGCCATCGGCCCGGCCTGGTAGCCGTAGGTCATGACGCCCTTGCCGTACGGATTTTGCACCGCGTCCCAGCCGTCGTTGTAGGACATGGTGGTGAAGATGCCCTGGTTCAGGTTGTTGTCCCCGTAGTCGCCGAACTCGCGGGTAACGCCGGGGAACCTGTCGCCCTCGTGCGGGTGCTCCAGTCCGAGCGCGTGGCCGAGCTCGTGCACGAGGGTGATGAAACCGTAGCCGCCGGGGGTCAGCCCCGCCGGCGTCCAGCCATCCCCGTTGGGATCGTAGCGGCCGTCCGACCGGTTGTCCCAGCGGTCGGGATAGTCATGCCAGCCGAGCGAGCCGCCGGCATTGCCGATCTTTTCGACGAGGTTCGCCTGATTGGGGTGGTTGACCTCGACGAAGGTGATGTTGGCAACGCTCGCCCAGGTGTCGAGCGCCAGTTCGAAAGCGCTGCGCTCCCATGCGCTCCACGTTTGCAGGGCATCGGACAGATGCCAGGTGATCGGCCGCGAAGCGTCCCACGAAAAGCGCCATACGAGCCCCTCCATGTGGGCGTTCAGGTCGAGGTTGCGCGTCGCATTGCTGATGACCGTTGTCGTCATGATCGTCGTCGATCCCCCGGGATTGATCGGATTGGGCGAATGCGGGAACGACCCGGCGCCGTTGCGCCAGGCACCCCCGCAGTCGAGCTGCCGGCGGCACCGGACGATTCGTGCCGCCACCGCCAGCGGGGGCATGGAACCGCGAGTTTGCGGCCAAAACTGGGTGACTCCAATTGCGTCGCACGCAAGCGCCGCTACAGCGCGGAGAACAGATGTCGCCCCGGATGCGCGGCCGATCCGGAGGCGACCGCGAACGCGCACGTCGCTCCGTCAAGGCCGGGCACGTCCCCGACCATCTGCGTGGCGTCGCGCAGCCCTTGGCAAATGCCCGGCTCAAGGCCGGGCATGACGATGAAATGGTGGATCGGTCAGTTCCAGGCCGCGCGCATTCCCCGGGTCGGCTCTCTCCCTGATCCCGTCCGACGCGGCAGCGGCAGTCCCTAGAACAGGATGTCGGCGGCGTTCAGGTCGCCCTTCTTGAAGTCATCGACGAGCAGCGTTCCGTCCTTGCCGAAGTTGAACACGAGGTCGCCGTGGTCCATCGAGGCCTTGTTCTTGATCTGGCCGAACTTGTTGAAGTTGAAGTCCCTCAGGTCGATCCGGTCGATGCCGTCGGCATAGTCCGTGATGGTGTCGTTGCCGCCACCCTTGCCGAACACGAAGATGTCCTTGCCGCCGTTGCCGGTGAGGCGGTCGTTGCCGGCGCCGCCGCCGAGGGTGTCGTTGCCGCTGCCGCCGATCAGGACGTCATTGCCGCCGCCGCCGCTGAGCTTGTCGTTGCCGCCGCCGCCGCTGAGGTTGTCCTTGCCGGCGCCGCCGTCGAGCGTGTCCCGGCCGCCGCCGCCGACCAGCTTGTCGTCGCCGGCGCCGCCCACGAGCTTGTCGTTGCCGGCCTGGCCGGTGAGGTTGTCCTTGCCGCCGCCTCCGTTCAGCTTGTCATTGCCGGTGCCTCCGAACAGGCTGTCGTTGCCGGCGCCGCCGCGCAGGTCATCGTTGCCCGCATCGCCGAGCAGCCGGTCGTGCCCGCCGTTGCCCGTCAGCGTGTTCTTCGCCTTGTTGCCGAGGATCCTGTCGTTGCCCGAGCCGCCGATCGCGTTTTCGATCAACGACCGCGGATCGTTGTCGTACTGGAGCGCGTTCCAGATGTTGCCGCGGGCGAAGATCTTGGCACCGGACTCGCCGCCGTTGAGGTGGGCGTTCTGGCCGCTGCCAGTATTGGAGAAGTCGCCCGGTGCGAGGCTGATGTCGAGGTTAGACTTGTAGCGGCTGAAGTCGTAGGTATCGACGCCGCCGCCATCCCACACGGTCTCGAAGATGACCTTCTTGTTCGGCGCCCATTTGTAGGTCGTGTTGCCGGAATTGTAGTTGAAGTTGGCCCCGTAGAGGTATTGCAGCGCGGCGATGTCGAGCACCATGTAGGTCTGCGGGTAATTGCCATCCTCGGTAACGTAATTGCCGCTGCCCTGGCCGACGTAACTGGCATAACTCATGACCGTGAATTCGATCGAGTCGTACCGCTTGGCGAGCTTGGGTTTGCCATCAAAGGCCTGGTGCGGATGCTTCAGCCCGAGGGTGTGACCGATTTCGTGGAACACTGTGGCGCCGGCAAACGTGCCGGGCTTGGGATTGTCATAGATTCCGTTGGAATTGAACCATGTGTCACCGGCATTCGGCATACTGGGAAACATGCCAAGCGCGGTGCCGCCATCGAAACCCGCGCCGCTGTTGTCATTGACGAAGGTGGCGTGGGCGACGCGGAAATTGGCCTCGTAATCCTGCTTGCCCACCTGGGACGTATGAAAGAATTGCAGCGGAGTGATCGCTGCAACATGGTTCAGCAGGACGCCTTCGAAGAAAATCCGGAGCGTCAGTCCGGCCTGCTCGAAGTCCTTGATGTTGGCGTAATCGTAGTCGCCCGGACCGAATGGCTGAGGCGGTCGGCTGAACGGGGCGGGAAAACCGTCAGGGGCGGAGTAGGTGAACTGGAAGCCGCTCCACTTGGAGCCTTCCAGAAGACCGTCGAGCGTATTGCTTCCGGTGTTCGGAACATTGATCGCCAATGCGTGCCCTTTCACAATCCATCGTGCGCCGGTCAGCGCTACCGCGGCGCATGATCGGCCATGAAGCGATCACATCGGGAAACGCCGGCACCGTCTCCCCGAGGGCTCAATCTCAGTGACGTTCCGCGATGGCCGTTCGCGCAAGTAACGGCGGTCCGTCGCGTACGGCGGGTCCTGGGGTGATGGTGACGCGATGAGCTTCCCCAGCCCTCCAGATGCGCCTTGCGCCTCGAATTCTTATAGAATTGCGGGGAAGTGCGAAATACCCATTTGGGTAAGAGGATGCGGATTGTTGCGCCCTTTGCCGGGGCCGGAGGGCATCGCTGGCCAGCTGCAGACTGTCCCGGGCGCTGATCGGGAAAGGGGTGGCGGAGGGCGCCGCCGACCCATCACGCTGGCGCACGCCGGGGTATCCCGGCCATCCAACTGGTGTCGTGCGGCCTTTCGTGGATACCCGGCACTTGTCCGCCGCCGGCCGCAATCCATCACCGGGTCAATACGCTGCAGTGACCTGACCCCGGGCTTCGCCGGGGTGGCGAAGTCCGGGATCGACACTCCTGGTCGCTGTATCCGCGATCGCCATTGCGAGCGCAGCCAGGCAATCAGAGCGGCACATTCCGGCGCTGGTGGCCCCGCACTCCGCCACTCACCATGATACCGGCAGCGGTGTAACACATCTCCGAAACCTGACCCGCCCGGCGGGGCGCTCAGCCGCCGTTCAGCGACTCCCGCAGGGTTTCCTCGCGCTCGGCGAGTTCCGGCGTGAGCGCATCGCCGAAATCGGCAGCCTCGTACAATGGGCGGATCTCGATCTCGCTGGGGCCGGGCATCGGGTTCGGACAACGCTTCACCCATTCGACGGCCTCGTCCATGTCCTTGACCTCCCACAGCCAGAAGCCCGCGACGAGGTCTGACGTCCCGTAGAACGGGCCATCGATGACGAGGCGCTCGTCGCCGTCGAAGGCGACACGCTTGCCTTCGGAGGAAGGCTTGAGTCCCTCACCCGTCACCAGGATGCCGGCTTCGGCGAGAGCCTCGTTGAAGCGGCCCATCGCCTCGAGCAGTTCGGTCGAGGGCATCACGCCCGCCTCGGATTCCTTGGTCGCCTTCACCAGAACCATCACGCGCATCGTACCGTCAACTCCTCATGTCCGTCTGGAGGCGGCGTCGCCTCCGCGACCGCACCCCACCCACGGCAAGCCTGACCCCGAAAGATGGCGGGAATGGAGCGGGACCGCCTGCTGACGACGGTGGATAGGCGCATGCCGACCCGGAGGCTGCACGGCGGCCACTGCTTCGCGCTGTGGAGGAGCGCCGTCCGCATCACTGCGGCGTGCGACATTATCATGATCGAAAGAGAAGGCACCCGGCCGCTGGCCGGGTGCCGGAGGTATCGGGCGTGCCCGATCGAAGAACGGTCGGCCTGTGCCTAGCAGGCGCCGCCGAAGAACGGCGTGCCGCAGCCGAAGTGCCAGACGAGGGCGCCCCGGGCGACGAACAGGTCGAAGTCATGCTTGTCGGTGAAGCCACCGGCGTATTCGTATTCCTCTTCGCCGTAGAAGTGGGCCAGGAACTCGCCGCGCAGGCTGATGTTGTCAGTGATGCGGAAGTCCATGCCGCCGCCGGCGACGAGGCCAAGATGCGTCTGGCTGTCGACGCCAAGGCCGGTGGCGCGGGCGTCGGCGTCGGCGATGCCGAGGCCGACCGTCACGAACGGCAGCAGCCGGTCGGACAGAGGCATGCCGAGGCGGCCGCGAATCGTTCCCACCGGTTCGACGTCGAAGTCGTCGATGGCGCCGGAGGAGCCGTCCACTTCGCCGAAGCTGACGTCACCCTCGATGCCGAAGACGAGGTTGCCGCTCTGCCACTGGCAGCCGCCGAGGGCGCCGTAGAGCACGCCGTCGCCGTCGATGCTCACGTCCGGAGCGCCGTCGAGGTTACCATCATGGTCGAACCAGGCACCGCCGCCGTGGCCGCCGATGTAGCAGCCGGACCAGCTCGGTACATAGGCCTCGATGTAGGGTTCGGGTGGAGGTGTGAAATCCGCCGCACTGACAGTCGTTGCCGGAGTGCCGGAAAGGATCATCGCTGCCGCACAGGCTGCCGGACCGAGCAGTCTCTTGATCATGCTGTAAATCCCCAGTCTGCCAGAGCCGACTATTCGGCTCCCTCTGGTGTCGGATCATGTCACGCCCTTGTTTCCAGTCAATTAACCGGAAGCCCTTTCTGCCTTCTGGCGCACGTTTGGCAACACGCGTTGTATCATTGTCACACCCAGGGTATGCGGCCGGATGGCACCGCGACAGGCGGCCGGGTGCGTGCATGCGTTGACTTTGCCGCCGACAGCCGCCAGATATCGGGCGTTCGCGGCGCCCGGCCGCAACCGCTTACCTGCGTGGTATGCAGAGAGTGAGCAAGGAGACACCTTCCCATGACCACCGTAACTCTCCCTGACGGCGCCAAGCGCGAGTATCCGCCGCTGGTGACCGGTGCCGACATTGCCGAGTCGATTTCTAAGTCGCTGGCCAGGAAGGCCGTGGCGATGGTCGTCGACGGCCGCCTGGCCGACCTGCACGATCCTGTGCCGCATGACGCCACCGTCGAGATCGTGACCCGCGACGACCCGCGCGCGCTGGAGCTCATTCGCCATGACGCGGCCCACGTGATGGCAGAGGCGGTGCAGCGGCTGTGGCCCGACACCCAGGTCACCATCGGCCCCGTGATCGAGAACGGATTCTATTACGACTTCGCGCGCGACGAGCCGTTCCGGCCCGAGGACCTCGAAGCGATTGAGGCGGAGATGCGCCGCATCATCGCCGAGGACAAGCCGTTCACCAAGGAGGTGTGGGACCGCGAGACCGCCAAGCGCGTGTTCGCCGAAAAGGGTGAGACGTTCAAGGTCGAGCTGGTCGACGCGATTCCCGAGGGCGAGGAGATACGCATCTACAGCCAGGGCGAGTGGTTCGACCTGTGCCGTGGCCCGCACATGACGTCGACCGGGCAGGTGGGTACCGCGTTCAAGCTGCTCAAGCTTGCAGGCGCCTACTGGCGCGGCGACCCGCGCAACCCGATGCTGCAGCGGATCTACGGCACGGCGTGGGCCAGCGAAGCGGACCTGAAGCGCTACCTCACCATGCTGGAGGAGGCCGAGAAGCGCGATCACCGCCGCCTCGGCCGCGAGATGGACCTGTTCCACTTCCAGGAGGAGGGGCCGGGCGTCGTCTTCTGGCACGCCAAGGGCTGGCGCATGTTCCAGACGCTGACCTCCTATATGCGTCGCCGCCTCGAAGGCGACTACGAGGAGGTCAACGCGCCGCAAGTGCTCGATCACGGCCTGTGGGAGACCTCCGGTCACTGGGGCTGGTACAGGGAGAACATGTTCGCCGTGCAGTCGGCCGGCGAGGATGCCGAGGACAAGCGCGTCTTCGCGCTGAAGCCCATGAACTGCCCCGGCCACGTCCAGCTCTTCAAGCATGGACTGAAGTCCTACCGGGAATTGCCCGTTCGCCTTGCCGAATTCGGCGCCGTGCACCGCTACGAGCCGTCCGGGGCGCTGCACGGGCTCATGCGCGTCCGTGCC
>CAZSNL010000005.1:9642-65227 GCA_964608275.1 uncultured Hyphomicrobiales bacterium | reverse complement strand
TGTGGACCGGAACCTCCGACGAACTCCGCCGCGACAGCGAGCTGCAGCAGCGATACCTGGGGGTCTAGGGCGGCCCCGACGATCACAGAACGTTCTTGTGAATCCGGCTATCCTTCATGATGACGGCCAGGTTCGTTTCCGGATCTTCGCTGCACCAGGCGGTGGGAAGACGGAATTGAGCCTCCGGTCGAAGTACGCGAGAATGTCAAGAGGTCCGGCGCAAGCCGGCTGATGGCGCGCGCATAAGTCCGTACATTCGGCGCGCCGCCTGCCATTCGCCCGCCCACGGAGGAAATGGCCTCATGCCGATGTCACTCGACGCCGCCGCGGAAGTCATGCGTGAGGCGATGCGCCAAGCCGTCAAGCGCCATTCATTCTGGTATCTGGTGCAAAGTGCGCTGATGATCCTCGCCGGGATCGCCGCGTTCATCTATCCGCTGATATCGTCCGTCGCCGTGGTGTTCTTCCTCGGCTGGCTCCTCATCATCAGCGGTATCGTGCAGGGGATCGGCCTGATCGGCGCCCGCGCCGTGCCGCACTTCTGGCTGCAGCTCGTATCGGTGGTCCTGTTCATCCTCGTCGGCACGCTGTTCCTGCGCAATCCCGGCGAAAGCCTGGTCACGCTGACCCTGCTGGTCATCGTGTTTCTCATGGTCGAAGGGATCTCGAAGGTGATCTTCGCCCTGTCCATACGGCCGTTCCCCAACTGGGGCTGGGTCCTGCTCAGCGGCATCGTCGGCATCGTGCTGTCGCTGTTCCTGTGGAGCAGCATCCCGGTGACCGGCCTCTGGCTGTTGGGCATGCTGTTCGGCATCGGCCTCGCAAGCGAGGGCGCGGCACTGGGCTACCTCGCCTGGCACGTGCGTAGGAGTTGATGGGAGCCGGGCACAACGAATGCGGCCACCGGACAAGGATATCCGGTGGCCATGGTCGTTCAGGGCACGTCAGGCGACCGGTCCTCTGCGTGGCGTCGAAAGGACCGCGCTCAGGCCGCTGCCGGCTTCCACTCGATGACGCGGATCGGGGTCGGGTTCCAGCCGTTGCAGGGGTTGTAGAGCTGCGGACAGTTGGAGATCACCACCAGCACGTCGCGCTGGGCGGAAAGATCGACATAATCGCCCGGTTTCGACTTGCCGTCGGCAAATGCCGCCGTACCGTCGTTCTCGACAGGCAGGTAGGCAAAGAAGTTCAGGTTGGCCGGGAGGTCACGGGCGCCCATGCCGTATTTCGTCAGCTCGGTGATGAAGTTGTTCCGGCAGCTCGGCGTGTCGGGGATGCCGTACCGCAGGTAGTTGGCCTCGGAGCTGCAGCAGCCGGCGATGGTGTCATGCCAGCCGACCGTATCGGTCTCGACCGTCATCAGGATGTCGGCCAGATCCGAATAGAGCCGGAAACCGGCGCCAATGTAGATCGACCGGTTGAACTTGATGGTGTTGCCCGCATTGTAGCGGTTCTCGTGGTTGTTGGCGTCGTAGAGCATCACGTCGACGCCCTGGCATCCTTCGAGATCGACGATCCGCAGCCAGTGGCCCTCAGGAACGGTGATGGAGAACGGGGCGCCGGCGGCAACGGTGTGGTCGCCGATCACGGTCCCGTCGATCTTGCCCGATGCTTCCAGCCGCGCATCGTGTTCGCCGCGCGCCCGTTCCTCCTCGGCGCGCCGTATCGCTTCCTGCCGGTTACGTTCGGCGAGCGCCTTGGCATGCGCCGCCCGTTCCGCCTCGCTGGCGCCTTCAAGCAGAATTCCCGACATCGTCACTCTCCATTTGCGCTGCGGTGAAGCCCTTGTTCCGCTCCGCGCCGCCGATGTGCGGCATAAAGGGCGCGGTTTATGGGCTTCCCCCAAGCCGATAAAAGTAATAAGACGCTTACCTGCAATGATCCGCCGAAACAAGGCCCGCAACAAGCCGCTATGCCAAATGCTTCTGCAGGTTCTCGTCGGGGCGGTGAAGTGCAGTTTTTCAGGTTCGGGATTTGGCGATGGGGACCCGCAGTTTCATGTTTCATCGTGCGGGATGCCGGTGCTAATCACCGGTAAATGAAAAACAAAATTCGCCATCCGATCCCGGGATCGCTTAACTAGGAGGAGCAGTATATGTCACGCAGGTTCCGCCCATTGGCCGCTCTGGCTCCGTTTGCCGCCCTGGCCATGATGGCCGGGTTCGCGGCTACGACGGATGCCGAGGCGGAAGACTGGAAGTTCGCGATCGAGGAAGTGCCGGGCTCGATCATGGACACCTACGCCCAGGAGTTCAAGAAGCGCATCGAGAGCGCGACCAACGGTGAAGTGACCGTAACGATCTATCACCACGGCACGCTCGGCACCCCGACCGAGACCGTCGAGCAGGCTGCCGACGGCATCATCCAGCTCACCAACGTTTCGATCGGCAATCTCGGCACCATCGTGCCGGAGTCACAGTTCTTCCTGCTCAACTACGTCCTGCCCGACGATCCCGACGACATCCATCGCCTGCTCTCCGAGAGCCCGACCATCCACGAGGAACTGGCGAAGGACTTCGCGCGCAAGGGGTTGAAGCTCGGCACGCTCTACTCCCACGGCCCGCAGGTGTGGACCACCAACCGGCCGATCCGCACGCCGGAAGACTTCGACAACTTCAAGATGCGGGTGATGGTGTCACCGTTGCTGGTCGAGGCGTACAAGGACCTCGGCTCAAGCCCGACTCCGATCCCGTTCGGCGAGGTGTACGGCGCACTCCAGCTCAAGACGGTCGACGGTCAGGTCAACCCGGTCTCGGCGATCCAGGAGATGAAGTTCTACGAGGTCACGGATTACCTGATCTGGGCCGGCGAGCAGGAACTGATCACGGCCATGCTGGCCGGGCTCGACTGGTACGAGAGCCTGCCGCCTGAGCGGCAGGAACTGCTGGACAAGACCCTGGTCGAGATGAACGATTTCATCCGCCCGGTGGTCGAGCGGTTCAACGAGGAAAGGCTTGAGCAGATCAAGCAGGCCAAGCCGTCGATCGAACTGATCGTGCTGACGCCGGAAGAGCGCGCCGCGTTCCGCGAGCGGGCCAAGGCGACCCACGCCAAGGTGGGCGAGGTGATCGGCCCGCGCGGGGAGGAGCTTCTCTCCAAGTGGCTGGCCGAGATCGAGGCTCTCCAGTAGTACCGGGGCCGGCCCGTTCGCGGGCCGGCCTATCCCTTTGTCAGGGGGTGCAATGACCGATACACCGCGCCGAACGGGTGTCTTCGCGTCCCTCGACACGTGGCTCGACAAGTTCGAGGCGTTCGTGATCGGCACGACGATGCTCTTGATGGCCGGCAATACCATTGCCAACGTCATCGGCCGCTACGTCTTCCTGCAGAGCCTCTATTTCTCGGAGGAACTCAACGAGATCCTGATGGTGCTCGCCACGTTCGTCGGGGTCGCCTACGTCACCCGACGTGGCCTCCACATCCGGATGTCGGCGCTTTATGACGTGTTTCCCGACCGGCTCCGCAAGATCACCCAGATCATCATCGCGCTGACCACCGGAGCGGCCATGTTCATCCTGGCATGGTACGCAACCGAGTACGTGTTGAGGGTCAAGGCGCGCGAACAGGTAACGCCGGCCCTCCAGATACCGCTTTGGACCGTGTATGGCTGGGTCGTCGTGGGATTCGTGGTGACCGGCATCCAGTATCTCCTCACGGCGATTCGCAATCTCGATCTGCGGGACCCGACCGTCTACATCTCGGCGTCCCAGGTTGATCGGTACGAGGACCCCGAGCTCGCCGTGGTCATGCATCGATACGGGCAGGATCAGGAACCCGAAGCAACGGCGGAGGAGAACCGATGACCACGGTGATGATGACCGTGATGATCGTCCTGCTGCTCCTCGGCTTTCCCATGATGATGCCGCTGATCGCGGCCACGTTGCTCGCGTTCTGGGTCTACCTGCCCAACCTGAACACCGTCCAGATCATCCAGCAGATGATCGGCGGGGTGAAGCCGCAGGCGCTGGTGGCGGTGCCGATGTTCATTTTCGCAGCCGACATCATCACCCGCGGCCATTCGGCCGACCGGCTGATCGACCTTGTGATGCGCTTCATGGGTCATCTGCGCGGCGGGCTTGCCATCTCGCTCACGTCCGCGTGCGCCCTGTTCGGCGCGGTGTGCGGTTCGACGCAGGCGACCGTGGTGGCCATCGGCGGCCCGATGCGGCCACGCATGCTGCGGGCCGGCTATCGTGACGATTTCACCATGGCCCTGGTCATCAACGCGGCCGCTCTCGCTTACCTGATCCCGCCGTCCATCGGGATGATCATCTACGGCGTGCTGTCCGGCACCTCAATTGCGGAGCTGTTCATCGCCGGCATCGGTCCCGGCATCGTCATGGTCGTTCTCTACTCCACCTGGTGCTGGATCGTGGCAAGACGGCAAGGCATTCCCATCGAACCCCGCGCCGGTTGGCGTGAGCGGTTCGTCGCCGCTCGCCGGGCCCTGTGGCCGCTCGGTTTTCCCGTGGTCGTCGTCGGTGGCATTTACGGCGGCATCTTCAGCCCGACCGAGGCGGCGGCTGTCTGCGTCCTCTATGCGGCATTCCTCGAGATCCTGGTGTTCCGCTCCATCGGACTGCGCGAGCTATGGGACATCGCGTTGTCCACGGGAGTGATGACGGCGGTCGTGTTCATTCTGGTCGCCGCCGGCGCCGCCTTCGCGTGGACGATCTCGTTTGCCCAGGTCCCGCAGCAGATCCTGGCCGCCATCGGCCTCCAGGATGCCGGACCGATCAAGGCGATCATCGTGATCAACATCGCCTTCTTCATCGGCTGCATGTTCGTTGATTCGATCGTCGTCATGCTGATCCTGGTACCGATCTTCTCGCCGGTGGTGGCGGCGACTGGCCTCGACCCGGTGCTGGTCGGCGTGCTCATTACCATTCAGGTGGCGATCGGTGCGGCGACGCCGCCATTCGGCGTCAACATCTTCACCGCGGTGGCGGTGTTCCGAAGACCCTTCATCGAAGTGGTCCGCGGCGTACCGCCGTTCCTGATACTGCTGATCGTGGTGGCGGCACTCGTCGTGATGTTCCCGTGGATCGCCCTGGGGCTGCGAGATCTCGCGTTCCGTTGATCACCATCGAAGAGACAGTCCAGACGATGAATACCTATTCCCAACCCGGCGGACGGCTCAACCTGCCCTTTGTCGGCATCTCGACATTCGGCAAGAATCCCTACCAGCCCGACTGGTCCAGGATCGACGCCGACATCGCCGTACTGGGCGCGCCGTTCGATTTCGGCACCCAGTTCCGGGCCGGCGCCCGGTTCGGCCCCCGCGCGATACGCGAGGCCTCGACGCTGTTCTCGTTCGGACACGCCGGCGCCTACGATCACGAGGACGACGTGACCTACCTGCCGCAGTCGGTGCGCATCGTCGATATCGGCGATGCCGATATCATCCACACCGACACGGCGGGCAGTCATGCAAACATCGCCACCGGCGTTCGCCGTATCCTCGAGGCGGGCGCGTTGCCGGTGGTGCTCGGGGGCGACCACAGCGTCAACATCCCCTGCATCGAGGCGTTTGAGGGGCACGGGCCGATCCATGTTTTCCAGATCGATGCCCATCTCGATTTCGTCGACGTGCGCCATGGTGTCCGCACCGGCCATGGCAATCCCATGCGCCGCGCCGCCGAGAAGGACTACGTGACCGGCCTGACCCAGGTCGGGATCCGCAACGTGTCCTCCACCGCGCGCGAGGGATACGAGGATGCCCGCGCCATGGGGTCCGACATCCTTTCCGTCCGCCAGGCCCGAACGCTCGGTCCCGAGGGCGTGATCTCGCGCATCCCCGAAGGTGCCCGCGTTTACGTTACGCTCGACATCGACGGCTTCTGTCCGTCGATCGCACCGGGGACCGGTACCCCGAGCCATGGCGGCTTCCTCTATTACGAGGTACTCGAGATGCTGCAGGCGCTGGCGCGACGGCACGAGGTCGTTGGGATCGACCTCGTCGAGGTGGCGCCGGACTATGACCACACCGGCAGCACGGCGATTCTCGCGGCCCAGATCCTGCTGAACTTCCTCGGCTTCATCTTTCATGCCCGCGGGCGCCGCTGAACCACGGCGCCACGACCTGCATTGCTTCACCTCGGACGCGGCATGACCTGCCGTGTCAGTGAGAGTAATCCGGAGGAATTGCGGTGAAATACCCGAGCTGGAACGAAATTCGCCAGAGCGCGATCGACAACACCTATTCGTTCATGAACCCGCGCTACTACCCGATGATTGCGGAGGACATGCCCACCTTCATGGGCCGTCCCCACGCGATCGGGCCGGACGACCTGAAGGGTTCGGACGTGGTGATCATCGGCGCCCCATACGTGGCCGGCTGGGGCGGCTACATGGGCGTCGGTGCCGAGGAGTGGCTTGCCGCGCCGAAGCGGATCCGCCAGCAGTCGATCCGGTATCTTTCCGGCTATATCCAGGAATTCGACCTCGACGTGTTCGAGCACCTCAACGTCGTCGACTACGGCGATGCCGACATTCCGCCCGAATGCCTCGTGGAGCCGACGGCGAAGAACGTTCTCAGGGCCCAGGAAGCGGTGGAAGCCAAGGTCAACGATGTCATGGATGCCGGCGCCATACCGATCGTGATCGGCCAGAACAGCCCCTGCGGCTCGTTCGCGATCGCGAAGGTGGTTTCAGAGCGCACCAAGGGCAATGTGGGCTGTGTCTCGCTCGACACCCATTGGGACATTGCGCCCATGGACAAGCTGACGATGGACCCGCGGATCGCAGGCTCCGACTCCTGGAAGTACAAGACCTACGAGCTGCTGCCCAACTTCGACCCGAAGCATCTGGTCGAGATCGGCGAGCGCGGAATGCTCGAAAACAAGGAAATGGTGCGGATGTTCCTCGAAAGGGGAGCCCATTTCTACCCGATGTGGAAGATCCGCTCCGGCCTCGGCATCGAGGGGCTGGTGAAGGAACTGCGCCATGCCTACGAGGGAACCGAGGCAGTCTACTGCCACTGGGACATGGATATTCTCGGCGGTGCCGGCCCGGCCCCGGGCGACATCCTCGGCGATCTTGCCGAGCCGTTCGGAATGACCGACTACGAGGTGATCCGCCTGTCGCATGAAGTCGGCAAGCGGGGTATCGACGCGCTATCCTTCATCTGCATCCCGCCCGGTTCGGCCGTGATCTACCGCGTGCTGGTCTACGTCATCATGTACCTGTGTGCCGGACTGGCGATGCGGAAGATCGGCGCCACCGAGTAGAATCCGCGGGAGGCGCCGCTATTCCCCTGGCTGCCACGCGGGTGGGGTGAGGCGGCGCTTGCCGTCGGTGGTTCTCGCCACGCCGGGCTCTTCAAGGTCCAGCCGGTCCCACAACTTGCAGGTCACCTGCCGGTGCCGCTGGTCGAGGGCTTCGCAGTAGTTGGTGTATTCGCATACCCGGACTTCCGATCCGCGCCCGCACCGGATCTTCTCGAACCAGTCGGGATCGGCGAGGCTCTGGCGGGCGGCGCCGACGATGTCCGCCGCGCCGGAGCGCAGGACCGCCTCGGCCTGGGCGAACCCGTGGATGCCGCCGGTGACGACGACCGGTGTCGCGAACCCCTCGGCCCGGATGGCTGCCCGGATGCGGGCTGCCGGCGCCACGTTGCGGCCGAACGGCCCGCGGGCGTCCGACAGGAACGACGGCATGCACTCGTAGCCGCTCGGACCGGTGTAGGGATAGGCGGCCTCGCCGATCGCCGGCTGCGCGGCATCCTCGAACCTGCCGCCCCGAGACAGCGACAGGAAGTCCATTCCGGCGCGGGCGAACGCGACGCCGAACCACGCGGCATCGTCGACCGTGTTGCCGCCGGCGATGCAGTCTTCGGCGAGAAAGCGGCAACCGACGGCGATGCGGTTGCCGACCGCCTCGCGCACGCAGCGGTAGACGTCGAGCGGCAGCCGGACCCGGTTTTCGCGCCCGCCGCCATAGCCGTCGCCGCGGTCATTGAGCCGGGAGAGGAACGAGGCCATCGTATAGGCGTGGGCGTAGTGCAGTTCGACGCCGTCAAAACCCGCCTCCATCGCACGGACCGCTGCGGCGGCAAACAGCGGCGGCAGGGTCTCCGGCAGGTCGCGGATATGCGCGAGATGGGTGTCGGTGACCCGCTCGCGGTAACCCATGACGAGCGCCTCGTGCTCGCGTTCCGTCAGCACGTCGGCCCAGCGATGCTCGGGCAGGGCGGCAAGCGCCCGACGCACCTCTGCCTCCGGGGCCGCACCAAGGCCGAGCAGGTCGCGGTGGCGGTCGGTGATCGTGAGGTACTTCGTGAAGTACTTGTCTGGCGACGGTCGGCGGCGAATGGCGAGGAAGTCGATCAGCTGGATGAACAGCCGCGTCTGGCCGCCGCTTGCCCGCCTGACTGTCTCGACCAGTCGTTGCAGGCCGGCGACGAACCGGTCGTCGCCGATCCGCAGAAGAGGCCCGCTCGGGACGTCGCGGATGCCGGTCGCCTCGACGACGAGCGCACCTGGACGGCCCTGCGCGAAGCGCTCGTACCAGCCAAGGATCTCGGGCGTGACAAAACCGTCCTCGGACGCCCGCCATGGCACCATGGCCGGCACCCAGGTGCGGTGCGCGAGCTGTATCGGGCCGACCGTGATTGGCGAGAACCACAGCGATGCCCGCACCTCGGCGGCCGTCGGCTGCGGCCCCGGGTCCGGCAGATGCCTGATGCGCTCCTTCGGCCGCCACATGTCCGATAGTTTATAACAAAAAAGTTTACCTATAAAGTATCTGCCGAGACCGAATCCCGGCTTCATACCGAAGACGGGACTGCGAGTACTAGTCCGAAAGGCGCCGGTATCCGCCGCCGAAGAAGAGGAGCGGCCTGCCATCGGGATCGTAGGTCGCGTTGATGACTTCGCCGACGAAGATGACGTGGTCCCCGCCCATGTAAGTGTGTCGGATCCGGCACTCGAACACCGCGATCGAGCCGGGCAGGATCGGACACCCGGTTTCCCACTTGTCAAAGGCGATGCCGTCCCACTTGTTGCCGAGTTGCCTGGCGAACCGGTTCGACAGGTCCTCCTGGCCTTCGCGCAGGACGTTGACGGCGAAATGGTTGGTGGAGAGGTAGGCCTTGAGACTGTAGGCATGCCGTCCCAGGCTCCACAGGATCAGCGGCGGATCGAGCGAGACGGAGTTGAACGAACTGGCCGTGTTGCCGAGCAGTTCGCCGCGCGGGCCGATGCCGGTGACGATGGTGACCCCGGTTGCGAACCGGCCGAGGGCGTTGCGGAACTCCCTTGCATCGATTCCGGCCTGCACAGGGGTATCCGTCATCTTCACACCTCCGAGCGGGGTCCGCACGATCCGGATTCCGCCGCTGGCGGGAGCAATACCGTGTTGCCGGCGTTGGACATGGTGTCGCCTGCCGCGTTCCTTGAACACGACGGCAGAGTGGCATACCGTGACGGTGGACAACCCCGGGTGAGCGTCTTCATGCTCGAACGCGTCGGACACAATCCCTACATCGCCCGTCCGCCGCGGGCGAGCCGCGTCCTGCAGCCCGGAATGCCTTCCCTGCCGCCCGGTGTCGAACGCTACCGGATTCCCGGCGGTGGCGCCATTGTCGTCGGCATCGAACCGGGCGACCGGATCGCCGTCACCGATGTCGAGGGCCGCCAGCCCTGCGAACTGGTTGCCCTGGCCGACGCCGACCAGGCGGATACCGGCGTTCTCGACACGCGGGCGGACGCGCCTGCTGACGGATTGCGTGCAGCACTCGCCGGCGATGAGGAGAGCGCAGCCGTGGTGCGCCGCGGACTGCAGCGCCGCGGGATCGACCTTGCGGCAGTGCGCGCCGTAAGGGTGTTCGGGGGCGACTCCGCAGCCGGCGACCGTGCCGAATTCGCGGTGGTGCGCCGGGGCCTCCTCGTCGCGTGCGCGCCGGGCGGGCCGATGGCGGCCGATGGCCAGGACACGACCACGCCGATCGAGCTCCGGGTCACTCGCGCAACGGTGAAACCCGCAGGCGAGCTCGCGCTGCCGGAGCCTCTGGCAGATCCGCTGCATGACATCCGGGTCGGCCGGGCCACCGCAGAGAGTTATGTCGTCCGGGCCGGCGAGTTCATACAGATCATCGACATTGCCGGCCGTCAGTGCACGGATTTCCAGTGCTTTGACGCACGCAAGCTCGACCGCGGGCTGGAACGGCCGCTCGACGCGACGACCACCCGCACCCTCATGGGCCTCGGCTATCCCGCGCCGGGCCTGCCATCGAAATGCTTCGACCACGACATGGACCCGCTGGTCGAGATCGTCCGCGACACCTGCGGCCGCCATGACGCGTTCGCGCTCGCCTGCTCGTCGCGCTACTACGACGACATGGGCTATCCGGGCCACGTCAACTGCACCGACAACTTCAACCGGGCGCTCGCGCCCTACGGCGTGACCCCGCGCCGGGGCTGGATGGCGCTCAACTTCTTCTACAACACCGGCATCGACGAGAATAACGTGCTCTACCTCGACGAGCCGTGGTCGCGGCCGGGCGATTACGTGCTGCTCCGGGCACTGACCGATCTGGTCTGCGTCTCGTCAGCCTGCCCGGACGACATCGATGCCGCCAACGGCTGGGACCCGACCGACATTCACGTGCGCACCTATTCGGACCGGGAGCGCTTCTCGAGAGCGGTGGCCTACAGGATGACACCGGACGCAGACCCTGAACTCACCCGTGAGACGGCCTTTCATTCCTGTTTCTCGCGGTTCACCCGCAACTTTGGAGAATACCGCGGCTACTGGCTGCCGCAGAGGTTCTCCAATGACGGGCCGATCGAGGAGTACTGGGCGTGCCGCGAGAAGGCAGCCATCATGGATCTGTCGCCGCTGCGCAAGTTCGAGATAACCGGCCCGGATGCCGAGGCGCTGCTGCAGTACGCGCTGACCCGCGACGTGCGCCGGCTCTCGGTCGGGCAGGTGGTCTACACGGCCATGTGCTACCCGCATGGCGGGATGATCGACGACGGGACCCTGTTCCGTCTGGGCCCGGACAATTTCCGCTGGATCGGTGGCGACGCATATGGCGGCCGTTGGCTGCGCGAGCAGGCGGCGGCGCTCGGGCTCAGGGCCTGGGTGCGCTCGTCGACCGATCAGCTGCACAACGTTGCCGTCCAGGGGCCGCTCAGCCGCGATATCCTGAAACAGGTCGTGTGGACACCGCCGGCACAGCCCACGCTCGAAGAACTCGGCTGGTTCCGCTTTCTCGTCGGCCGGATCGGCGGCTTCGACGGTGCGCCGATCGTCGTCTCGCGGACCGGCTATACCGGCGAACTCGGCTATGAGGTGTTCTGCCATCCCAAGGATGCGGTCACCGTCTTCGATGCCATATGGCAAGCCGGCGAGCCGCACGGGCTGACCCCATTCGGCCTCGAGGCGCTGGACATGGTGCGCATAGAGGCCGGCCTCGTGTTCGCCGGCTACGAGTTCTGCGACCAGACCGACCCGTTCGAGGCAGGTATCGGGTTCACGGTGCCGCTCAGGACGAAGACCGACGATTTCATCGGGCGCGAGGCGCTGGTGCGGCGCAGCGAGCATCCGCAGCGAAAGCTCGTCGGTCTCGATATCGACGCCAACGATGCGGTCGGCCATGGCGATTGCGTGCACGTGGGCCGCGCCCAGGTCGGTGTGGTGACGAGCGCGATGCGCTCTCCGCTCCTCGGCAGGACAATTGCCCTGGCGCGGGTCGACGTGATCCACGCCGACATCGGTACCGAAGTGGAGGTCGGCAAGCTCGACGGGCACCAGAAACGATTGCCCGCCCGCGTGGTTCGCTTTCCCCACTACGACCCCGAGAAGTCGCGCGTTCGCGCCTGATCGCGCCCGATTGCTTCCCGCCCTTCGCCGTATGCTGACCGCCAGTAGTTGATGCGCGATTACTGCCCCCTACGTGTCGTCTGACGGCAGAGGACCTGTTTTCGCGGCGCGGGTTCCCAACAAACGCCCCGCAAGTGCCACCTTGCAGCCCCATTCCAAGGCTACCCGATACGCTCATGCGGGATGGAGCAGGAACGGTTCCATGCCTCGGGGGCATTGCCGGTCCCGAACACTTGGGACAGGCACGCGTACAACGACAACGGAGTCTGAAGCGACGATGAAAATCGCAAGCATGGCACTGTGTGCCCTGGTTGGCGCGGGTCTCGTCATGACCGTGCCCGATTCTGTCTCCGCCCAGACGGGCATGGCTTCCTACTACAAGAGCGGCAAGCGAACCGCCAACGGCGAGCGGTTCGATCCCAATGGCATGACGGCCGCTCATCCGAGCCTTCCTTTCGGCACCCGTGTCAAGGTCGTCCATCTGAAGAGCGGTCGATCGGTCACGGTCCGGATCAACGACCGCGGCCCGTTCGTGGGCGGCAGGGTGATCGACCTCTCTTACGGCGCGGCGAAGACCCTCGGTATGACCGGCGCCGGTGTCGCGAAGGTCAGCCTGCAGGTTGTCGGAAAGGCGGCGCCCTCACCGAAGCCGAAGCGTGCAGAAACCGTGACGGCGACGCCCGTGAATGCCGTTTATACGCCCGACGAGAAGGTCGCCGACGTGTCCTCGAGGTCGTTCGGCCGGCCGGGCATGGAATTGTTCACGCGCTGACGCGTTTTCCGGTTGGAGAAGGGGCCATCCCCGAGGATGGCCCCTCCGTCTCCCCGATCACCCTGGAGGGCCTACTCGGCTGCCATCTGGGTCGCTTCCGCGAGCAGGCGTTCGGCCAGCTCCTTCTTCTCGGCAGCCGTCATCTTCTTGGTTTCGTTCTCGATCGCGCGGCGATTGACGGTCTGGTTCCAGTAGTCGAGCGAGTCGAACCCGAGCAGCGCATACTTGCCCACGAACTGGCGCAGCACTTCGTTCGACGGGCCCATGACCCAGCCCGCCTTGCCGTCGCGCAGATACCGCTCGATGCCGAGCTGGGGCTTGTATCCGGTGCCGCCGCAGGCGTGCAGCATCTTGTCGGTGACATGGGCGACGTTCTTCGCTGCGGCGAACTTGACCTGCCACATCCACGACAGGAACTGTGACCGGGGGAGGTGGCTCGTGTCTCCCGCGTGCACCGACCAGTCGCAGTTGTTGGTGACCGAGTCCATCGCCCGCGCCAGCGAGTAGTCGAACAGGCGCGAGCAGTTGGTGTCGATGATGGCTTCGCCCACGTAATCCTGGATCGTCGGGTAGTCGGCAACCCGCATGCCTACGTCGATGTGCTTCTTGCGCGTCGTATGCTGCTTGGCGATGTCGATCAACGCCATCGAGATGCCGTTCCAGCACGCCGACGAGCACAGCAGGAAGAACGGATCCACGGCCTCGTCGTTGGATGAGGCGCCGTCGCCGATCGGACCTACCAGCCGGTCCTTCGGGATCGTTCGGTCGACCTGTATGGGACCCGACTGGTTGCCCCGCAGGCCGAGGCCGTCCCAGCTCGCCGGATCGGCGGTGACCTCGTCGCCCATGATCAGGAAACACGACAGGTTGGAATAGTCGCCGTTGAAACTGGGGCTAGTGGTCTGGACGATGTACCAGTCGGCAAACCCGCCTGACGTCGTCCACGAAGCCTTCTTGCGGACGTGCCAGCCGGTCTCCGTTGCTTCCGCCCCGGAAGAGACCGGATACCAGAAATGACCGCCGGTTTCCGGGTCCGAATAGGAAAGCGTGCCGACGAGGCAGTCAGCATCGATACGGCGGAAGATGTCCTTGATCGGTTCGTTGTCATGGTGGCGGAGTGCCGCCGCGGCCACGGCGCCGAGATGCATGGTGTAGCACATGGCGGTCGACGGGCAGCCGTAGCGGGCGATCGTTTCCACCGTCATCGCCGCCGCGACATGGCTCTGGCCCATCCCGCCGAGTTCCTTCGGCACCAGCAAGCCGAGAAACCCGTGGCGGGCGAGCGTCTCGAAGTTCTTGCGCGGGAACAGGAGCTTCCGATCGCTCTCGACCGCGTTCTCGCGCATCGATTCCTGGCACAGACGGATCAGGGTTTCCTGCAGACCCTTCTGCTCGTCGGTGAGAAGCCATTGCGGATCGAACTCGTAACCCAGGCCCCAGAACTCCTCCTTGCCCCACATTTTGGTGTTCGACATGGCTCTCCCCGTCTGCGTGAGTGGCGGCGTTCGATGACGCCTGTTTCATCTCTGGGCTGCAACCGCAGCCAAACCAATCATGCCCTTTATTAGGCCAACTTCGGACCATTATGTCAAAAACTGATGCGATTGGTATTGCCGCTGTGCGCCGTTTCGGGCTACTCTTTTGATCCGGGCATGGCGATTTCGCCATGCGGGATAGGCCACGATAACAAGCAACAGGTGGCTGAAAACCCGGAAGAATTCGCGTCGGAGCTTCTTCGGCATCGACTTTCGGGGCGCGGCTGCCGAGGGAGGACGCCAATGATCGAGTCCCGCAGGACCAGACTGAACCGGCGCCGGTTTCTGTCGACCACGGCAGCCGCGGGAGTCGTTGCCGCGACCGGTTCACCACGACTGTCGTGGGCTGTCGAAAAGACGGTCAGGGTCGGATTTCTGGCACCGTTGACCGGCCCCGTCGCGGCGTGGGGCAAGCCTGGCCTCGACGGCTGCCAGATCTGGGCCGACCGCGTCAACGCGGCTGGCGGGATTACGGTCGGTGGGGATACCTACAAGGTCGAGTTCGTCGCCTATGACGACGAGTACGATCCGGGCAAGGCTCGCACCGGCGCTGCCAGGCTGATCAAGGAGGACGGCGTCAAGTTCATCATGATGCTTGGCGGTGATCCCTGGCCTGGCGTGCAGCCGGTGGCAGAGGCCGAGGGCATGCTGGTGTCGACCCTCCTGCCATCGGACCTGACACCCGATACCACGACCCTGATCGCGCCGTGCGAAGTGCACCCGATCTACAATGTCACCGGCGTCGACTGGCTGGCCGAGAACAGGCCGGATGCCAAGACGGCAGTCATCTGCGCCCAGGACGATGCGCTGGGCAAGCCGTCGGTCGCGACCTATCTCGCCGCGTTCGAGGCGGCAGGCATCGAAGTCGTCGACGAGCCCCTGTTCTTCGATCCGGCGACCACCGACTTCGCGCCGGTCATGACACGCCTGCTGTCGCGCAATCCCGACATCCTGTGCCTTGATACCTGCTATGCCGACTACGTCCACCCGCTGTGCGAACAGGCGTTTCAGCAGGGGTTCAAGGGCTCGATGATCTCGTGCACGGCGGACTTCTACCAGAAGATCATCGAGAAGACGTCGGTGGAGTTCATGGAAGGCTTCATCTTCCAGTTCCCCGATTTCGATGATCCGGCGCTCAACGCCGAGGGGATCAATTTCCAGGACCCGAACGGTTTCTATGCCGAGTACGTCAAGCGCTACGGTGCGGCGGAGTGGAGTGCCGTGTCGTGGGAGTACGCGTCGATCATGGACCTGTGGGCCGACGCTGCGACCAAGGCCGGATCCGTGGAGCCCGATGCCGTACTTGCGGCGATGAAGGAGGGCGGTACCGGCAAGCACGCCTTCGGCGATGCCGAATGGTGGGGCGAGGAACTGTTCGGCATCGACAATGCCCTGGTCGGCAACTGGCCGGTCGTCGTCATCGAGGACGGCAAGGCGGTGGTGAAGGAGATGCGGTCGATCCCCGAATGGTGGTCCAAGCACAAGGATCTGCTGGTCAAGCACATGACCGCCCTCGACCAGATGTGGAACCAGCGCGGCTGATGCGGCGGGGGCAGGCCCGTCGTGACGCACGGCTTTTCCGGGCGCCGGGACACGGGTCTTCCAGGGGCATGTTGCCACTGTCGTCCCGATGAACGTCGTCGGCGCTCCTTTCCCGGCCGTCCCGCTTGCGCCGCAGTGATCCGGCAACGCTCCATCGCAAAGGGGTGTCGGAGAGCCGGATCCCGGGGCCTGCACGCACGATGACCGATCTCGTCCTGCAGACCATGGTCAACGCCGTCTACGCGGCGAGTTACATGTCGCTCATCGCGGTCGGTCTGGTGCTTATCTTCGGCGTCATGGGCGTCATCAATTTCGCCCACGGCGAACTCTACATGGCCGGCGCCTATACCGTGTACGCACTTTATTCCCAGGCCGGCACGCCGTTCTTCATTGCCGTGGCTGCGGGCCTTCTGTTCGTCGGCCTGCTCGGCCTCGTCATGGAGTACGGGCTGTTCCGGCCGCTGCGCGACAATCCGCTCGGCGGCCTGATCGCCTCGATCGGATTTCTGCTGATACTCCAGACTGCGGCGGTGCTCGGGTTCGGCGTCCGCATGGTTCATATACGCCCACCGACGCAGGACCTGATCCATCTCACCGACGGTGTGGTGCTGCCGGTCCAGAGGCTCTACGTCATCATCGCCGCCATCGCACTGCTCGCGGCGCTGCACCAGTTCCTCCGCCGTACCCGGTTCGGCTGGGCACTGCGGGCGTGCGCCCAGGATCGTGAGGCAGCCGCTCTCCAGGGCATGTCGCTCGACCGCATCTCGCGGCTTGCCATGTTCATCGGCGCCGCGCTCGCCGGCGTCGCCGGAGCCCTCACCGCACCGCTGGTGGCGCCGACCCCGTACATGGGGCATTCGGTCATCGTCACCGCGTTCATCATCATCATCGTCGGTGGCATCGGCAGCCTCGAAGGCGCGGTGCTCGCGGCGGTGCTGTATGCGATCGTTCACACCTTCGTCACCACCTTCTATGACGGCGTGCTGGCCGACATCGTCGGGCTGCTCCTCATGCTGCTCGTGCTTGTCGTGAAGCCGACCGGGTTGTTCGGGGCGAGGGAACGTGCCTGACCGGATGGCGCCCAGGGCTGGCCTGTGGTTTCTCGCGGCCGCATTGCTCGCCACCCTGATCGTGCTGCCGCACGTCCTGTCGTATTCGCAGAAGGAAGTCCTCGTCTTCCTCGTCATCAACGTTCTGCTGGTCGCCAGCTACAGGCTGATGACGCTGACCGGCGAATGGTCCCTGATCCACGTGGTGCTCATGGGCGTCGGCGCCTATACGAGCGCGCTACTGTCAAAGAAGGGAGTCGGCCTGCCGGTGCCGGCAAGCATGCTCCTCGGCGCGCTGACCGCCGGCGTCGTGGCGGCCATACTCAGCTTCCCGCTGTTCCGCATGAAGGGCTTCTACTTCCTGATAGGCTCGTTCGCGGCCGGCGAGGTCATCCGCCTCATCTGGAAGCGCTTCACCGATCCGTTCGGCGGCCCCAAGGGGCTGAAGCTCATCCCGCAGTTTCCCGATCTTGACCTCGGATTCCTCGAGGTTTCGTTCTATGCCCCCGTGCCCTACTACTATCTCTGCCTCGTCGTCGTATCGGTTTCCCTGGTCATACTCTACAGGATAGAACACTGCCGGATCGGCCTGACGTTCCATGCCGTTCACTGGCAGGACCGGCTCGCCGAGTCGGTGGGTATCGACACGTTCCGCTACCGAATGCTCGCTTTCGTCATCGCGTCATTCTTTGCCGGCCTGGCCGGTGCGCTCTACGGCCATTATGTCGGCACGGTGAACCCGACGCGGTTCGACGTCGATGAGATGATCTATGTCCTGATCTGGGCGATCGTCGGTGGTACCGCGACCTTCTACGGCCCGATCCTCGGCGTGGTCGCGTTGACGCTGATCAACGAGATCGCCTTGCGCGCGCTAGGTATCGACCAGATGCGGCCGATGATCTACGGCGCGATCCTCATCGCTTCGATCCTTTTCCTGCCGCAGGGTCTGGAGAGCCTCGTACCGAAGCTGAGGAGGCGGCTCCGTTCATGGCGACACGCCCATGGCGCGGCGCGGTTGCCTGCCGGATAGGTTCGAGCCGTCCCGGATACGCAACCGCCGGCCACTGCCACGGTCAGGTCACGACCGCGCCGGCGCGGAACACGACGATGTTGTCGTTGACAGCCTTTACACCCGGCGTGATTTCTGCCGCGACCCGTGCAGCATCCTTCTCCTTTGCCGAATATGCCAGTCCCCACAGGTCGACGACGCCGTTCGCCACGGTGACATTGAGCAGGTGCGGGGCCCAGGGTTCGGACTTCAGCCGCTCGATGATCGTTTCCCGCAGCGCAGCATCGTCCGGAGCGCGCTCGCTCGGCGGATCGCTCTTCATGCTGGCAAGGCCCTGGATCAGGTTGGCGCGGCTGACAATCCCCACCACCTTTCCATCGACGACAACGGGAACCCGTTTGATACGCTTGTTCTCCAGCAGCGTTGCGATATCGGCGACAGGCGTGTCGGGGTCGATCGTGATCACCTGTCTGGTCATCACGTCGGTAACGCGGCGGGAATGTTCCTTGATGAACTCCTGCGCCACCGTATCGCTGCCCAGCAGCATCTCCAGCCACCACGAGCGGCGATGTTCGGTTCCAGACTCCACGCGCCGGATCAGGTCGCCTTCGCTGACCAGTCCAACCAGTTCTCCGTCTTCCGTCACGACCGGGACGGCGCTGATCCGGTTTGTTACGAGCAGGCGTGCCACGTCCTGAACCGACGCATCGGGGCGGACGGTTATCACCTGGGTCGTCATGACGTCTGAAGCCTTCATATCAATGCCTCTCCTTGCCTGTGGCCCTCCCGGGAGCGGCCGGCGACCGAACCAAAGCAGCCCCGGCGCAGGCGCACACATACGGCGGGCATCGCGCGATGACCCCTCAGCACTCGCATTATCATGCGCCCTCGCACTAGTATTCGGGGAAGGTCGCCGGGACGCAACTGCTTTCCCGCATCGTTATCGGCGTGACGGTGCGTGCCGGCGGAGTGGCCGTCGACGACAATGAGAATCGAGGTGGGGGTGAGGCATGAACGAGAACCCGGGCGCGGTCACGCAGGCGCAGCAGGCCTATCGCGAACTCGAGCGGATGATCGTGACACTTGAGTTGCCGCCGGGCTGCCGCATCTCGGAAAAATCCATGAGCAAGCGGCTCGGTGTGGGTCGGACGCCGGTCCGGGAGGCGATGCAGCGGCTCGCTCGGGAAGGCACGTTGCGGATCATGCCGCGGGCAGGGGCAATTGTCTCCGAAATCGACATCAGCGACCAGTTCAAGCTGATCGAAGTGCGCCGCGGCATCGAGCGCGTCATGGCACGTCGTGCAGCACGCCTCGCGGATGATCGGACCAGGCAATGTTTCACGGATCTTGCCGAACGCTTTGCGAGTGCCGCACGCGAGAACGACGAATCCATCTTCATTGCCGCGGATCGCGATTTCAACCAGTTGTTGAGCACAGCCGCTGACAACGGTTATGCGACACTCGCAATGGCCCCCATACAGGCCCAGACGCGGCGTTTCTGGTTTCTGAATTTCAGGAAATTCGGCAATCTTCGGAAAGTAAGCCTTCTGCACGCCGAAGTCGCCCGTGCCATTGCAGCCAATGATCCCGACAAGGCGGAGCAGGCGTCCGATCGTCTTCTGGACTACGTCGAGGAGTATACAAGAGCCACCATGGAGGCTTTGCTTTAGGCGCAAGGTGGCTGTTTCCATGGCCGACGCTGTGGCCAATTTCCGCCACACTTCCGCTGACCGCGCAAGTTGAGTTACTATCTTGCCCAAATTGAAGATTTGGGGCACCCTTGATTCTGACATGTCAGAGCCATGTCAGTTAGTTCGGGATGAGGGGACGAGGGGAGGGACGCCATGGCCAACGGCCGACGGGTTGGTTGCGACTGCCCGCATCCGGTCGCCCGCGTGCGCAGATTTCAGCCCCCTGCATTGTGCAATTCGGCTGCCAGAATTCCACAGCACAGGTTGAACTCCAGATGCCGGTTCATCGTGATCGGCATTGCACGGAAATCAAATGATCTCTGCAGACGGTAATGCGGGCATAGGGCACAACTCGACCGGGCGAGCCGGTCCCGCATCCGTCGTACCGTGAGCACTTTTCGGGTCCCGCAGGGACGACCACTCCAGGGAGGAAGAAAATGTTGAGACGACAGTTTCTAGCGGCGACAACCGCGTCGGCGGCTGCTGCCACTCTGGCCGCGCCGAACATCGTGCGCGCCCAGGAAAGCTTCACCTGGCGCATGACCAATGCGTATGGTCCTGGTGCACCATTCTACACGACGGGCCCGGGCAGTCCGAGCGACTTCGCTGAGCGGGTCGCGACAATGTCGGGTGGACGGCTCACGCTGCAGCATTTCGCGGCGGGCGAACTGATCCCGGCCCTCGAAGGCTTCGACGCCGTGGCTGCGTCAACGGTCGAGACCAACGCTGCCAACTCCTACTTCTGGTCGGGAAAGACGTTTGCGGCGCAGTATTTCACGACCGTGCCCTTCGGGATGAGCTTCCAGGGTCACATGGCATGGCTCTATCACGGTGGTGGATTGGAGCTTTGGCGCGAGGTCTACGAGCCGTTCGGCGTGGTGCCATTCCCGCTCAACAACACCGGTGTCCAGATGACCGGCTGGTTCCGCAAGCCGATCGAAAGCGTGGACGATTTCAAGGGCCTGCAGATGCGCATCCCGGGGCTCGCGGCCCAGGTCTATGCCGAACTTGGCGTCACGCCGCGGCTGCTGCCGGGTGGCGAGATATTCCCGGCTCTCGAGCGTGGCGTCATCGACGCGGCGGAGTTCGTCGGCCCCTACCAGGATCGCCGGCTGGGGCTCCAGAACGCCGCCAAGTACTATCACACCACGGGGTGGCACGAACCCGCGACCACCGGCGAACTGATCGTCGCCAAGAGTGCCTGGGAGAAGCTTCCCGATGATCTGAAGAAGATCGTCGAGGTCGCCTGTCAGGCCTGCGTGCTCGAAAGCCTGACATGGTCGGAAGCGGTCAACGGCGAGGCACTCCAGGATCTCATCGAGAACGAAGGTGTCCAGGCATCGGTCCTGCCGGAGGACGTCGTGGAACGTCTGCGTGAAGTGACCCATGACACGCTTGCGACGCATGCCGCGGCCGACCCGCTCGTGAAGAAGGTCCACGACTCTTACATGGAGTTCAAGGCCAAGCACGATCGATGGGCCGGGATCAGCGAGGGGCCCTGGCACTCAACGATCCTGCGCGGCTGAGGCGCTGCGGATGCTCGCTGGAGCGATCCGGTTCCTCGAGGCGGTCGTCGAGTGGTTCGGCCGCCTCGGGGCCCTCGCGTGCCTTCTGCTTGTCCTGCTGGTGGGAGGGAATGTGCTTGGCCGGTATCTTCTGAATGCCGGCACGATCTGGCTTGAGGAACTGGAATGGCACCTGCTCTCGCCAATTGCTCTGCTGGGAATGGCCTACACGCTCCTGCACGGTGAACAGGTCCGTGTCGACGTGTTGTTCGATCGCTTCTCTCCTCGCTGGAAGAGCATCATCGAGGTCGTGACGGGGCTGCTGATCGTCGTCTTCGGGGTGGTCCTGCTGAAACTCTCCCTGCCGTTCGTGCAGCAGTCCTACAACATCGGCGAAGGATCCCCCAACCCCGGCGGCATCAATCACCGGTTCCTGCTCAAGGCATTCCTGCCGCTCGGCTTTGGCCTGCTGGCCGTGCAGGGCGCCTGCCATGCGGTCAAGTCGTTCATTTCCGTATTGAACCCGGGGAAGTAGTACATGTCTCCCAACGAATACCTGGCCATCCTCATGGCCGTGTCCTTCCTCGGCCTGCTCATGATCGGAATTCCGGTGGGTGTCGCAATCGCGACATCCGCCCTGGTCTTCGGCTACGTCGGGTTCGGCCCTACCCTGTTCAATCTCCTTCCGGCACGGGTCTTCGGCGTCGTCACCAATTACACGCTGATGGCAATTCCGCTGTTCGTGTTCATGGGGGTTATGCTTGAGAAGTCACGATTGGCAGAGGAACTACTCGATGTCATAGGCCACTTCTTCGGGCGGCTTTCCGGCGGCATGGGCCTCGCCATCATCCTGATCGGGGTGCTTCTGGGCGCCGCGACGGGCATCGTCGGCGCCACGATCGTGACCCTCGGATTGCTCACTCTGCCGACATTGCTCCGCCGGGGATACTCAAAGACATTGTCTTGCGGCATCATCTGCGCCTCGGGAACCCTTGGGCAAATCATTCCGCCGAGTCTCGTCCTTATCCTGCTGGCCGACATCCTGTCGGAATCGGTCGGCACCATGTTCGCCGCGGCAATGATCCCGGGTCTGATGCTCGCCGGCATCTACCTCCTGGTGATCGGCATTCTGGCTGCGGTCCGGCCGAACATGCTTCCGCCGATACCGGCCGATGAGCGCGCTGCGATGACGGCGCAACAGTTGTTAAAGAAGTTCATGGTCGTCGTGCTCCCTCCGATCGGCCTCGTGGTGGCGGTGCTGGGTTCGATCATCGGCGGCGTCGCGGCACCGACCGAAGCGGCATCGATGGGCGCAATCGGGGCGATCGGGATCGTGATCATGATGGGGCGGTTCTCACTGCCACTGCTGGCCCAGGTTGCCAAGTCCACGCTCCTGATCTCGGCGATGGTGTACTTCATCCTGATCAGCGCGCAGGCCTTCAGTCTGGCGTTCCGTGGTCTGGGCGGCGAACACCTCGTGGTCCGCATGTTCGAATGGGTCCCGGGCGGCGTGACGGGAAGCTTGCTGTTTCTGATGCTGCTGATCTTCGTCCTCGGATTCTTCCTGGAGTGGATCGAGATCAGCTACGTCGCCTTGCCACTGTTCCTGCCGTTTTTCGTCAGGGAAGGTGTGGACATGGTGTGGCTCGGAATACTCGTCTGTATGAATCTCCAGACGTCGTTCCTGACACCACCCTTCGGCTGGTCATTGTTCTTTCTGAAGGGCGTGGCACCGCCGAATGTGACGACGGGTGACATATACATCGGCGTCATACCGTTCATCCTCATGCAGGCGGGAGCGGTGGTGATTCTGTTCTTCTTCCCGGCTATCGCCACGTGGCTTCCCGAAGCCATCGGATGGTGAGGGCGGCCTGACGCCGGTGCAAGGTCTGACGTGAATAACGGCCTCTCTCTGCTTGTGCGCGGGAGAGGCCGTACAGACAGTGACGGACAGGCGGCGATTATCGCGTTGGCATCAGCTGGCGGCAGTGCGCCAGCCGCCGCCGAGAAGGTGCTCGGCTTCGGCTGCCATCCTGCGGACGATGTCGCCTGCGGGAGGCTCGTCGTCGATGAGATCGATGCATTCGCCGGCGAACACCACCGCCACATCGACATTGCCCGCGGCCGAAGCTTCGGCATAGCGGTTCCGTTCCTCGGCGAGTGCCGATGCCAGTCCGTCCTCGCGGCCGTGCCAGCGGTTGGAAAACTCGTTGGCAATGGCGCGTCCGGTGAAGCCGTCCGGCCAGTCCAGCTCGCGAACGATGTCGAACACGCGTGTGCGTACCGTTGAGTCTCCGGCGGACTCCACGATCCGCCGCTTGGCATTCGGGCTCCCCAGTGCCTCGCGGCTGGCAAAGAACCGAGTACCGACCAGCACGCCGGATGCCCCCAGCATCAGCGCCGCCGCGAGCCCGCGGCCGTCGGCAATGCCGCCGGCGGCGAGAACCGGCACCGGTGCGACCGCATCGACGACCGCCGGAACCAGGGTGAGGGTGGCGCGGCCGATCCGCCCGTGACCACCGGCCTCCGTGCCCTGGGCGACGATCACGTCGGCGCCGAGGGCTGCCGCCTCGCGGGCGTCCTTCAACGTCTGAACCTGGGCGATGAGCTTGGCACCCGCCTTCTTGATGCGGTCGACGAACGGTCGCATGTCACCGAACGACAGCATCACGGCGGCAGGAGACCGGTCGAGCGCCAGGTCTAGAAGGTGAGGCCGTTCGGCCAGCGTCCAGGTGATGAAGCCGATGCCGACCCGTGCGTTTCCCGCCGCATCCATCTCGTGCATGAGCCATTCTTCGCCGCCGTAGCCGGCCGCCGACGGACGTCCGTATCCGCCGCCGACGAGGCCGAGGCCACCCGCCTGGCTCACTGCCGCGGCGAGTTCTCCGCCGGCGACCCCGCCCATCGGGGCCAGTACGATCGGGTGTTCGACGCCGAACATTCGGGTGATCGATGTTTCTATGCTCACGGTGTTGCCTCCGCAGTCGTCATGTCGGTCTGATGCGGTCCGGCCATCAGGATGACGGCGGCCATCAGCTTCCGGGTATCGTTGAGCATGGCCGGGCGTTCCCGGCGCCAGCGGTCTAGCCTTGCCGCGGCATCCCCGGCCGCCACGCCGGACAAGTCTGCCGTGGTGACCGCCCGGGCTTCCTTTTCGAGGTCCTGCCACTTCGCCCGCCACCGTTCCTCGTAGGTTGCCCGATGGCGTCCTTCCATGCGCATGTGAAACAGGGAACTGCGCGCTGTCCGCGGTGCGTGCATGCGGTCGATCCACGATCCCGTACGTCGCCATGCGGCGGCGGCTTCGTCGAGCAGTCTCGCTGCAAGATCATGCCGGCCGTCCAGTTTCAGGCACACGCCGTTGCCGTGAAGACTGGCGACAAGTCGCGGGTCGTCCGCCTCGAAATGTTCGCGGGCAAGGCGCAGGCCGCGCGCAGCCGCCTGCCGTGCGGCGTCGATGTCGCCCGAGGCGAGGGCGGCGAGTACCTCTTCCGCGCTGCGCTCCCACGCGAGATCTTCCGCCCGCCAGCCGGCAGCGAGAAGCTCTGCGTCGCTCCAGGTTTCAGCCACCGAGGTAGGCCTTTCTTACGTGCGCGTTCTCGTGCAGCTGCGATGCCGCCCCTTCCAGCGCAACGGTGCCCGTCTCCAGCACGTAGGCATAGCGGGCGAGACGAAGGGCCAATTCCGCGTTCTGCTCGACCAGCACCACCGGCACGCCGCGTTCGACAATCGCCGAAATGATCCGGGTAATTTCCTGAACCATCACCGGCGACAGCCCCATCGACGGCTCGTCGAGCAGAAGCAGACTGGGCGCCGCCATCAGTGCCCGGCCGATTGCCAGCATCTGCTGCTCGCCGCCCGACAGCGTGCGCGCCCATTGCCTCCGCCGCTCCCGCAGGCGCGGAAAATGACCGAACACCGCTTCGAGGTCGGCTTCTATCGCGGCCGCGTCGCGACGCAGGTAAGCGCCGGTGCGCAGGTTTTCCTCGACCGTCAGGCCGGGGAACACGCGTCGCCCCTCCGGCACGTGGGCGATGCCGCGGGCGACAATCGCGTCGGCGGTGAGCCCGTCGATGCGCTCGCCGCGAAAGCGGATGGTCCCGGCTGATGGGCGCGTCAGTCCCGAGATCGCCCGCAGGGTGGTGCTCTTGCCAGCGCCATTGGCACCGATGATCGTGACGGCCCCCTCGTCCGGGACGGCCATGCTGACGCCCTTGAGCGCGGTTACCGGCCCGTAATGGACCTGCAGGCTGTCAACCTCCAGCAACATGATCCGGGCTCCCGAGGTAGGCTTGGATGACCCTGGGGTCGGCTCGCACGCTGGCCGGCGGGCCCTCGGCAAGCAGCCGGCCGAAGTTCATCACCGTGATCGTGTCGCACAGGCCCATCACCGCCTGCATGTCATGTTCGACCAGCATGATGGTCACGTCGCGCTCATCGCGAAGCTGGCGCACGTGATCCATCATCCGTCTCGTCTCTTCCGGGTTCATCCCGGTGAATGGCTCGTCCAGCAGCAGGAGCTTCGGGTCGGCGGCGAGCGCCACCGCCATTCCGAGCGCCCGCTGGTGTCCATGCGGCAGACTGGCCGTAGGCTCGCCGGCGAGGTCTGCGAGCTCGAAGAAGTCCAGTATCTCGTGCGCCTTGGCATCCACCACCCGTTCGACCGCGCGGTCAGTCCGCAGGATGCGGGCGAGAAAGCCGGCGTGTGCGCTCCGATGGCAGCCGATCCGCACGTTGTCGAGAACGCTCAGTTCACGGAACAGGGTTGTTCCCTGGAAGGTCCGCACCAGACCAAGTGCTGCGAGCGTGCTGGTTTTCCGCCCCGATACGTCCTCGCCCATGTAGAGAACCTGGCCGGAACTCGGCGGGTAGAAACCGGAGATCACGTTGAACGTCGTGGTCTTTCCGGCTCCGTTCGGCCCGATCAGGCCGTGGATCGTGCCCGGCATGACGTTGAACGAAAACCCATCGACTGCGGTGAGTCCGCCGAAACGGCGCATCAGGTTGCGGATCTCGAGGATGGGCTGTTCGGCAGGCATCGGCGTGTAGGGCGGTGGGTCGCGACGCGTCGCCGGAAGTCGGAGGCGCAACCGTTATTGGGCGCCTGATTGGCGGTCCGGTCAAGGCCGAATTGGCAGCCGGGCGCGGTTCGCCTATGCTGGAACCGGTTGCCCGAAGCAGCAACAGGAGGCGAACCATGGCGACGGTCTTCACGGTAGCCTGCGTCCAGAACTGCGCCGGCCCCGAGGTCGAGGAGAACCTTGCGGTAACCCGACGGCTGTCGCGCGAGGCCGCCGCGGCGGGTGCGCAGCTCATCTGTCTGCCCGAGTATTTCTCCGGACTGGCGACCGAGGGCGGCCTCATCCATCCGGTGGCCTTCCGCGAGGATGAACATCCGGTACTGCCTGCGTTCGCAGAGGAGGCGCAACGGCTGGGGGTCTGGTTCCTGCTCGGATCCCTCGGCGTGCTGACCGGCGATGGTCGCATCTGCAACCGCGCGTATGTCATCGATGCGCAGGGCCATATCCGTGCCCGCTACGACAAGATCCACATGTTCGACGTCGACCTCGGGCCCGATAGGGTGTACCGCGAGTCGGCAACGATCGCGCCGGGCAATGAGGCCGTGGTGGCGCCGACGCCCTGGGGGCCGCTCGGGCTGAGCATCTGCTACGATCTGCGCTTCCCGTACCTCTATCATGCACTGGCCCAGGCCGGTGCCACCATGCTCGCCGTGCCGGCAGCGTTCACGCGCAAGACCGGCGAGGCACACTGGCATGTCCTCAATCGTGCCCGCGCCATCGAGAACGGCGCCTTCGTAATCGCGCCTTGCCAGTACGGAACGCTGCACGGCGGCGGCGAATGCTACGGCCATTCGCTCATCGTCGACCCGTGGGGCCGCGTACTGGCCGACGGCGGTGACGGCGAGGGATTCGTGGTTGCCGAGATCGACATGGCCGAGGTGGACGCCGCCCGTCGGCGCATCCCGGCACTGACGCACGATCGCCCGTTCAACCTCACCGGTCGCGCCGAGGCGGCGGAGTAGCGCTGCTGCCGCTCAGCGGTCGAGCAGCAGCACCACGATGCCGCCGGTGACGAGCAGGATCCCCGCGACTTCCAGCCGCGAGATGCGTTCGCCGAAGAAGACGTGCGAGGAGACGAAGGTGAAGACCAGCTCGATCTGGCCCACCGCCCGGACGAGCGCGGCGTTCTCCAGCGCCATCGCCGTGAACCAGCAGGCGGACGCGAATGCGCCGGCGATGCCGATCACGGCGCTGACCCGGTAGGCGCGAAGCGCCGCCCGCAGCTGATCCGGAGCCCGCACGACCAGCCACAGCGACAACGCCGCCGTCTGGATCGCCAGCACCACCGCCAGCGTGAACCCTGCCGCCATCAAATAGTCGGTCGTTCCAAGCGACAGTGCCGCGCCGCGGTAGCAGACCGCAGCGACGCCGAATGCGGCGCCGGAGCCGAGCCCCATGAGCGCTGGCCGCGCGGTCAATGACGCGGCGAGATTGCGTGCCGTCAGATCGGTCCTCGCGATGGAGATGGCGACGACGCCGGCCAGGCTCACCAGGATGCCGATCGCTGCCCCGACGCTGAGATGCTCGCCCAGTATGACGATGCTGAACAGCGCCGCCTGGACGGTCTCGGTCTTCGACCAGGTGGTCGCCACCGCGAAGTTGCGGTGGGCGAACAGCGAGACGAGGAGCAGGGTGGCGATGACCTGGGCGCCGCCGCCGACAAGGCAGTAGGCGAGGAACGCGGCATTGGCTGCCGGTACCTGCGCATCGCTGCGGGAGGCGAGCACCATCAGATAGGCGAATGCCACCGGGAGGCCGAACGAGAACCGCACGTACGTTGCCGCAAGCGGCGACAGGTCGCGCGCAAGCTGCCGCTGCAGCGCCGAGCGCAGGTTCTGCAGGAACGCCGCGGCGATGGTGAGCGCGATCCAGGTCGGCATGGTCTGTTTCGATCCGGATCGCGTGGCGGCGGGTGATGGAGGCTCCGGGGTCGCCGGCGGCTACACGACCGAGAACCCGTGTGCGAACGGGTCGCTGTCGTCTACGAAGATGGTGTTGAGACCGGTCACGTATGCCGAGCCTTCGATGGAGGGAATGATGGCGTCGTAGTCGCCGACGGTGGTGATGTCCTCGATGCGGCCGGTAAACAGGCTGCCGATGATGCTTTCGTGGATGAAGGCATCGTTTTTCTTCATCTGCCCGCGGGCATGACGTTGCGCCATCCGTGCAGAGGTGCCGGTGCCGCACGGCGAGCGATCGATCGCCTGGTCGCCGTAGATCACCGCGTTGCGCCCGTTCGCCGTCGATTTGGTCGGCTGGCCGGTCCACATCCAGTGGCGGAAGCCTCGGATCAACGGGTTCTCGGGGTGGACCGCCTCGATCTCGTCGTTGATCTGTGCACGAAGCTCGCGCCCCAGCCGCAACAGTTCGCCCGGCGTCAAGTCGGCCATGTCGCGGAAGTTCTCCTGCGGCTCGACGATGGGATAGAAGTTGCCGCCGTACGCCACGTCCACCTTGAGCGGGCCGAGCTCGGTGTCCATGACGTGGTCTCGGACGTAGAGGAACGACGGCACGTTGGTCACCTTGACCGATGTCACCCTGTCACCGTTGCTGCGGTACTCGGTGGTGACGACGCCCGCCGGCGTCTCGAGGCGGACGACGCCGGGCGTACGTGGCCGCACCAGCCCGTGCTCGACGGCGAACGTCACGGTGCCGATCGTGCCGTGGCCGCACATGGCAAGGCACCCGGAGGTTTCGATGAACACGACGGCGAGGTCGCAATCCTCTCGCGTCGGCGGGTACAGGATGGCGCCGGACATGATGCCGTGACCGCGCGGCTCGTAGGTGAGGCTGGTGCGGATCCAGTCGAACTCGGCCATGAAGTGCTCCCGTCGCTCCGCCTGGTTGGCGCCTTCGAGTTGCGGGGCGCCACCGGTCACCAGCCGGACCGGTGCGCCGCATGTGTGGCCGTCGATGCAGAAGAAGGTGTGCCGGGTCATGGCGCTGTCGGAGTCCGCAAGACAGGAAGCGGCGGGAAAGATGCGGGCGATTATAGGCGTATTGCGCGTCCGTGAAAGTGGTGAGACACTGCGTCGCTGACCGACCGCAAGCTGAGTTTCATTACGGTTCGCCGATGGGCAGGACGATCTCACACGGCAGCCGGCGGGTCCGCCGGCACGGCCCGACCGCGCGTGACGAGCTGATGATCCTGTGCGCGCGGGTTGACTACAATCCCTGACGCCTCGCCAGCCTGCCGGTCGTGGTGACCGGCACCTGCCAGCATGCTTCCGACGTTCCTTTGCGAGGCCTTCCGATGACCCGACCCGTAACCGATATCGACACCGACACCCTGCGCCGCGCCGCGGCGGCGCACCACCTGCCGCCGTTCACCGACCACGGCATGCTCGCCGCCGAGGGAGGCCCGCGCATCATCGTCGCCGCCGAGGGCTGCCGGCTCACCGACTCGACCGGCCGCACCTACCTCGACGGCATGGCCGGCCTGTGGTGCGTCAACGTCGGCTACGGCCGCCGCGAGCTCGCCGAGGCGGCGTACAGGCAGATGCTGGAACTGCCCTACTACAATACCTTCTTCAAGACCGCGACGCCGCCGGTCCTCGACCTCTCACGGAAGATTGCAAGCCTCCTGCCGGACCACATCAACCATGTCCACTTCGTCAACTCCGGCTCGGAAGCCAACGACACCATCGTGCGCATGGTGCGCCACTACTACAACCTGATCGGCAAGCCGGAGAAGAAGGTCTTCATCAGCCGCCACAACGCCTACCACGGTTCGACCATGGCCTCCGCCAGCCTCGGTGGCATGGCGCCGATGCATGCCCAGGGTGATCTGCCGCTGCCCGGCTTCGTCCACGTGATGCAGCCCCACTGGTTTGCCGAGGGCGGCGACATGACACCTGAGGAGTTCGGCATCGTCGCGGCACGCGCGGTGGAGGATGCGATACACGAGCTTGGCGCCGACCGGGTCGCCGCCTTCATCGGCGAGCCGGTGCAGGGGGCGGGAGGCGTGGTGATCCCGCCACGTACCTACTGGCCCGAGATCAACCGCATCTGCCGCGAACACGACATCTTGCTCGTCTGCGACGAGGTGATCTGCGGCTTCGGGCGAACCGGCAACTGGTTTGGGCGCGATACCTTCCGGATCGAGGCCGACATCGTGCCGATGGCCAAGGGGCTGTCATCCGGCTACCTGCCGATCGGCGCCGTCGCCGTCGGCGACAAGGTCGCTGACGTGCTGATAGGCGAGGGCGGCGAGTTCTTCCACGGCATGACGTATTCCGGCCATCCCGCTGCCTGCGCGGTGGCGCTGGAGAACATCCGCATTCTCGAGGACGAAAGGCTCGTCGAGCGCGTGCGCGACGATCTCGCCCCCTACTTCGGCGAGGCGCTGGCGCGGCTTGCCGGCCATCCGCTCGTCGGCGAGACCCGCTCGGTGGGCCTCCTCGGCGGCGTCGAACTGGTCCGTGACAAGGCGGCGCGAAAGCGCTTCGATCCGCTGGGCCGCGCCGGCCTGATCTGCCGCGATCACTGCTTCGAGCTCGGCCTCGTCATGCGCGCCTGCGGCGACACCATGGTGCTGTCGCCGCCGTTCGTCATCACCCGCGAGGAGATCGACGAGATCGTCCGCCTCGCCGGCGAGGCCCTCGACCGTACCTGGCGGGATCTGCGGCGGTAAGTTGGAAGCGGGAACCGGGGGCATTCCGGATGGCGCACCCGAACAATGCTGTCCGGCCGTCGGTGGTGACCGTTCTGCCTGCACAAACTCCCGGCATCGGGCGCCGGCGGCAACAAACCGGTTGAAGCAGCCATTCGATCCGGCCACAATCGCCCCGAACGCGTGGCGGCGGCATGGCCGCTGCCTGAAGGCATGTCCTACGCTCGGAGGGAGGCGAGAACAATGACCAGGAGATTCCAGCGCATCCGACCGACCCGCCGCGGCTTTCTCGCCGCCACCGGCGCCTTCGCCGCGGGGATCAGCTTCCTGCCGCGCGGCACGCTGGCGCAGGAAGAGCCGGTGCTCAACTTCTACAACTGGGACACCTACATCGGCGAGACCACCCTGCAGGACTTCCAGGAGGCGACGGGTATCGCCGCGCGGATGGACCTCTATGCCGACAACGATGAGCTGTTCTCGAAGCTGCGCGAGGGCAATCCCGGCTACGATGTGATCGTGCCGACCAACGATTTCGTCGAGCGGATGATCAGGGCCGAGATGCTGATGCCGCTCGATCACGACAAGATTCCCAACATCGCCAACATCGAAGAGCGGTTCATGGATGCCGGCTTCGATCCCGGCCGCCGCTACAGCCTGCCGTACATGTGGGGCACCATCGGCATCGGCTTCCGCAAGAGCCGGATGGACGAGGTTCCGGCGAGCTGGAAATGGGTGTTCGATTCCGACCGCTACTCGGGCAAGATCGGCCTGCTCGGCGACGGCCTGACGGTCATCGGCCAGGCGCTGAAGTACCTCGGCTATTCGATGAATTCGAAGGATCCTAAGGAGATCAACGAGGCGGCCGAACTGATCATCGCCCAGAAGCCGCACATCAAGGTGTTCGCCGACGACAACGGACAGGACCTCCTGCTTTCCGGCGAGGTCGACATCACCCAGGAGTGGAACGGCGACATTCTCCAGGTGATGGAGGAAGACGACGATCTTGATTACGTGGTGCCGGTCGAGGGCGGCATGCTGTGGGAGGACTGCCTGTGCATTCCCAATGGGGCGCCGCACCCGGAGAACGCGCACAAGTTCATCAACTTCCTCCACGACGGCGAGGTGATGGCCGCGATCGCCGACTTTATCCAGTTCGGCACGGCGAATAGCGCCTCCAAGCAGCATCTCGGGCCCGAGTACCTCGAAAATCCCGCGATCTTCCCCAGTGAAGAAACGCTGGCACGGTGCGAACCGTCGGTCTATCTCGGCGAGGAGGCAACGCGCCTGTACGACGAGGCATGGACCCGCATCCAGGCGGCCTGAACAGGCGTCGCCGGGCGTAGCGCAACGGGGCCGGTCGGCGGATACGATCCCGCGACCGGGGGGAGGGTGAAGCCGTCTGACGGCTTGCAGACGTGAGGCGACCGCTCTGGCATGGACAACTGGCGTGAACACCGCGCCGTCTTCTGGATCCTGGCCGCGCCCGGCACCTTCTGGCTGGTCGTGTTCTTCCTGGTGCCGCTCGGCTTCGTGTGGCTGCTCAGCTTCAGCGAGAAGACCGGCATCATCTCCATTGCGCTCACCGGCACGCTGGAAAACTATGCCCGTGCGCTGGAGCCGATCTATCTCGAGATCATCTGGAAATCGGTCTGGATCAGCGCCGTCGCGACGGCGCTGTGCCTCGTTGTCGCCTACCCGGTAGCGTTCGTCATCGCGTTCGCGCCGGGTCGCTGGAAGACGGTACTGCTGCTTGCCGTCATCCTGCCGTTCTGGATCAACCTGCTGATCCGCACCTATGCCCTGATCGCGGTCTTCAGGACCAACGGCTTCGTCAACTGGGGGCTGGAGTTCCTGTGGAACAAGGCGGCGTTCATGCTCGGTCTGGTTGGGCTCGGCGGGCTCATGGGCGAGTTCCGGCCGCTGACGCTCCTGTACAACAACTTCGCGGTGATCGCCGGCCTCGTCTACGTCTACATGCCGTTCATGGTGCTGCCGCTCTATGCCACGATCGAGCGGCTCGACAAGTCATACCTGGAGGCGAGCCTCGACCTCGGCGCCGGGCACTGGCGGACGTTCTTCTCCATCGTCGTGCCGCTGACGATGCCGGGGATCGTCTCCGGCATCATCCTGGTGTTCATTCCCTGCCTCGGCGCGTTCCTCACCCCCGACCTTCTCGGCGGCACCAACGCGCAGATGATCGGCAACGTGATCGAGCGCCAGTTCAAGGCAGCCAACGACTGGCCGTTCGGCGCCGCGCTGTCGTTCCTCCTGATGTACGCTACCTTCGGCGCGCTGGCGCTGCGTTCGGTGCTGGCCGGGCGCAGGCAGGGGATGGAACTGTGATCGCGAAGGGAAGCGGGCGATGACCGAGGCCGCGCTCGGCGAACGCGGGCGGCTGCGCGGTGCCAGTGCCACGCGGCGGTGGTGGCAGAGGGACGTGGCCGGCCCGCTGGAGTACGGCCGCAGGCTGTGGCTCCGGCTGTTCGTCGCAGCCGTCTTCCTGCTGCTCTACGCGCCGATCATCACGCTGATGGTCTTCAGTTTCAATGATTCGCGGCGCAACATCGTCTGGCAGGGTTTCACTACCAAGTACTACGTGCGTGCCTGGAACAACGCGAGCCTGATCGAGGCCTTCATCAACAGCCTCACAATCGCCGTGCTCGCGACCGTCATCAGCACGATCATCGGCTCCATGGTGGCGCTGCTCCTGTGGCGCTTCCGGTTCCCCGGCAAGGCGGCCTACGAGGGCTTCACCGCCCTTCCGATCGTCATCCCCGAGATCTGCATGGGCGTTGCAATGCTCGCCTTCTTCGCCCGCATCGGCTGGCCGACGGGCATGGTCTGGCCGCTCAACCTCGGCGCCATCACCATCGCCCACGTCGCCTTCTGCTTCCCGTTCGTCGCCATCGTGGTGCGCGCACGGATGGCGGGCTTCAACCGCGAACTCGAGGAGGCGTCGCGCGATCTTGGCGCCAGCGAATGGCAGACGTTTCGCAACGTGATCCTGCCGTACATGCGGCCGGGCGTCGTCGCCGGCGCGCTGCTCGCGTTCACCCTGTCACTCGACGACTTCGTCATTACCTTCTTCACCTCCGGGCCTGATACCGTCACCTTCCCGGTCAAGGTGTATTCGATGGTCCGCTTCTCGGTGACGCCGGAGGTCAACGCCGCCTCGACCGTGCTCGTGGTGATCACGATCATCGCCACCATATTCGCGGTGAAGTTCCAGGCGCCGGACCGCCCGGCCGAGACCTGAGGAGACTTTTGATGCTTGGCGTGAGCGACCCGATCGTTTCCATCGACGGCATCACCAAGATGTTCGGCTCCGTTACCGCCGTCGACAACGTCTCGTTTGAGATCCGTCCCAACGAATTCTTTGCCCTTCTGGGACCATCCGGCTGCGGCAAGACCACGCTGTTGCGGATGATTGCGGGGCTGGAGACGCCGACGTCCGGCACGATCTCCATCGACGGCCGGCCGATGTCCGGTGTCCCGGCCAATGCCAGGCCGGTCAACATGGTGTTCCAGTCCTACGCCCTGTTTCCGCACATGACGGTCGAGGAGAACGTGGCCTATGGCCTCAAGGTCGTCGGCACCCCCCGGCGCGAAATCGGCCCGCGCGTCATGGAGGCGCTCTCCATGGTCCAGCTTGGCGATTATGCCGGACGCCGGCCGGACCAGCTTTCCGGCGGCCAGCGCCAGCGGGTTGCGCTCGCGCGCGCACTGGTCAAGCGGCCCAAGGTGCTCCTGCTCGACGAGCCTCTGTCGGCGCTCGACGCGAAGCTTCGCGAACAGATGCGGCTGGAGCTTGCCAACCTGCAGCAGACCGTCGGCATCACCTTCATCATCGTGACCCACGACCAGGACGAGGCATTGTCGATGGCCGACCGCATCGCGGTGATGGACCGGGGCCGTGTCTGCCAGATCGCGACACCCGAGGAACTGTACGAATCTCCGTCTAACCGGTTCGTTGCCGACTTCATCGGCAAGGTGAACCTGCTCGAAGGCCGCGTCGGCGCTCGCAGCAACGGCACGATCGGGGTGCATGTCGACGGGATCGGTCGGCTCGATCTCGCAGGCGACGGCAGCATTCCGGATGCCGTGATGCTGGCGGTGCGACCCGAGAAGCTGAAGCTCTCGCCCGGCGAACCGGCCGGTACCGCCATCAAGGTCAGGGGCAGGGTAGTCAACGTCGCCTACTACGGCAACACGAGCCACGTGTTCGTGGAGACCGACTCCGGCATCGCGCTTACCGCCAATGTTCAGAACCAGAGCCGCGACGTCGTGTCGACAGTGGATATCGGCGATGCGGTCTGGATATCCTGGCGGCCGGCCGACACCCTGGTGCTGACCGAATGAGCACCGGTTCCGGCCCTGCAGGTGGCCCACCCGCCGGGCCGCCGGGCGATGCCGCCTTCCGCCGCGAGAGTCTCTACGGCACCGACGTCGAATGGAGTTTCGCCGGCGCGTTGAGCTTCATGCGCCGGCGCTACACCCGGGTACTGGCCGGTGTCGACGTGGCCGTGAGCGGCATTCCGTTCGACCAGGCAACGTCCAACCGGCCGGGGACACGCTTCGGCCCGCAGGCGATCCGCCAGGCATCGGCCCAGCTGGCATGGGGGCCGATCTGGCCGTGGCGGTTCGACCCGTTCGATACCCTGGCGGTGATCGATTACGGTGACTGCTGGTTCGACTACGGCGCCCCGGCGACCGTAGCGTCGGCGATCCGCACCCATGCCGGCACGATCCTCGATGCCGGCGTGCACATGCTGACCTTCGGCGGCGACCACTACATCAGCTATCCGCTGCTGCAGGCTCATGCCGCCCGGCACGGGCCGCTGGCCCTCGTGCAGTTCGACGCCCATCGCGACGTCGAGCAGGACGATGGCGGGCGCGTCGATCATGGCACCATGTTCCGCTACGCCATCGAAGAGGGCGTGATCGACCCGGGCCGATCCATTCAGGTCGGGATCCGTACCACCTATGCCGGGGAACGCACGCACGGCATCGAGGTCATTCATGCCGACCGCGTGCACGAAGCGGGACCGCAGGCCGTGGCCGCCGAGATCGTGCGCAGGGTCGGCGAAGGCCCGGCCTATGTCACCTTCGACATCGACTGCCTCGACCCGGCCTGCGCGCCGGGAACCGGGACGCCGGTGCCCGGCGGCCTCACATCCCACCAGGCGCTTTCGATACTGCGACGGCTGACCCCGGTTGCCTTCGTCGGCGCCGACGTGGTCGAAGTCTGCCCGCCGTACGACGCCGGCGAGATCACGAGCCTCGCCGCGGCCACGGTGGCGGTGGAGTATCTCTGCCTGCTGGCGGCCCGTCGCGGCGCCACGGCCGAGTAGGGACCCGGTCCCTCATCAGCGGCCCCGTCAGGCCGTCACGTTGATCCAGGTCGCCATGCCGGCGGCATGATGCTCGACCATGTGACAGTGGAACAGCCACTTGCCCGGATTGTCGGCGACGAAGGCGATGGCAACCCGCTCGTCGGGGGCCACGAGCTCGGTATCGCGCCACGGCGCGCTGTCGATGGCGCGGCCGTCGCGCCGGATCACCCGGAAATGGTGGCCGTGCAGATGCATGGCATGCGGCCAGCGGGTATCGTTGACCATGTCGATGATGACCGTGGTGTCCCGGGCGACCTCGACCAGCGGCGGGTCGTTTGAGTGGTCGGGATCGGCGGCGACCCCGTTCATGGCCCACACGATGCCCTTGGCCGCCAGTTCCTTCATCGACCGCATCACGCCGCCGTGCATGGCGCCGTCGAGGCGGCCCATCGCGCCGCCGGTCATGACGAGGTCTGCCGTCACCGCCGAGGATAGGTCGAGCGGAGGATGCTTCGCCGGTGGGAACGACGCGATCGGCGCGAGCGAGCCGAGGTCCCGCATCTCTTCCTCCGCGTAGGCGAAATAGGCAAATTCGAGCGGCTGTTCCTGGCTCACTTCGTGGAGTGGGTACCGGGCACCCGCCTGACCCTTGAGATGGAACACAAGGTCGGCCCTCTGGCCGGGCGCGAGAATGAGCGGGCTGCCGTTCAGCGGTTGCAGCGGGACCGGGCTCCCGTCGAGCGCCGCGAGCATCGGGGAATGATCGGGAAACGCGAGCTCCAGGATGCGCGCGTTCGCCGTGTTGGCGAGCCTCAGCCTGATGCGTTCGCCGCGGGCGACAGTGATCTCCGGCCGAGACCTCCCGTTGACGGTAAGCCAGTTGCCGAGGCGGCCCAGATGAGCCCGGTCGTGCACGGAGCCCAGGCTCTCCTCCTCGATCTGCCCGTCCTCGGTCAGTCGCCAGTCGTCGAGCGCCAGGGCGATGTCACGGTCGAATACCGGCGGTTCGTCCTCGTCTACGATCAGCAGGCCGTAAAGACCGCGCGCCAGCTGTTCCCACGTGCGGGCGTGGGTGTGGTACCAGAAGGTGCCTGCATCGGGCACCACGAAGTCGTAGTCGAAACTTTCGCCCGGCAACACTGCCGGCTGGGTCAGGCCGGGCACCCCGTCCATTGCGTTGACGACCCGGATGCCGTGCCAGTGGATGGAGGTCGGCTGGGGCAGTTCGTTCTTCAGCCGCACGCGCACCCTGTCGCCGCGCCGGTATCGGAGGATCGGGCCGGGAACGCTCCCGTTGTAACCCCAGATCCGGGTCTTGCCGGCACCCTGCAACCCTTCGGCCAGCGGCGCTTCGCCGGGCCGGGCGGTCAGGACGACGAACGGGTCGCCTGCCGCGGCCGGGCGCGACTGCAGGCCCCCGGCTGCTGCGAATGTGGCCACGCCACCAAGGAAGTCCCGCCGCGAGATCATCTGCCGTCGTCCCTGAAGCAGACTCGCATCCGCACCCGTCGAGTGTGGGTCAGCCAATGATATCGCGCAAGCGGTAATAGAGCATGGCGAGGACGAGCAGCGGCGTCCGCACCGGCCCGCCGGGAAACGGGTTGTGCCGGAACTGCGCCAGGACGTCGAACTTCCCGGCGTGGCCGCAGACCGCCTCGGCCAGGATGCGGCCGCAGATCCCCGACAGCGCAAGCCCCGTCCCGGAATAGCCCTGCGCGTAGTAGGTACGTTCGCCCAGCCTGCCGATATCGGGCATGCGGCTCATGGTGATGCCGATGTAGCCGCCCCAGCAGTAGTCGAGCCGGACGTCGCGGAGCTGCGGGAACACCCGGAGCATGCGCCGGCGGATGAACCCCTTGAGGTCGGTCGGTTCCCGCCCCGAATAGGTTGCGCGGCCGCCGAACAGCAGTCGCTTGTCGGCCGATAGGCGAAAGTAGTCGACGATGAAGTTGGTGTCGCACACTGCGTCGTCGTCGCGGATCAGGGCGCGGGCACGGTCTTCTCCGAGCGGCTCAGTCGCAGTGATGAAACTGCCGACCGGCATGATCCGCGAATAGAGCGGCTTCACGATGCGGCCGAGGTAGGCATTGCCGGCCACCACCATGTAGCGGGCACGCACGATGCCGTGCTCGGTGAAGGCGACCGGATCACGGTCCGTCTCGACCCTGGTGACCGGGGAGTGCTCGAAGATGCGCACGCCTTCGCGTACCGCGGCGTCGGCCAGTCCGAGGCAGTAGTTCAGCGGGTGCAGATGACCCGCGCCGGCTTCCCACAATCCGCCGCAGTAGGCCGCAGAGCCGACCCGTTCGTGAAGTTCGGCCGCGGAAAGCAGCCTGGTGTCGGTGTAGTCGTAGGCGGCGTACGTCTCCTGCAGTTCCCTGAGCTCGGCGACGTCGCTGGCCTTCGGCGCGGCGTGGATGTAGCCCCACTTCAGGTCGCAATCGATGTTGTAGCGCTCGACCCGCTCGCCGATGAGCGCCTTGCCTTCTTCCTGGATCGCCCAGCATTTCCGGGCGTCATCGCGACCGACCTGCCGTTCGATCTTGGCCATCGACACCGAATATCCGGTGCAGACCTGGCCGCCGTTGCGACCGGATGCGCCCCAGCCGATGGTCTCTGCTTCCAGCACGATGACCGAAAGGCCCCGCTGGGCGAGCTCGAGCGCCGCCGACAGGCCCGTGAGCCCGGCGCCGATCACCACCACGTCGGCCTTTTTGTCGCCTTCGAGGCGCGGGTGGGCGGGATGCGGATTGGCGGTAGCCCGGTAATAGGACAGGCCATCGCTCGGGCGCATCATGCGGTCCTGAGATACCATTCGTATTCGAGCGGATCGATGTGGGCGTGAAATGCGTCCGCCTCGAAACGCCGGCAGTCATGGAAGCACCGGCAGTAGAGTTCGCCGAGGTATCGTGGCAGCACCTCGGATCGGGAGAACAGCCCGAGCGCTTCCTCCCAGCGCGACGGAAGCGCTGCGCCCGGTTCCAGGGCGGCGTCGCCGGTGCATGGAGGCGGCGGCTCAATGCGGTTGGAGATGCCGTGATGGATGCCGGCCAGCACCGCCGCCGTCACCAGGTACGGGTTTGCATCGGCCCCGGCCGCACGATGCTCGATGCGGGTGCCCGTGTCGTCCGACGGCGGGATGCGAAGGCACAGCGTGCGATTGTCGCCGCCCCAGTGGGTGTTCACTGGCGCATAGGCGCCCGGCATCAACCGCCGGTAGGAGTTGGCATTGGGCGCGAAGATCGCCATCGCCTCGGGAAGCGTCTGGACAAGGCCGCCGATGGCATGCCGCAGCGTGTCGCTCATCGGCCGGTTCAGCGTCTTGTCGAGCGGCCCGGCGAACACGTTGCGGCCCGCCTTGTCCAGCAGGCTCACGTGGACATGGAGGCCCGAGCCGGTCATTTCGATCAGCGGCTTGGCCATGAACGTCGCGATGACGCCATGGCGCTTGGCCACCTCCTTGATCGCCCGCTCCAGCAGGATCGCATGATCGCAGGCCAGTACCGGATCGTCGACATGGGTGAGGTTGACCTCGAACTGGCCCGGCGCGTACTCGGCGACAAAGGTGTCGATGGGAATGTCCTGGACGCTGCACGCCTCCTGGACGTCGGCAAGCAGGTCGTCGAAGTCGTCGAGTTCGTCGAGACCGTAGACATTGGTACCGCTGGCCCGCCAGCCGTGCCGCGGCGCGGTGGCGGGACGGATGGTGCCGGAGAGCGCGGCGTCGCGGTCGACCAGGTAGAACTCGTACTCTATGGCGATGACCGGCCGGAGCCCGAGTGCCGTCAGCGGCTCGGCCGCCCTGGCGACCAGGTGCCGCGGGTCGGCCCAGTGCGGGGCTCCATGCTCGTCTGCCATCGAGGTCAGCACCTGTGCCGCCTTGCGCCTTGCCCATGGCACCGGCCTCAGCGTGTAGGGCACCGGATGGCAGTACCAGTCCGGGTCCCCGTCCGAGGTGCCGAACCCGATCGGCGGCACCGACCGGCCGGTCCAGTCGAGCAGGTAGATCGACGCCGGCAGCCGCACGCCTTCCGAATAGAGCTTGCGCAGCCCCGCCGGCGTCAGCTGTTTGCCCCGCAGGATCCCGTTCATGTCGGGCGCCAGCATGTCGGCGACCGCCAGGTCGGGGTACTGTTCCAGAAAAGCCGCAGCCTCGGTGGACGGCGACCTGCGAACGTGTTCGGGAAGAGTCATGTGGACTTGTATGCGCGGAAGCGATTACATGTCGCCACTGCCGGCGGGGCTGCCAAATAGGCTGACAATTCAGACATATGGCTCTCTGGCACGGACCATAGAGCATCGCTTTGCAGGTTGTCATGAGGAATCTGGAAGAATGGTTGCGGGAACGCGGCGTCGAGGAAGTGGAGTGCCTCGTGCCCGACATGTCGGGAGTGCCGCGCGGCAAGATCCTCCCCGACAAGAAATTTCTGAAAGGCATGAAGAGCCGCGGGCTGCGCATGCCCGAGGAGATCTTCATCCTCACCGTGACCGGCCGTTACGTGCCGGAGCCGGAAACCACCAACCCTGCCGGAGCCGATGTCTACCTGAAGCCGGATCTCGACACCATGCGCCTCGTGCCCTGGTACGAGGAGCCGACCGCGCAGGTCATCTGCGACTGCTTCTACCTGGATGACAAGCCGGTCGACATCGCGCCGCGATACGTGCTGTCGCGGGTGCTCGACCTGTACGCCGAGCGCGGCTGGAAGCCGCTCGTCGCCCCGGAACTGGAGTTCTACCTGGTCAAGCCCAATACCGATCCCGACTATCCGCTCGAGCCGCCGGTCGGCAGGTCGGGTCGGGCGGAGCCCGGTGGCCAGGCCTACGGGATAGACGCCGCCAACGAATTCGATCCCATCGTCGAGGACATCTACGACTACTGCGAGCGGTCGGACATTGATCTCGACACGCTGTCACACGAAAGCGGCTCGGCCCAGCTCGAGATCAACTTCAACCACGGCGATCCGCTCGAACTCGCCGACCAGGTGTTCCTGTTCAAGCGCACCGTGCGCCAGGCGGCGCTGCAGCATAACGTCTACGCCACCTTCATGGCGAAGCCGCACGAGAACGAACCCGGCTCGTCGATGCATGTCCATCAGTCCGTCGTCGACCGCAAGACCGGCCGCAATCTCTTCGCCACCCGGTCGGGCAAGGACACCCGCCTGCTCCTGAGCCACATCGCCGGCCTTCAGCGCTACCTGCCGGCGGCGATGCCCTGCTTTGCGCCCAACGTGAACTCCTACCGCCGCCTCGTTCCGTATTCCGATGCGCCGACCAACGTGCACTGGTCCCACGACAACCGGACGGTCGGGCTTCGGGTGCCGGCATCCGATGCCGCAAGCAGGCGCGTCGAGAACCGCGTGCCGGGCGCCGACGCCAACCCGTATCTCGCCATCGCCGCATCGCTCGCGTGCGGTTACCTCGGCATGACCGAGGGCCTGAAGCCGACACCGCCGGTCGAGGGCAACGCCTATCGCTACGCCTTCACGCTGCCGCAACACCTGTCGGAGGCCCTGTCCAAGCTCAACCACACCAAGCCGCTCAAGCAGGTGCTCGGCGAGCGCTTCGTCGAGGCGTTGCAGGAGGTGAAGGACTACGAGATCGAGCAGTACCGGAAGGTCATCAGTTCCTGGGAGCGCGAGTACCTGCTCCTGAACGTCTGATCCGCCGCCGCCCGGTCGCCGGAACGGCGCCGGGCAGCATGCCGCGGGGGCCCGCCATCGCTTACTCGATCCTGCCGGTCGCCGCCGCTCCGGCCACCAGGCTCGTCCCGCCGGCGCTGGCGGACCGGGTCTCGGCCTGCGGCAGGGTGATGATGAGCCCGGGCGGCAACGTGTCGGGGACGATGTCCGGGTTGAGTTCGGTCAGCAGGGAAAGCGGGATGCCGCTCTGCTCGGCGATGGAGTCGAAGGTGTCGCCGCTACGCACGCGGTAGTAACCCTCGGCCATGGCCCGCGACCAGTCCACGTCCTCGCGACGGTAGCCGGCCTCCGATGACCGCATTGCCGGCGGCCGCAGGCGGACGATCTGGCCAATTTCCAGCCGGTTCGGGTCGTCAATGTCGGGGTTGGCAAGCAGGATCCCCGGTATCGACATCTCGCAGCGCCGGGCAATCGCGCCGAGGGTGTCGCCGGGGCCGACCGAGACGAAGTCGCCGCACGGGTCGGTAGCGGCCTCCGGCCGGCCGGCCGTCATGGCGGCCAGCACGATTGCGCCGGCGATGCTTGCAACCTTGCCCACCATGGCCATGCGTGCCTGCACTGCGCGCCTCCTTGCCCCTCGGGCAAGCGGCTCTGCCATGTTCGTCGTCCTTCCCGAGTCGAACTCGGATGCCCCCTCCCGGTTCCCCGCGCCGACCCTCCGCGGTTTCGTTGACAACGGCCGGTCGGGACATATATTGCGGGGGCACTTCAGAGAAGCGCGGCTGTTTCGTCGAGTTCTTGATGTCTGGAGCCGGTAACTCCGCGCCATTCGCGATCGATCCGATTGACCAGGCTTCCGTCCCGTGATTCAGGCAAGGCCATGCCCGGACCCAGCCGGGAAAAAGGGCTCGGCTCCTGCCCTGTGGCACGGCAACCGTGTGAGGTGAGAGCTGGATTATGGCCGTAATTGCCCAGCAAAGTTCGGATCTGCGCGCCGTCCGGCTCGAGCGCCGGCGCGTCGAGGCGGCCGTGGTGCGGTTCGCCGGCGACTCCGGCGATGGCATGCAGCTGACCGGCAGCCAGTTCACCCTGGCGACCGCGGTTGCCGGCAACGACCTCGTCACCTTTCCCGACTTTCCGGCCGAGATCCGCGCGCCCGTCGGCACGACGTTCGGCGTCTCCTCGTTCCAGATCAATTTCGGCACCCGCGAGATCAGGACGGCCGGCGACGAACTCGACGTCCTGGTCGCCATGAACCCGGCGGCGCTGATCACCAACATCGGCGACCTGAAGCCGGGCGGGCTCGTCATCGTCGACACCGGCACGTTCCAGGACCGCAACCTCAAGAAGGCGGGCTATGAGACCAACCCGCTCGAAGGCGAGGCGCTGTCCGCCTACCGGGTCCTGTCGATCGACATCTCCCATCTCACCCAGCATACGGTGAAGGCGCTCGACGGGGTCACGGTCTCCAACAAGGACAGCCTGCGCTCGAAGAACATGTGGGCGCTCGGGCTGGTCCTGTGGCTGTTCGACCGCGAGGTCGCGCCGACCCGCGAATGGCTGGAGCGGCGTTTCGCGAACAGGCCTGATATCGCCCGCATCAACATTGCCGCTCTCGAGGCGGGCTACGCCTTCGGCGAGACGACGGAGCTGCCGCCGGAGACGACCGCCTACGAGGTACCGCCGGCCCAGCTCGCACCGGGCGAGTACCGCAATGCCACGGGCACCGAGGCGATCTGCTGGGGGCTGGTCGCCGGCGCCCACCTTGCCGGGCTCAAGCTCGTCTATTCCTCCTATCCCATTACGCCGGCCTCGAACATGCTGCACGTGCGGGCGCAGATGGGCGAGGAGTTCGGCGTCAGGACGTTCCAGGCCGAAGACGAGATCGCCGCGATCACCTCGGCCATCGGCGCCTCCTACGCCGGCGCGATCGGCGTGACCGGCAGTTCCGGCCCTGGCATTGCCCTGAAGACCGAGGCGCTCGGGCTTGCCATCGCCGCCGAGCTGCCGCTGGTCGGCGTCAACGCCCAGCGCGGCGGCCCGTCGACCGGCCTGCCGACGAAGACCGAGCAGTCGGACCTGTATCAGTCGGTGTTCGGCCGCAACGCCGATGCGCCGCTGGTCGTGCTGGCTGCGCGGTCGCCGGGACATTGCTTCACCATGGCGGTCGAGGCGGTGCGGCTGGCGACCCGGTACATGACACCGGTGATCCTGCTGACCGACGGCTATCTCGCCAACTCGTCCGAACCGTGGGCAATCCCTGACGTCGCCGGGCTGACGCCGTTCCCGGTCGACAACCGGTCGGCGCCGGACGGGTTCCAGCCCTATGCGCGCGATCCCGAGACGCTGGCGCGGCCGTGGGTGGTACCCGGCACGCCGGGCGGCATCCATCGCATCGGCGGCCTCGAACGGGCCAACACGACCGGCCACGTCTCCTACGATCCGGCCAACCACCACGCGATGACCGAGCTCCGGGCAAGCAAGATCCTGGGCATCGCCAGGGATATTCCCGAGCAGGAGGTGACCCGGGGCGATGCCGAGGGCGAACTGGCGCTGGTCGGCTGGGGGTCCACGTTCGGACCGATCAGCCGCGCGGTCACCAACCTGCGCGCCGCCGGCAAGGCGGTCAGCCACATCCATCTCGACTACATCTGGCCGCTGCCGCGCAATCTGGGCGAGGTACTCGGCCGCTTCGAGCGCATACTGGTACCGGAGATGAACAACGGACAGCTGGTGAACCTGTTGCGCGCACGCTACCTGATCGACGCCCAGGGCCTGTCGAACGTTTCCGGCCGGCCGTTCAAGGTGCGCGAGATCGAGGACGCCGCCATCCGGGCAATCGGAGAGTGACATGAACATCCAGGCCGCACCCCGCACGCTCAAGGACTACGCTTCCGACCAGGAGGTGCGCTGGTGCCCCGGCTGCGGCGACTACGCCATCCTCAAGGCGGTGCAGAAGACGCTCGCGGACCTGCAGGCCGATCCCGAGCAGACGGTCTTCATCTCGGGCATCGGCTGCGCGGCGCGGTTTCCCTACTACATGGCGACCTACGGTTTCCACACCATCCATGGCCGTGCCGCGGCGGTGGCCACCGGTGTCACGCTCGCCAACCCGGACCTCGACGTCTGGGTGATTTCCGGCGACGGCGACTCGCTGTCGATCGGCGGCAACCATCTGCTCCACCTGCTGCGCCGCGACGTCAATCTCACCTATCTGCTGTTCAACAACGAGGTGTACGGCCTCACCAAGGGGCAGGTGTCGCCCACGTCGCGGATCGGTACGGTCACGCCGTCGTCGCCGCGCGGTTCCAGTGACCGGCCGGTGCACGCGCTGCCGTTCGCGCTCGGTGCCGGCGCACGGTTCGTAGCGCGTTCCTACGACGTCGCCCAGGCGCATCTGGTGGAGACCCTGAAGCGGGCCCGCGCCCATCGCGGCACGTCGTTCGTCGAGATCCTGCAGAACTGCATCGTTTACAACGACGACGTCTTCGCCGGCATCACGGACAAGTCGGTCGCCGCCGATGCGCAGCTTCACGTCGTGCACGGCCAGCCGCTGCGCTTCGGCAAGAACGGCGAGAAGGGGATACGGCTCGATCCGCGGACCTTCCGGCTCGAGGCTGTCACTGTCGGCGAGAACGGGGTGTCGGACTCCGATATCCTCGTTCACGACGAGACGAATCCGGCGCTCGCCGCCCTGCTGGCCGCGCTGGAGCCGCCGCACATGCCGGTCGCCTTCGGCGTCATCTACTGCGCCCCTGACGAGGGTGCCGCGCGCCCGCAGCAGGCAACGGTGAATGGGTCCGGGATCGCCGAGCGCCTCAACGCGCTGATGCGCAAGGGCCATACCTGGCGCGTCCAGTAGGCGCGACCGCCTCCCGTTTCCCTGCAGCAGGCGGAAAATCTCTTCCACGGGACGGAACTTCCGGCCCCGTCGTCCTGTCTTCGTCATGGGCGAGTAGCAGCCGGCGCCTGCCGGATCCTGCGCGTTGCTCGTTCCGACCGGGGGCCAGGGGCTGAAGGCAGTATGGAGGAGATCATGTTGAAGCAGATGATCGCGGTGTCGTCTCTGGCAGCGATCCTCGCCGCAGGCGGCGCCTCGGCCCAGACCGCCGACACGGTTCCACCACCCGATCCGCAGATGCAGCCGAGTCAGCCAGCGCCGACGATGACGCCGCCGGCCGGGTCGGCGACGGAGCCGGCTGCGGAGGAGACCGAAACCGCGGCTGTCCCGCCGCCGCAGGAAAAGCTCATCGTCGAACAGCAGTCCAGCCAGGTGCTATCCGCCGAGTTGATCGGCGCCGACGTGGTTCATCCCCAGAACGGACCGATCGGTTCGCTCGACAGCATCCTTTTCGACGAGAACGACCAGATTGTCGGCGGCGTGGTGAAGATGGGTGGATTTCTCGGCATCGGCGCCAAGCGGGTCGCGCTGTCTTGGGACGAGTTCGAAGTGCGTCCCGCCGAGGGACTGATCTACCTGGATCTGACGCGCGAGCAGCTCGATGCTGCGCCCGCGTTCAAGGACCGCGCGACGCTTCAGGCCGAGCAGGAGGCGGCACAGTACCAGCAACAGCAGCAATAGCTTCACGCGACGCTCGGAAGCCGCCCCGGACCACCGGGGCGGCTTCGCCGTTCATCGCACGGCATTCAGCCCCCGTTGGTACCGCCGGCGCCATGGATCGCCGGCATCGCACGTCCTCACCTGGCTCCCTCGTCTGAACCGTTCTCGCTGCGGATGATCCCGGTACCAATGGTCCGGGGCGCTCCCCGCATTGGGAGGGTCGGGCTTTACGCAGCGAGATTGTATGCAACCTGCCCGAAAGTGCCCAGAAACTCGCCGGAACTGTTGCGGTGTCCCGGCAGTCATGTATACAATTGCCACCAGATGGGGACGATACGGATCGGACAGATCGGCCTGTGAAGGTATCAGCAGGAGTATTCTCTTCGGCGAGGTGGCGATGAGTTTCGGGATCGTGGAAGCATGACGGGCACCAGGCATGGGCCGGTCTCGCCTGCCGGTCCCTGGAGGCGTGCCGCCGGAGCGTGCAGGCAACCCGGTCGCGGTCTGCAGCTGTTTCTGTTTTCGGACGTGAAGACGGCGGCCTGAGCGAGCCGCACGATTCCGGGGCAGGTGCAGTACCGGCCTGCCGTTACCCAGTGGACACTTCGGAGGGAGGTGAAAATGTCCAACAAGTCAACGAAGCCCGCATCAGCGCGTACCAACCGGCGCCAGGTCCTGAAGGGAGGTGCTGCGATCGCGGGAGCTGCCTTCGCGGCGCCGTGGGTGACCACCAGGGCCCGGGCAGCAGGGGAACTGAACGTCGTCCTGAACCAGGGTCTGCTGGCGAAACTGTGGATCGAGGAACTGCACCCGAAGTTCGAGGCAGAAACGGGCGCCACGATCAACCTGCAGCAGTCGGTGACGGCGCAGATGCTGGCCATGCTGAAGACGCAGAAGGACAACCCGCCCGACCTCATGCAGTTTTCCGAAGCGGGCGTGTTCTTTGCTCGCGACGAAGGCCTCTTGCGGCCTCACGAGCCAAAGAACATTCCCAACATCGCCAACGTGCGCGAAGCGTTCCTGCTGGCCGAGCACTATTCGGCGGGCGTCATCGATGCCGTCAACACGATCATGTACAACACGTCGGAGGTGACCGAGCCGCCGAAGGCGTGGGCGGAGCTTTGGGATTCCTCCAATGCGGGTCGGGTCGCCATCCCGCCGGTCGGCTGGAACAACGGCATGCGCATGATCACGACCGCGGCCCAGATCGCCACCGGCAAGCCGTTGTCCGAAGCCCAGTATGAATGGGAGGAGGGGCTGCGGTACCTGGCAAAGCTCAAGGAGAACGGGGCGGCCGTCTACACCGGGGCGCCGCAGGCGATCCAGATGCTGCAGACCGGCCAGATTCCGCTGGTGCCGTTCTACGGGATATTCATCAACCCGATCATCGACCAGGGAGCGCCGATCGCGCCGGCGCATCCACTGGAAGAGGGCATGCACGGCGAGATCGTCGGCCTCAACATGCCGACCAATGCGAAGAACGTCGAGCTGGCGGAGGTCTACATCAATCTCAGCTACGAGAAGTCGTTCCAGGAGAAGATCGACAGTGTCCTGCACACGCGCAGCGCCCACAAGGAGGTCGACCCCTCGCCGCGGACGCTGGAGCTGATGGGCCCGCCCGACAACATCCAGTATGCGGACTGGGCTTTCCTGTCCAAGCACCGCCCGCAGATCACGGAGAAGTGGAACGAGATTTTCGGTTGATCCTGATCCGACCGACGATCGGGAATGACGGCCCGGCTACATGCCCGGCTCGGCCGGCTGCGGGACTTCGGTCCCGCAGCCATGCTGCTTGCGCCGTTGCTGGTGTTCCTCACCGTGTTCTATGTGATCCCGTTCTGGGAGATGCTGCTCGAGAGCTTCCGGCCCTGGAGCAACGACCCGGAGCATGTCCGGGAAACCTCGTTCTCCCTGTACCAGTACACGAAGGTCTTCGACAGCAGCCGTATCCTGCACGCGCTGTGGCGTACGTTCGAGATCTCGCTGATCTCGGTGGTGATCACGTTTCTGATCAGCTACCCGGTCGCGCTCCTGATGCTGTGGCTGGGGCCGCGTTTGCGCTCGGCGCTGCTGATGATCATCTTCATCTCGCTGGCCGCGAGCCTGATCGTGCGCAATTACGGCTGGCTCGTGGTGCTGGCCGACCAGGGGCCGGTAAACAGGATCATGGTTGCCGTCGGGCTGTTCGATCGCCCGCATAGACTGGTCTACAATCAGTGGGCAATCATCGTCGGCCTGGTTCACTACTGCATGCCGTTCATGATCCTGCCGATCTACGGCGCGCTGGTAAGGATCCCGCAAGCGCAATGGGAGGCGCCGCGCACGCTGGGCGCCAGTTCCTGGACGACGCTCGCCACCGTGATCCTGCCGCTGTCGGCGCCCGGGATATTCGGCGGCACCACGCTGTGTTTCGCGATCTGCGCAAGCGCCTTCGTGACGCCGCTGATGCTCGGATCTCCGTCCACGGCGATGATCTCGCAGGTTGCTGCGGAACAGTTGCTGATGCAGCTCAACTTCCCGCTCGGGTCCGCCATCATCTTCGTGCTGACCGCGTTCGTCTTCCTGCTGATCCTGGCTTACGCCCTTGTCGTCAGAAAGGTGTTGCGTATCGATGTCTGAGGAGCGGGGATTCCGGCTGGTGATCGGCATCCTGGGATGGGGTTCGATAGTCTTCCTGGTGTTCCCGGTCGCGCTGACGGTGCTGGTATCCTTCAACGGGTCCTATTTCATCGAGGTGCCGCCGTCGTCGTATTCGCTCGACTGGTACCGGAACATCGCCAACATCAACAAGATCGGCGAGGCGACCCTCACCAGCCTGATGATCGCCGCGCTGGCGGCGTCGCTGGTCACCGTCATGGCCCTCGGCACGGCGCTCGCGATCGTGCGTCACGAGTTCCCTGCCAAGGCCGCCCTGACGTCGTTCCTGTTGTCGCCGATCGCGGTGCCGATCGTCGCCATCGGCATCGCGCTCATCCAGTTCTTCATCCGGCTGGACATCGCGTTCACGTGGTACAGTCTCCTTATCGGCCACATGGTGCTGGTCGCGGCCTATCCGGTGCGCACCATTGTCGCGTCCTTGACGCTCTACAACTCGAATATCGAGGAGGCTGCCGCCTCGCTTGGCGCCAGTCGCTGGATCACCTTCTGGACCGTGACTCTGCCGCAACTCAAGCCGGGGCTGATCAGCGGCTTCCTGTTCGCCTTCCTGATCAGCTTCGACAACTATCCCATCAGCATCTTTCTCGTCCGCGGTGGACTGACAACCATGCCCATCGAGGTCTTCAACTACATCTCGCAGAACTTTGACCCGACGCCGGCGGCGTTCTCGACCGTCTATATCCTCGTTATCAGCGCACTGATCATGTTCGTCGAGCAACGCTACAGGGTCATTTCGCTGTCGATCGGGCGGTGAGTCATGGCCAGCCTCGAAATCGAAAGCCTTTGCTTCTCCGTCGGCTCCCACGACATCCTCCGGTCCGTCGACCTGCAACTCGAGGACGGCCGTTGCCTGGCGCTTCTCGGGCCTTCCGGCTGCGGCAAGACGACGACCCTCAGGTGCATCGCCGGCTTCATCCGTCCGACATCGGGCAGGATCGCGTTCAACGGCCAATCGGTGATCGAACGACCCGTGCACCGGCGCAACGTCGGCCTCGTGTTCCAGGACTATGCGCTGTTTCCGCACATGAACGTCATGGAGAACATTTCCTACGGGCTGCGGCGCCGCGGCGTCGATGCGCGGGAACGCAGGCGGCGCATTGATGACGTCCTGTCGCTGGTTCAGCTCGAAAGCTTCGCCGAACGGCTCCCGCGCCAGCTTTCCGGCGGCCAGCAGCAGCGGGTTGCACTTGCCCGGGCCATCGTGATCCAGCCGGATGTCCTGCTGCTCGACGAGCCGCTCGGTGCGCTCGACCGCAAGCTGCGCGACCAGATGCAGGTGGAGCTCAAGCGCATCCAGCGCGAAACCGGCACCACCACGATAATCGTCACCCACGACCAGGAGGAGGCCTTGTCGCTGTCCGACCGGCTCGCCGTCATGCTCGACGGTCGCATCGAGGCGGTCGGCGAGCCTGGTGCGCTGTATCGGCAACCCGGATCGCGCGCGGTCATGGAGTTCCTCGGAGCATCCAACATTTTCGCCGCGACCGTTACCGAAGTGCGCGGTGAAGAAAGCCGGTTGCGGATCTGCGACGGGATCGAATTCAGGCTGCCCCGCGCGCTCGAGGTGGGAAGCAGGGTTCAGGTCGGCATCCGGCCCGAACAGTTCACCGCTTCGACCGCGGCACCTGCAGGATCTGATAATGTGATACCGGGAACGGTGACCGAGGCGATCTTCAAGGGATCGCACGCCGAACTGCATGTGAGGGGACCCGATGGTACCGACATCGTGGTCCAGCAGCGGATCGGCAACACCGGAGAGAACGACGCGCCGGTGATCGGCGGACCCGTCTTTCTGTCCGTCGATCCGGACGCGATCGTGATATTCGAGCGAGGTTGACCATGACACCGACACCAGAGCGCTTCAACAGCCTGCGAACGGGCACGGACGGACGCGGCGTTCACGATGTCGGCGGGCTGGATTTCGGTCCCGTCGACCGCGAGGAGCACGAGCTGACCTATTACGAGAAGCGGGTCGACGCGTTGCTGATGCTGCTCGCCCGCCATCGGGTGTTCAGGGTTGACGCGCTGCGCCGGGCAATCGAGGGATATGCGGAGCAGGAATATGACGGCACCGCTTATTACGACCGCTGGATCAAGGCGATCCGGATCCTGCTCCTGGAGCAGAACGTCCTGTCGCCGGAAGAGCTCGACGCGCGGATCGAAGAGGTTCGTGCGCGGCTGCAACGGGAGGGACGGGTCGTCGATCCGAGGACGGTGGCATGACCGCGCCAGCGGAGCCCCGGCCACGGTTCAGGCAGGGCCAGCGGGTTCGCGTGGCCAGTAGGCCGTCGGTCGGCCATTGCCGCACGCCGATGTACCTCCGCGGGCAGCCGGCGACGGTGATCGCGCTCGCCGGCCGGTTCGCGAACCCCGAAGAGCTTGCCTACCACCAGCCTGGTCTGCCGCCGATCCCGCTCTACCGGGTGCGTTTCCGGCACGACGATCTCTGGCCTGATTTCCGCGGCAACCCCGGCGACGAGCTCGAAGCCGACATCTTCGAGCATTGGCTGGACCCGGCAGACGAGGAGTTGAGGACATGAGCGAGCACGGGCACGGTCACGATCATGATCACGATCACGCACCCATCGTCGATGGCGACGGGCCGGTGTCACGGTACGAGGTGCTGGAAATCGCCATCCGCGAGCTGCTGATCGAAAAGGGTCTGATAACGGCGGCCGACGTCCAGGCCCAGATCGAGGCCACGGAATCGCGCAATCCCGCACTCGGCGCGAAGATCGTCGCCAGGGCGTGGAAGGACGAGGCGTTCAAGAAGCGGCTGATGGACAACCCGCGTGCCACGCTGGCCGAGATGGGGATCGATGTCGGCGCAATCGCCGAGCTGTGCGTTGTCGAGAACACCGACGACCTGCATCACGTGGTGGTGTGCACGCTGTGCTCCTGCTATCCGCGCATGATCCTCGGCGTCCCGCCCGCCTGGTACAAGAGCACGGCCTATCGCAGCCGCGTGGTCCGTGATCCGCGCGGTGTTCTGGCCGAGTTCGGCGTCGACGTTCCCGACACCACCGCGGTCCGGGTACTCGACAGTACCGCCGATCTCCGGTTCCTCGTCATTCCGAAGCGGCCCGCCGGGACGGAGACCCTGGATGAGGAAGCGCTGGCGGAACTCGTCACGCGCGACAGCATGATCGGAACCGGCCTTGCGCGCGAGGTGCCTTCGCAGGCGCCAGTCGCCGGACCGGCGGGACCATGATCGACCGGTCGCAGCAGAGAAGGGCCCTGCGCGCCGCCATCGAGGCGCGCAATGCGGTGGTCGCGCCGGGCGTCTTCGACCTGATCTCCGCCCGGCTCGCCGACAGCGAGGGATTCGACGTCCTCTACATGACCGGCTACGGCGTTTCCGCTTCCTATCTGGGGCTCCCGGATGCCGGACTTGCGACCTACACCGACATGCAGTCCTGCCTGCAGCGGATCGCGACCATCTGCAGGACACCGCTGATCGCCGATGCCGATACCGGCTATGGCGGCCCCCTCAACGTCAGGCACACCGTGCAGGGATACGAGCGTGCCGGGGCCGCAGGCATCCAGATCGAGGACCAGACCCATCCCAAGCGCTGCGGCCACACCCTGGGACGCACCTGCATCCCGGTCGACGAAATGGTGACCAAGATCCGCGTCGCCCTCGACAGCCGCGGCGACCCAGACTTCCTGGTCATTGCCCGGACCGATGCGCGGACCGCCTATGGCCTCGACGAAGCCATCCGCCGGGCAATCGCCTATCGCGATGCCGGGGCCGATCTCGTCTTCGTTGAGTCGCCGGAAACGGAGGAGGAACTGGCCGAGATCGTGCGCCGGGTCAATTGCCCGCTGGTCGCCAACATGGTCGAAGGCGGTCGCACGCCCTTGCTCGACCGCGCCGCTCTTGCCGCGCTCGGCTATGCGCTCGTCCTGTTCCCGGCCACCGGATTCCTCGCCGCCGGCGCGATCCTGCGCCGCGTCTACGGCACCCTGAAGGCGGACGGCGCCTCCGCCGCCCTGCGCGACGAACTCGACGACTTCGACCGCTTCAACCGCACCGTCGGATTCGAGGATGTGTGGGCATTCGAGCAACGCTATGGAAACTGAGGGCAGCCGATGACGGGACGGGAGGCAAGCTACGCCGGCGTTTTCGACGGCAGCGTGGGGTTCGGCGCGCGGCCGTGCCTCCTGATGGTCGACTTCATGGCCGCCTACACCACGCCCGGGTCGCCGTTCTTCGCCGACGCGGTGGTCGAGGCGGTCTCGGCCAGCGTCGATCTTCTGGCCGCCGCCCGGGCCGCCGGCGTGCCGGTAATCCATACGCGGGTCGAGTTTCACCCGTCGGGCAGGGATGGCGGGCTGTTCGTCCGCAAGATTCCGTCACTGCGTGTCCTGTCGGTCGGTGAACCGCTCGGTGCCTTCGACGACCGTGTGGCACCGCTCGGCGACGAGCTCGTCCTGGTCAAGAACTACGCCAGTGCCTTCTTCGGCACATCGTTGCAGTCGACGCTGACCGCCGACGGCATCGATACGGTCATTCTCGCGGGCTGTTCGACCAGCGGCTGCATTCGCGCAACCGCCGTCGACGGAATTCAGCACGGCTTCCGCGTCATCGTGCCCCGCGAATGCGTCGGCGATCGCCACCGGGCGCCGCACGACGCCAACCTGTTCGACATCAATGCGAAGTACGGCGACGTCGTGCCGCTCGCGGAGGTGATTGCAAGGCTCCGCGCACTGCCTCGTTCGCCGGACACCGTCCGCCGCCGGGACACCGCCTGACGGCCTCACCCTGACTGCCGGCGTCGCGGCGGAGCGTGCCGCGGATCAGATGATCACGTCGCCGGAATCGAAGTCCGCGGTCGAGAATTGACGGATCAGCACCTGGCCCCCGCCGGGCAGGTCGAGCAGCATGCCGTTGCCCTGGTCGGACGCAAGTGCCTTGACGTCGTCAAAGGCCTGGAACTCGAACCCCCGCAGGTCAAGCGCGTCGCCCGCCGTCATGGCCACCACGGTATCCCGCCCGTCGCCGGGCGCGAACACGAACTCGTCGGTGCCGCCATTTCCGGCTAGCAGGTCGTTGCCGCGGCCGCCATTCAGGGTGTCCGCGCCGGAACCTCCGCGCAAGGTGTCGTTGCCGCCGCCTCCGATGAGGGTGTCGCGGCCGGCATCGCCGTTGAGTTCATCGCTGCCGCCGTTGCCGCTGATCCTGTCGCGGCCCGTGCCGCCTTCGATGTCATCGTTGCCGCCGGACCCGAAGAGAGCGTCGTCGCCGTCCTCGCCGGACACCAGATCGTCGCCGGCGCCACCGTCGACCAGGTCGTTGCCCCCGCCACCGAGAAGCTCGTTTGTAGCGGCACTGCCCTGCAGGACGTCGTCAAACCTCGAGCCGATCAGATCTTCCACCTCGATCAGGGTGTCGCTGCCGACGCCTGTCCCCGATGCCGTTCCCGCCGCCAGGTCGGCCTTGACCGTGCCGGCGGCGTCGGAATAGTCGGCGAGGTCGACGCCGGCGCCGCCGTCGATCGTGTCGTCCCCGTCGCCGCCGCGCATGTCGTCGTTGCCGGCCCCGCCAACGATGCTGTCGTCGCCGCCGGCTCCCTTGAGACTGTCATTGCCGCCGCCGCCGATGAGGGTGTCGTTGCCGGGAGCGTCGATGATCTCGTCGCCGACCAGCGTGTCGGCTCCGCCGCCGCCCTTGAGCACGTCGTCGCCGCCGCCGCCGAACAGGCTGTCGTTGCCGCTGCGGCCGAGCAGGAGGTCGCGGCCATCGCCACCGTCCAGGTTGTCGCGCCCGCCCCGGCCGTCGAGCAGGTCGTCGCCGAGGAACCCGACCAGCTGGTTGCCCTTGGCGTCGCCCCGCAGCTCGTCGTCGAAGTCGCTGCCGATCAGCACCTCGATCGCGATCAGGGTGTCGGTGCCGCCGCCGGCGCCGGAGGCGGTGCCGGCAACGAGGTCCGCGGCCACGTTGCCCGTCGCATCGAAGTAGACGGCAGCGTCGAAGCCCGCTTCGCCGCGGATCGTGTCGTTCCCGGCAAGGCCCTGGATCACGTCGTTGCCGCCGCGTCCGTTGATCAGGTCGTCCCCCGGGGTGGTCTGGGGTGCGGTGAGGAAGTCGTCTCCGCCGGTGCCGTTCACGGTCGCCATGGCTGCCTCCGGTTGCTGCGTCGCCAGTGCTGATCGGGCTCAGAGGATCACGTCGTTCGAGCTGAACTGCGCGGTGCTGAAGCCAAGGAAGACGACTTCCATGTCCGCCACCTTGAACACCATGTTGGCGCCCTGGTCGGAGACGAACTGCTCGACTTCGCCGAAGTTCTGGAAGCCGAAGGCGGTGAGGTCCACCTGGTCGAGATCGCCGAAATCGCTGATGGTGTCCCGGCCGGAGCCGATGATGACGAACACGTCGCCGCCGCCGCCGCCGGTCATGAAGTCGTTGCCGCCGCCGCCGTCGAGGGTGTCGCCGCCGCCGCCGCCGAGCAGCCGGTCGTTGCCGTCCTCGCCGCCCAGGCTGTCGGCGCCGGAACCGCCGTTGAGCGTGTCCTTGCCGCTGCCGCCGGAGAGGTCGTCCGCCTGGCCGCCGCCGAACAGCCGGTCGCTGCCCTGGTCGCCGAGCAGCGTGTCGCGCCCCGCATCGCCGCGAAGGATGTCGGCGCCGGTCCCGCCGGCGATGAAGTCGACGTCGTCGCCGCCCTGCGCGTTGTCCCGCCCGCCGCCGCCGAACAGCGTATCGGCGCCTTCGCCTGCGCGCAGCACGTCGTTGCCTCCGCCGCCGAACAGCCGGTCGTTGCCGTCGCCGCCG
>CAZSNL010000005.1:0-9542 GCA_964608275.1 uncultured Hyphomicrobiales bacterium | reverse complement strand
AGCCGGTCGTTGCCGCCGCCGCCGATCAGGGTGTCGATACCCGCGCCGCCGGAGACCGTGTCGTCTCCATCGCCGCCGAGAAGCGAGTCGGCGCCGCCGTCGCCGGACAGCCTGTCATCACCGCCGCCGCCCTCGAGCAGGTCGCCGCCGCCGCGGCCGCGCAGGATGTCGGCGCCTTCGAAGCCGATCAGCTGATTGAGTTCGCCATCGCCGAGGAGGGTATCGTTGAAGTCGCTGCCTGCGAGGGCCTCGATGTTCTGCAACGTGTCCGTTCCCACCCCGGCGCCCGATACGATGCCGACGACCAGGTCGCCGGAGACGCCGCCGACGGCGTCGAAGTAGACGGCAACGTCGAAACTGTCCCCACCGTCGATGACGTCGTTGCCGGCCGCCCCCTGTATGACGTCGGCGCCGCCGAAGCCGTTGATCACGTCGCCGTCCGCCGTCGTCAGCGGCGGGCCCAGGAAATCGTTGCCGTTGGTGCCGTCAACCTGTGCCATGTGGCTCTCCCCTTGAGCCACCGGTGGGTGAATGGCTCTTTTACGCAGGCCGGGATGCATCGGATCACCCGGCGATCCGCGAATCCGCGAAAAGGGCCTCCGCTCGCCGCCGATCCGGGGTAGAATTCGCGCCGGGCTTGGCGAGGGGAGGGCTCGCCGGTGCCGTCGCGGTGATCCGACAGATCGACTTGCGCGTATCTGTTGCCGCGAGGGAATTGCCGGACGAGCGGCAACATTGACGGACGGGGCGACATCCAAGGGGGAGGGCACCGTCGCGCAGGCGGAACTCGCCCGTCTCATCGGGCGGGTGGCCGAACGGCGTGACCGCGCGGCGTTTGCGCGCCTGTTCCGCCATTGCGGTCCGCGCATCAAGGGCTTCATGCTGAAGCAGGGCGTGAGCGAAGAGACGGCCGAGGATCTGGTACAGGAGACGATGCTCACGGTCTGGCACAAGGCCGCAAGCTACGCTGCGCGCAAGGGATCCCCCGGCACCTGGATCTTCACCATCGCCCGCAACCGCAGGATCGACCGGCTCCGGCGCCAGGCGATGGCGCACCATGACGACCTGTTGCTGGCGGTGCCGGAGGAGGCCGCCTCGGGCGAGGAGGAGGTGACGCGAAGGGAAAGGCGGGGCCTGGTTGCCCGCGCCCTCGCCGCCCTGCCGGCCGACCAGCGCGAGGTGCTGCGGCTGGCGTTTATCGAGGACCAGACGCAGAGCGAGATTGCAAGCCGGCTCGGACTGCCGCTGGGTACGGTGAAGTCGCGCATGCGGCTTGCCTACGGGCGGCTGCGCGAGGTCCTGGAGGATGTGCGGTGAGCATCGTCCACCATCCGCATGAGGCGACGCTGCTCGCCTACGCCGCGGGAAGCCTCGAGGAGGCGCTCGCCGTCGTCGTGGCGACGCATGCCGCCTGGTGTACCCGGTGTCGCGACAGGATCGCGCAGGCCGAGCGGATTGGCGGTGCGCTTCTGGAGGCGGGCCCGGATCGCGAGCTGTCGCCGGGGCTGCTGGCGCGGGTCATGGACGCGATCGACGACCCGGCGCCACGCCCGCTCGTCGCCAGCGACAGCGGCGTGCCGGTGGACGATCCCGATCTGCCGCGTCCGCTCGCCCGCGTCATCGGCTGCCGGCTCGACGAGGTGCCGTGGACGCGGCTCGGCAAGGGGATGTGGCTGCACGAGCTGCGGCTGTCGCCCGGCGCGCGCGGCAAGCTCAGGCTGGTGCGCCTGCTTCCCGGACATGCGCTGCCCGATCACGGCCACCGCGGCGACGAGATCTCCCAGGTGCTGCGCGGTTCGTACAGCGACCATCTGGGGCGCTTCACGCGCGGCGACGCCGCCGAGGTCGGCGAGGACGTGGAGCACCGGCCGGTGGTGGATTCCGACGAGGAATGCATCTGCGTCGTCGGCAACGAGGGTGATGTCAGGCTCACCGGGATCGTCAGCACGGTCAAGCCGCTGGCCGGGCTGTGATCGCCGGGGACGGGGTTTTCGCTTCACCCGTCGAGGCCCGCGATCTGCGGGCGGGCGATCATCAGCCAGAAGATGGCGACGACCGCCGCAAAGGCCGGGAAGCCGAAGGCGAACCAGGTCCGGAACAGCCGGTGGTAGGCGTCCGGCAGCGGTCCGCCCGAGACCGCGGCCGTCCGCGCGAGGTCGCGCATGCGCATCTGCATCCAGACCACCGGCAGCCAGAACGCGCCGGTCACCAGGTAGAGCGCGATCGACAGCACGATCCAGCCGTCCCACGGCGAATAGCCGGCGTAATGGACGAGCAGGAAGCCGGTGACCGGCTGGACGACGACGGCGGTCGCGGTGAACAGGAAGTCGGCGATGACGACGATCCGGGCCACCGCCGCAATGACCGCCGCGTTGCCGGTCCGGTGGGCCATCAGCATGAAGAAGGCGATGCCGGCACCGGTACCGAGCAGCACGGTGGCACCGATGACGTGCGCGAACTTGAGCCCGAAGTAGAGCATCAGCGGTCGTCCAGTGTCGCCAGCGCGACGACGTGCAGCATGAAGATCGGGAAGATCTTGAGCATCGGCCCGAGCGGATCGATCCACAGCCGCGGCACCAGGATGGTGCCGGTGACGAGGTAGAAGACGCACAGCGCAAGCGCGCCGTAGAGGGCGGTGCGGGCGGTGCGACGCCAGGCGATGCCGATGCCGATCACGATGTCGGCAAGCGCGCCGGCGATGACGCCGAGGCCGGCAACCGGCGCCAGGCCGCCTTCCTCGAGCAGGCCGGTGCCGATGTCGAAGCCCGGCCCGAGCGATATCAGTCCGGTCAGTACCCAGAACAGTGTCAGGATGACGATGACGACGGGCTTGACGAAGTACAGTTGCGCGAACCAGCGTTCCTGCACCGACGCCGGCTCAGTCGCGAGTTCCGCGTCCAGCGATTGCGGCGCGAGCCCGGTCATGGTGCTCCACAGCGAGGGGTCGCCGACGGCGCCGCGGACGATCTCGCGCCGGGCCGTCGTCCGGATCGGCGGCCGCCAGCCCAGCAGTCCGGCGAGATCGCCGAGCCGGTACGCGGCGGCGGCCATCCACGCCGGCAGCCGGACAGGCCGTGCCGGCCGCCAGCCGAACCAGCGGCGATAGCGGCGCACGATGTCTTCCATCGACAGCCGCTCGGGACCGGCGACCTCGACCGCGATCTTCGTCGGCGCGCCGGCGGCGAGAAAGAACAGCACCGTTTCGACCAGCTGGTCGCGCTGGACGACCTGCACCGGACCGGTGTCCGGCATCACCGGCACGACCGGCAGCGCCGCCAGCCCGCGAAACAGTGCGCTGCCCCCGAACGCCGCCCGGCCGACAACCACGGCCGGGCGCAGGATCACCCAGTCGAGGTCGCGCGCCATCAGGCGTTCGTCGCCGGCAAGCTTGGTGCGGGAAAAGGCGCTTGCGGCGCCCCGGTCGACGCCGATGGCGGACAGATGGACGACGCGGCGCACCCCGGCCGTCTCGCAGGCCGCGAACAGCGCGTCGATGCCGGTGACGTGGACACCCTCGGTCGAGTCTGTGGGGCTGTCCTGCAGGACGCCGGCGCAGTTCACCACCGCATCGATGCCCGCGAGGTGGCCGATCCAGTCGGCCGGGCGCGTGGCTCTGGCAATGTCGACGACGGCGAGGCCGGCCGCCGGCAGCCGCCGCACCGCGGGGCCTCGCGACCGCACCACGGCGACGACCTCGTGTCCGCCGGCGTGCAGGCGCGCGACGACAGCCGACCCGATGAACCCGGACGCACCGGTGACCAGGACGCGCATCAGGGATGCAGGACCACCTTGATGCAGCCGTCCTCCTTGTCGCGGAAGGTCTTGTAGAGGTCCGGGCCCTGGTCGAGTCCGGCCCTGTGCGTGATGACGAATGTCGGGTCGATCTCGCCGTCCTCGATCCGTCGCATCAGGTCGTGGATGTAGCGATTGACGTGGGTCTGCCCGGTGCGGATCGTCAGGCCCTTCTGCATGGCCGCCCCGAACGGCACCTTGTCGAGAAGGCCGCCGTACACGCCGGGAACCGAGACGATGCCCGCCGGCCGGCAGGCCATGATCGCGGTCCGGAACGCGTGCAGGCGGTCGGTGGCGAGCCAGGCGGCCGCCTTCACCTTGTCGAGCACGGAGTCGAACGAGGCGGTTGCATGGGCTTCCATGCCTACCGCGTCGATGCACTTGTCCGGGCCGCGGCCGCCGGTCATCTGCTTCAGGACGTCCGGAATGGGGTCGTCCACCTCGTTGAAGTCGATGGTCTCGGCGCCGCCGGCCGCGGCCATGGCCAGCCGCTCGGGCACGTGGTCGATGGCGATGACCCGCTCCGCGCCCATCATGAAGGCGGAGCGGATGCAGAACTGGCCGACCGGTCCGCAGCCCCAGATGGCGATGACGTCGGTCGGCCGGATCTCGCAGTTCTCGGCTGCCATCCAGCCGGTCGGAAAGACGTCGGTGAGGAACAGCGCCTGCTCGTCGCTCATGCCGTCGGGCAGCTTGACCGGTGCGACGTCGGCATACGGCACGCGGACATACTCCGCCTGGCCGCCCGGGTAGCCGCCGGTCAGGTGGGAATAGCCGAACAGTCCTGCCGTCGGGTAGCCGTAGGCCCTGGCCGCCATGTCGCCGTTCCGGTTGCTGCGTTCGCAGACCGACCAGTTGCCGGCGCGGCACTGTTCGCACTCGCCGCAGCAGATGGTGAATGGCACGGCGACCCGGTCGCCGGTCTTCAGCTTGCCGTTGCCGGCACCGACCTCGACCACCTCGCCGACGAACTCGTGACCGAGGATGTCGCCGGATTCCATCGCCGGAATGTAGCCGTCGAACAGATGGAGATCGGATCCGCAGATGGCGGTGCTGGTGACCCTGACAATCGCGTCACGCGGGTCTTCGATCACCGGTTCCGGGACGTCGTCGCACCGGATGTCTCCGGTTCCGTGCCAACACAGTGCCTTCATGGTCCGCGCTCCGCGTGAATGGGAGCCAACGCCGGTCATGGCGAGGCGGTTCCGGCACGGACTACCAGGGCGCGATCGAATGCACAGGCGACCCCTCACTGCGGCGAGCTTCGCACCGCGCCCGGACGGGCTACGGCGCTGATCTTGCCGCCACGTTCGAGGTAGGCTGCCTCCACGTCGCGGACATCGCCAATGCCGTTCAGGCGCAGAGCCTCCATCAGGTCCTGTTCGCCGACCTTGGCGGCGCGCATCTGTGGCCAGTCGATCTCGCCGTCCGTCACCAGGCGCCGGCAATCGCCCTTGATGACGTTGGAGATGGCCGGAAACCGGATCGACAGCCAGGCCAGCCCCATGTGCAGGTACACGAGCACGGTTGCCGCGAGCAGGGTGCCGACGAGCGGGCTGTCGCCGGTGATCGTGCGGCTCATCAGCGAGCCGAGGAGAACGGCCAGCACGATATCGAGGGCGGCATTCTTGCCGAACAGGCGGCCGGCGCCCATGCGCACCAGCAACATCCCGTACGCGAACACGAGGACGGCCCGGGCCGTCACCTGCCACCACGTGATGGTGTCGGATGACGACCCGAGGATGAATGCTGCCGTCTCGGCCATTTCGGTGGCGCCGCTGTGCCTGCAGCCGGCGCCGGTCCTCCGGCGCCTAGCTGGCCGGCGTCGTTTCGGCGTTTTCGGGCGTCGGCGGTTCCACCGTGTCCGGCTCGGCGACCCTCTGCTCGCTGCTCTGCTGCGAGCTGGTCTCGGCGACCTGGTCGGTGTCACCACCGCCGCCGTACCAGATCCCGAGCGCGATGGCCGCCACCGCGATAACGGCGAGGCCCGCGGCGACGATGCCGCCTATCGTGCGGTTGCCGAGGATCGGCGCCTCGCCGCCGGCTTCATGGCGTGCCGGGGCGGCGGCAAGCCCGGGTTCGGTTTCGGTCGTCAGCGCCGCGACGATCTCCACGAGGCCGATGATGAGATGCGGCCAGATCACCACGTCGGCAAAGCCGAATAGCCATGGCGACACCGCGAGCAGGGCGCCGCCGATTCCGTCCAGCCACAGATGCGCCGGCATCGGGATCGCTCCCACCAGCCCGAGTTCGTAGCGCGTCAGCAGGCTGTAGACGATGACGGCGAGGCCGAGCACCATCGGAAGCCACTGCGCGATGCCGCCGGTGGCGAAGCCGAACAACCACGGTGAAACGATCAAGAGAACGCCGATCGCGTAATCCGCGATAGCGTGAATTCTCGTTGGAATCATACGCATAACGTCACTCCTGAAGGTACCCGTTCACCGCAGGAAACGCGGTACGGGACCCGTGGTTCCTGCCAGGAGCGACGCGCTACAGGCGGTGGCGAGCCCGCAGCTGGGTGACGGTGGTGAAGGCCGAGATTGCTTCGGTGCTGGAATGGACGTCGACCACGCACGGTTCGTCACAGGCGAGCGCCTCGCGTACCGTGTCGTCGATTTCCGCATCGGAGCGGATGGCGAAAGCCCGGGCGCCGAACGCGCTTGCCCAGGCGACCAGGTCCGGGTTGCGCAGGTCGGTGGCGATCACCCGGGTCGGGTAGTCGCGTTCCTGGTGCAGGCGGATGGTCCCGTAGCTGCCGTTGTTGGACACGAACAGCTTGGGCCGGCTGCCGTACTGGATGGCGGTGGCGAGTTCGTTGCCGGTCATCAGGATGCCGCCGTCGCCGAGGGTGGCGATGACCTGCCGGCCCGGTTCGATGAGCGAGCAGGCAACGGCCGCCGGCACGGCAATCCCCATGGCGCCGCCGATGGCGCCGATCATCCGGTGGCTCGGCTTGAGCGACCAGTGACGATGGACCCAGCTCGAGAAGTTGCCGGCGTCGGTGATCACCACCGCATCGTCCGCCGCGTGACGGGCGACGGCCGCCACCACCGAGCCGAAGACCACGCCGTCGTTGACCGCCGGCGCCTCGTAGCGCTGCATGTCCTTCACGTAGCCGCCGACCCTGTCGATCCAGGCGTCGCGCGCCGCCGGGCGGCCGATGTCGATGCCGGCGAGGCGCTCGAGGAACGCCGGCGCGTCGGCGACGATGCCGAGGTCGGTGACGAAGTTGCAGCCGATCGGCCCCGCGTCGGGGTAGACGTGGACGAACCGCTGGTCGCCGCCGCGCGGCAGGGTGAAGCCCTGGCTGGCGGTGTCGCCGAGGCGGGTGCCGATCGCGAGCACGAGATCGGCTTCGTTGAGGAGGTCGACGTACGGCTTCGGTACCTTGAAGCCGAGGTGCCCGGCATAGAGGGGCGAGGCGTTGTCGAACAGGTCCTGGTGCTTCCACGCCAGAGCCACCGGGATCCCGTGCCGGTTCGCCGCCGCGGCCAGGGCCTCGCGGCCGCCCGGCCGCTGGAGTGCGCCGCCGGCGATGATGAGCGGGCGCTCGGCGGCGGCGACGAACTGCGCCGCCTCGCGGACGCCGGCATCGTCGGGCATGACGCGGACCGCCGGCAGCGGCGGAATGGGCGGGCTATCGCAGCGGTCGCCCAGCATGTCCTCCGGCATCGAGATCACCACCGGCCCCGGCGTGCCGGAGGCGGCGTGATGCCAGGCGCGGGCAAACGTCTCCGCCAGCCGCCTGCCGTCGTGGACCTCGTGAACGGCCTTGGCGATGCCGCCGAAGAACTGGCCGTAGTCGATCTCCTGGAAGGCGCCGCGGCCGCGTTCGTCCCGCGCCACCTGGCCGATCAGGCAGATGAGCGGGGTGGCGTCCTGCTGCGCCACGTGCAGGGCGATCGAGCCGTTGGTGGAGCCGGGGCCGCGGCTCACCATGTAGACGCCCGGCCGGCCGGTAAGCTTGGCCTCGGCCAGCGCCATGAACCCGGCGCCGCTCTCGTGCCGGCAGGCGATCGTGGCGATGGACTTTGAATCGTGCAGCGCATCGAGCAGCGTCAGGTAGCTTTCACCGGGAACGCAGTAGATGCGCCTGACGCCATGCATCTCCAGCGTCCTGACCAGCGCGTCCGCCGCACGTTGCGTCATTGCCGACTCTCCTTCATTGGTGCGCGTCCTCTATCGCCCGCGCCACGTGGAATGGCAACGCCAAAGACACTGCGCCGGCGCCACGGAACGGCTATAGTGGCCCATGCAACGACAACGGAGGAAACGGCCATGTCTGTGACCTGGCGGGGTGTGTTCCCGGCACTGATGACCGAGATGCGCGAGGATGGCTCGCTGGACCACGAGGCGACGGCCCGGCACATCGAGTCCTGTCTGCGCGCCGGCGTCGACGGGTTCATCATGCTGGGCACCCTCGGCGAGAACTGCTCGCTGTACCCCGACGAGAAGGAAGAGGTGCTGCGCGAGGCGGTCCGCACCGTCGCCGGCCGGGTGCCGGTGCTCTCCGGCGTCGCCGAGTACACGACCGCGATGGCGATCGATCATGCAAGGCGGGCCGAGCGGGCCGGCTGCGACGGCCTGATGGCGCTGCCGTGCATGGTCTATCACGCCGACTCGCGCGAGGCGGTCCATCACTTCCGCACCCTGGCCGCCGCCAGCGACCTGCCGATCATGGTCTACAACAACCGGATCGCCTACAAGGTCGACCTCACGCCGGAGGACTTCGTGGCGCTCGCCGACTGCGACACCATCGTCGCGATCAAGGAATCGTCGGACGACAGCCGGCGCATCACCGACGTCATCAACGCCTGCGGCGATCGCTACACGATCTTCTGCGGCGTCGACGACCTGATGCTGGAGAACGTGCTGTTCGGCGCGAGTGGCTGGGTCGCCGGCCTGGTGAACGCGTTCCCGCGCGAAGCGGTGGAACTGTACCGGCTCGCCGCGGCGCGCCGGGTGGACGAGGCGGTCAGGCTGTACCGCTGGTTCATGCCGCTGCTGCATCTCGATTGCGGTCCGCGGCTCGTGCAGGCGATCAAGCTTGCCAACCAGATCACCGGCGAGGGATCGGAATGGGTCCGCGTGCCGCGGTTGCCGCTCGTCGGCGCCGAGCGCGCCCGCGTCGAGGCGATCGTGCACGAGGCGCTCCGCACGCGGCCACGGGTGCCGGCACAGGCCGCCGAATAGGTTTGCGCCCGCCGCCGCGCGCCGGTCAGAACCTGTCGGAGCGGAACGGCGCGAGGTCGATGTTCGTCGGCCTGCCGGCCATCAGTTGGGCGACCAGCCGCCCGGTCGTCGGCCCCCAGGTGAGGCCGAGGTGGCCGTGGCCGAAGGCGTACCATGCGTTGGCGAACCGCCTCGCCGGTCCGATTACCGGCAGCGAGTCCGGCGTCGCCGGCCGGTGCCCCATCCACTCGGTGCCGCCCGCGGTGTTGAGGCCGGGGTAGATCCGCTTCGCCACCTCGGCGAGAACCTGCGCGCGCCGCCAGTCGGGCGGGGCGTCGAGGCCGGCGAACTCCGCCGTTCCGGCGAGCCGCAGGCCCATCGCCATCGGCGTGATCACCATGTGGCGGCCGGCATGGCTCACCTGCCGGGTGGGCATCACCCCCGCATCTGGAAGCGTCAGGTGGTAGCCGCGCTCGGATTCGAGCAGGATGTCCTCGCCGAGTCCGCGCGCGAGCCGCGCCGACCAGGCGCCGGCCGCGATCACCAGCGCCTCGACCGGAAGCCGGCTGCCGTCG
>CAZSNL010000004.1:0-73215 GCA_964608275.1 uncultured Hyphomicrobiales bacterium | reverse complement strand
GCCGAGCTTTGTACCCGCGTGCGATTGTGGTAGCGGATAGTTTTGCGTGGGGCAAAGTCTTTTCGGCTCCCCCGGCCCGCCGATGCCTCGAAACGGATGCCGGAACGGAAACCGACGGATAGCGACGATGTGGGCGAGAACGCAACTGAAGATCGACTGGCGCGACCTTGTGTCCGGAGCCACGGCGTGCCTCATGCCGGGGTCGCGCGATGAGCTCGCACGCGCTGTCGAATCATGGTGGGGAGACGGTTGCGAGACCATCGCGGCCTATTCGGTCCGCTCCGGTTTCGACCTGCTGTTGCAGGCTCTGGCACTTGAGCCGGATGACGAGATCGTCTTCTCGGCACTCAATGTCAGGGGCATGATCAAGATCGCGCGCAAGCACGGATTGACCGCTGTCCCGCTGGATCTCGATCTCGACCATATGGCACCGACCGTCGAGGAGCTGGAACGGGCGATCACGGAGAAGTCGCGCGTTCTCGTCGTGGCACACCTATTCGGTACCCGGCTGGAACTGGACCGCATCTTCGACTGCGCCCGCAGCCATGGCCTCGTCATCGTCGAAGACTGTGCCCAGGCATTCAACGGGCGCGCCTACGGGGGCCATCCCGGCGCGGATCTGTCCATGTTCAGCTTCGGGCCGCTGAAGACGGCGACGGCACTCGGAGGCGCCCTCATCCGGGTTCGCGATCGAACCATCGCCGAGCGCATGCGCTCCATTCAGGCTGCATACCCTGTCCAGTCCAATCGAGCGCAGCTCGTCCGTGTACTCAAGTTTGCCGGCCTCAAGATCGTCACCGCTCCGGTGGTGCTCGGGGCCATCCACCGGATATTCCATCATTTCGGCAGGGACTACGAAGACGCCATCAGCGATCGCGTGCGCAACGTGGCCAAGCTGAAGTCGTTCAAGTCGCTGCGCTACCAGCCGTCGGCCGGCATGCTGGGGCTGCTGAAGAGGCGCATCGAGACATTCTCTCCCGAAACACTCGAGGCGCGTGCCGAAAAGGGCCGCCGGCTCCGCTCGCTCATCGGCGATGCCGTCGTCGTGCCGGCGCAGGCCAGCGCCCATCATGACTACTGGGTTTTCCCAGTCCTCGTCGATGACATCCAGGCCTACATTTCCGCCCTCCGTGAGGCCGGGTTCGACTGCTCCAACCTGCCGCGTTCGCAGGCGGTCGAAGCCCCTTCGGATCGACCGGAACTGGAACCGCACCGCGCCGCCCAGGCACTGTCGGACCTGATCGTGGTGCCGTGCTACCAGTCGATGCCGGACACCGAAATCGCCCGCCTGGCCGAAGTAATCAGGGCGGTCGCCGCCCGCGTGGGGAACGAGCGTACACGATCCTATGCCACGGCACAGGCCAACAAGGCCGACGCCGCCTGACGTCACCGACACGGCGACCGATCGCAGGTCGGCGCCACCGCGACGGAGGAGGTCGATGGCGCGATCATACGCATTCGACACCATCCACCGTCTCCTGTTGCAGCCCTACTGGCGGCTGACCCGCGGCCTCACGTTCGGCGTGCGCGGCATGTGCCGCGATGACGATGGCCGGTTCCTCCTCGTCCGACACAGCTACGCGCCCGGATGGACGTTTCCCGGCGGCGGCGTCGAGCGCGGGGAAACCCTGGTTCAGGCGCTCGCCCGGGAAATGTCGGAAGAGGCGGGCATCTCTTTCAAGACGACGCCAAGGCTGATCTCGGTCTTTGCGAACTTCCGGCTGTTTCCCGGCGACCACGTGGCGCTGTTCGCGATCGATGGCTGGCGCCAGCAGCCACGGAGGTCGCTGGAGATTGCCGAACATGGATTCTTCGCCGCCGATTCGCTGCCGGAAGGCACTACCGGGGGCACCCGGCGGCGGATCCGGGAGCTCCTGGAAGAGCTGCCGCCGGCGGCGGAGTGGTAGCAGGCGGCTCTTTCGCCCGTTGCAGATCCGCCCGCGAGCTTGACCTGCGCCACGATGGTCCCCAGATGCCCGGCAATCTGCGCATCGCCCCGCTTTGCCGGCGGTGATGGCAGTAGACGACGGGAGAGCGCCGTGCTATTAGCGCGCCCTCTTCGGTGGAGCGCCATTTGATGACGAACCCTGTCCAGAGGTTGCGACGACGATCGGGGACGACGCCCGTGCGAGGCGTCCGCCTTCCCCTGCTCCACCGGGCTGCCTGCTCGACGTTCATGCGTTGATCGAGGGTTGGCCGGTGGGGCGCCACCGGCAAACCTGATCGAACACGCCTGAACTGTCATGCAGCACTCATTCGAATACTATCCCGAACGGGATGAAGACGCCTACGCCATCGAGGCTCTCCTAGACAGGGCATTCGGCCATGATCGGCACAACAAGACCTCATACAGGTTCCGCGACGGGATTGCCCCGTTGCGTGACCTCGCCCTGACGGGCTGGCTGGATGGCCGTCTCGTCGGCACCGTCCGCTTCTGGCCGGTCGTCATCGACAGGCGATGGCCGGCACTCCTGTTGGGCCCACTGGCGGTCGATCCGGAAATGCGGGGCCGCGGCTGCGGGATCCATCTGATGCGGCAATCGCTGGCGAATGCGCGGGCGCGCGGCCACGAGCGGGTGATCCTGGTCGGCGACCTGCCCTACTACAGCCGCGTCGGGTTCCGGCAGGTGCCGGAGGGGACGCTGACGCTGCCCGGCCCGTTCGACCCTGCGAGATTGCTGATGCTGGAACTGGTACCGGGCGCCATGGCCGGGATACGCGGCCCCGTCGGCCGCGCGGACAGCCGGGACTCAGCGGCCTTCGCGGTACCAGGTGGAGCCGAGGAGCCCCAGCAGTACTGCGAGGGCAAGCAACGTTGAAAACAGCGGCAGATCGACCACCGCCCGGACAATGTATGCGTCGTTGCGCTTCAGCCCGAGCCAGCCGTTGCCGGCCATCCGCCGCCCCGGATCAAGCGTGCGTACCCGCGGCACTTCGACTGCCTCCGCCGGCCGGCCGTCGGCGATCCAGAACAGCCCGCCACCGGTCTCCTCGACTATGGGCCTTACCGGCTCTCCGCTCGCCCTCACGTCGCGCATCTCGCGATCATCCGCCGGACCCACCGCGGCAATCGCCTTGAGGGTGCCGTCGTCAAGCCGGTAGACGCCGACTTCGCGGGTCTCGACGCGCGCCTGCCACTGGCCCGGGCCGGCCGGGGTCAGGGTAACGGTCTCCTCGGCGCCCGATGGCGAGGTGATGGTGACGGGGGCCACGTCGTCCTCCATCGAACGGCGCATAACCACGAGGGCACGGCCGTCCGCGGCCGCCGTCAGCGCTTCCTCCTCGAGATCCGGCTCTTTCATCAGCCAGTGTGCGAGCCTTCGCAACAGCTCGGCCTGCGGGCCGCCACCCTCGTATCCCCGGGTCCACAGCCAGGCATGATCGGAGAGCAGCTGGGCGACGCGCCCCTCGCCGCGCCGGTCGAGGATCATCAGCGGCTTGTCGCCCGGCCCCGACATGACCACATGGCCGCTCGGCTCTTCGACGTCGATGATCCGGAACCAACGACCCCAATCAGGCGGATCGCTGGCGGCACCCGGCAGATCGCGGGTGACCGGGTGCCGCTTCCCCTGCTCGGTGATGAGCGGCCGGAACGGTTCGACGGTGACCTCCCCGGTCGGCACGCTTGGAACGATGGTCGAGATCGGGGTGCGATAGAGGCTCATCGGCCCGGCAAACGACGGGTCTGCGGCGATCAGCACCGCGCCGCCCTTCTCGACATAATCGGCCACGTTCGACAGATAGATCAGCGGCAGGATTCCCCGGTGCTGGTAGCGGTCGAATATGACCAGATCGAACTCCTCCAGCTTGACCGAGAACAGTTCGCGGGTCGGGAAGGCGATGAGCGAGAGCTCGCCGATCGGCGTCCCGTCCTGCTTTTCCGGCGGCCGCAGGATGGTGAAGTGAACGAGGTCGACCGCCGCATCCGCCTTCAGCAGATTGCGCCATGTGCGTTCGCCGGGGTGCGGTTGACCCGACACCAGAAGCACACGGAGGCGATCACGGATACCGTCCGTCGTGATCACCGCGCGATTGTTGTGCTGGCTGAGCTCGCCCTCGGCCGGCGACACGGCAATCTCGGTCACCGTGGGGCCGCCGTGCTCAATTTCGATCGGATATTCGACGGTCACCCCGATCGGCACATCGATTTCCGCGGGCTCGCCGCCGTCGGTGGAAACGGTCACGCGGGCACGCGCACCCGCCTCGGCGTGATCGTCTTCGATACGGAACGTCATCGGCTGACTCTGCCCGACGATGCCATAGCGCGGGGCACGTTCGATGATCAGCCGCCGGTCCCGCTCGTTCCGGTCGCCGGTGATCAGCGCGTGGACCGGGCCACTGTAACCGCTTTCCGCAAACGAGCCGGGGATGTCGTGGACGCGCCCGTCAGTGATCATCACGGCACCGGCAAACCGCTCGGGCGGCACGTCGGCAAGTTCGGCGAACAGGCGCGAGAACAGCATCGTGCCGCCCTCGGTCGGATGGCTGCCCGCCGCCTCGACCACCTGCCTGACCTCCAGGTTGGGGATACGCTCAAGCTGGCGCGACAGATCTTCCAGCGCTGCCTCCGTGCGTCCCGGCCGAGAAGCAAGCTGCTGGCTGGCGCTCCGGTCGACCACCACGACGGCAATGTCGGTGAGGTTCTCGCGTTCCTCGTCCCGCACCACCGGGTTGAGCAGGGCAAGGACCAGCGCCGCCATGGCAAGCGTCCGCAATGTCGCGCCGCGGGCGCGCACGACGAGGCTGAAGATCCCCATCGCCATGCCCGCCGCGGCGAGGACGACAATCACCGCGACCGGCACCAGCGGCGCAAAGGTGACCGACCAGCCCATGGCTACTGGCCCAGCCGTTCCAGCAGCGCCGGCACGTGCACCTGGTCGGCCTTGTAGTTGCCGGTGAGCGCGTACATCACGATGTTGACACCGCTGCGGTACGCAAGTTCGCGCTGGCGCTGTCCCCCGGGGACCGTGGGCAGCAACGGTTGCCCCATCGGGCCGACGGCCCATGCGGCGGCATAGTCGTTCGATCCGATGATGATGGAGGAAACCCCATCGTAGTTGGTGCTGCCGGACTCACCCCCTGCCCTCGCCTCAGGAGCGGCTTCGACCCACAGGCGGCCGTTGGCCCACCGCCCGGGGAACGTCTGCAGCAGGTAGAATGCCTTGGTGAGCACATGATCCGGCGGCACGACCTCTAGCGGCGGCACGTCGAGGTTCGACAGGATCCGCCGCAACGACTGCACCGATGGCGTTGCGTCATCGGGTGACAGGGACGGCAGCGGCTCATCGGGATCGCGGGTGTCGAACAGGATGGTACCGCCGTGTTTCAGGTAGGAGTCCAGTCTGGCCACGGCCTCGGCCGACGGCACCGGCGTTTCGGGAAGGACCGGCCAGTAGATCAGGGGGAAGAAGACCAGTTCGTCCCGCTCGACGTCGATGCCGATGGGCGCGGCTGGTTCGAGCGCGGTGCGCTCGTTGAGCACGTTGCTTAGGCCGGTGAGACCGGCGAGGCTGATGTCGTCGACACGGCTGTTGCCGGTGATCACGTAGGCAAGCCGCGTCTCGAGCGAGGCCGCGAGCGCGAATTCGTCTGACGTCGCAGATTGCTGCTCTTCCGCCGGCTGTGCTCCGGCAGGCACCGCATCCCACCCGACGAGCAGCGCGAGTCCGACGGCACCGGCCACTGCACCGCGCCGCGTCAGGCCGGCAAGCCGTCCAGAGATCGCCAGCACCGCAATCCCGTCGATGAACAGGAACACGAGCGCCGCTATCAGCAGCAGGCCACGCAGGGGCCGCTCGGGCGCCGTCTCGTAAGCGCCACGTACGGCACCCGATGGCAGCTCGCCCAGCGGCTTCAGGACCATGTCATCCGTGCCGATGTTCAGAGCGCGCGTATGCGCGCCGCGGCGATAGAGCCCCGGGGGATGGCGCGGTCCCGGTATTGCGGTCTCGAATTCAGAGGCCATGATCGGTGATGCGGCGCCGTCGGGACCGACTGAGCGCCCGAACCCGTCGAGCACGCTGACCGGCGCATAGGCCCGCCCCGCATTCAAGAATGCCGCCGCACCCTCTTCCGTCGCCCCTCCGGTACCCTGCGACATGTCGACGATACGCCGCAGCATCTCGACGAACAGGCCCGACATCGGCAGATTCGACCAGCCGGGGCTCGCCGGCACGTGGAACAGGACCAGGTAACCGCTGCCGCGCGTACCGGCGGTCACGAGCGGCGTGCCGTCGGCGAGCCGGGCCCAGGTGCGTGCCGACAGCTCGGCCCCCGGTTCGGCGAGAACCTGCCGGTTCACCGTCACATCCGCCGGTACGGTCAGGCCGTGGAACGGGCTGTCCTCCTCGAACGGACTGAGCGGTTGCGGTTCGGTCCATGACAGCGCCCCGCCGAGCATGCGATTGCCGACACGTAGCCGGACCGGCAGCAGATCGTCACGCGCGCCAGCAACCCGCGGGCCTGCAAACCGCACCAGCACGCCGCCGGCTTCAACCCACCTGGAAACGGCTTCCCGGTCGAGCTCGTTGAGCTGGCCGACATCGGCCAGCACCAGAACCGACAGTCCACCTTCCAGCAGCTGGCGCACGCGGCTGGTCCCTTCTGTGTCGGCAAAATGGGGGATTTCCGCGTACGGCTGCAGCGCCCGCTCGACGTAGTAGAGCGGCGAGAGCAGCGGCTGGGCGAGTTCATCCGAGACACCGGTCACGAGACCCACCGTCTTGCGCCGCCATCTGTCGTCGACGAGATAGACGGCTCCGGCATGGTTCGCATCCAGGACCTCGAGACGGGCGATTTCGTTCCGCAGTGCGAGAGGCAGTTCCAGCCGGGCCGTGGCCTCCGTCGCGTCGGCAGCGAACGCGAATTGTGCATCACCGAGGGCCCGGCCATTGAGCGCGAGTGCGCGCACGGTGCCGCGCACGGGTGTGCCGGCCGTGGCGCGAACGACTTCGACCTCCAGTCCGCCGTCAGCCAGCCGAGGCGGCTTGACGGCCTTTGCCAAAGCATGCGGCTGCGGTGTCAGGACATGCAAATCCGTGCCAGCCGCGGCCATTGTGGTGAGGCGCTGTGCGAACTCGTCTGCATCGCCGTAATCGAGACCGTCCGATAGCCAGATCACTTCGACATCGGTCTCATCGGCGAGCGCGGTACTCAGCTGCTCTGCGACCGCCAGGCGATCGGGGGCGTAGGGACGCGGCGCGAGCGTCTGTGCACGATCGCGCGCCCCGCCAGCCGGTACCGGCCCGAGGGCTTGCGGTGCAACCTGCGGTGAGGTGGTCGCAAGCAGGACGGGCCGCGACTGCCGCTCGGCGGCACTGAACAGGTTCTCGAGAGCCGTCATGCGGTCACGCCAGTCCGCGGCCGCCGCCCAGCCGTCGTCGAGAACGATCGCGAGAACGCCACTGCCTCGGGTCCGATCGACGTGCGGCGCGAGAATCGGGCCCGCGGCGGCAATGATGACAAGGCCCGCCAGGACGGTTCGCAACGCGGTCAACCACCATGGACTCTTGTGCGGCGTTTCCTCGCGCGAAACGAGCCCGACAAGGAAGCGGATGGGCGGAAACCGGATCTGGTCGGGTCGCGGAGGCGTGAAACGCAACAGCCACCAGATCACGGGCAGCAATGCAAGCGCCCACAGTGCGTGCACGTTGTCAAAGCCGACCGCACCGAATACCGACATTGTTCTATCCGTTCACCGCTCCGGCAGCGGCGGCGAGATGGCCGGACAAAAGGCCGTACAGCGCAAGGATCGCGGTCTGGGCGGACTTGTCGGTATGGTGAACGCTCATGGTCCAGCCAAGTCGCCGCACGAGTTCGCGCAACTGATCGCGATGCTCCATGACGCGACGGTGATAGTCCGGTCGGAGCGCTTCGGCTCGGCCGACGGTCAGCCTGAGTGCGCCGCCCACATCCTGAAACTCGGTGCGGCCTTCATAGGGCAGTGTCTCCTCTGCAGGATCGAGCACCTGCACGAGGTGACCCCGCACGTCCCGCGCCGCAATCTCGCCCAGTCGATCACCGAGTTCACTTGCCGGCAGCAGGAAATCGCTGAACAGCACGATGTTGGAGAAACGGGAAAGCGCAATCCGCGGCGGCAGCGCACCGGTTTCAGGGGATGTGCGATCGAGCGAGGCCCAGTAGGCAGCAAGTCTCTGCATCGCCGGCCGCGATGCCGATGCGGGGAAACCGCTGCCGAACGCGCCGACGCGCTCTCCCGCCCGCAACAGAAGGGCAGCCGTGGCAAGAGCCAGCAACTGCGCACGCTCCGCCTTTGTCACGCGCGAAAGGTGCGAACGAAAGTCCATCGTCTGCGAGGGATTGACCCAGAGCCAGACGGTGCTTGCCGCCTCCCACTCCTTTTCCCGCACGTAGATGCGATGAGACCGTGCCGACTTGCGCCAGTCTATGGTGTTGGTCATGTCGCCGGGGCCGTAGCTGCGAAACTGCCAGAAAGCCTCGCCGACGCCTGCCCGCCGGCGACCGTGCAGACCCTGAGCGATCGTATGGGCGACGTGGTCGGCCGCCACGAGCAGAGGTGGAAACGCGTTGCCGAGCCTCTCTGCCTCATCGCGCAGCCTGAGCGCGGTATTGCGTTCAGCGGTCCCCGTCGTCTGTCGCCCGAAGACCATCTACAGCCTGCCGCAGCCAGAACCGGTGCGCCTTCCGAAAATCATGCGTCGGGACCTCTCAGTCCAGTCTTTCGCACAATCGGCCAATGACCTGGTCGAGCGAAATGCCGTCGGCGCGCGCCGCAAAGGTCACCGCCATGCGGTGACGCAAGACCGGGCCGGCGAGCGCGATCACGTCGTCCACCGACGGAGCAAGCCGGCCATCCATCAGGCACCGGGCGCGTGCGCCCAGCATGAGTGCCTGGCTGGCCCGCGGGCCGGGACCCCAAGAGACATTGGCGGAGATGAAGTCGTCGGTTGCCGATTCCGGCCGTGCCGAACGCACGAGCTCCAGGACCGCCTCGACCACCGCGTCGCCAACGGGGATGCGGCGTATGAGCCGCTGGATGGCCATCAACGCCTCGGCGGACATCACCACGGGCACTTCCGCACTCTCGACGCCGGTTGTCGCGAACAGCATCCGTCGTTCCGCCTCGAGGTCGGGATACGGTACGTCGATCTGCATGACGAACCGATCGAGTTGGGCCTCGGGCAGCGGGTAGGTGCCCTCCTGCTCCAGCGGGTTCTGCGTCGCCAGCACGTGAAATGGCCTCGGCAGATCGTACCGTATCCCGGCGACCGTCACGTGCTTCTCCTGCATGGCCTGCAACAGCGCGGACTGGGTCCTTGGGCTGGCACGATTGATCTCATCGGCCATGAGCAGCTGGCAGAAGACCGGACCCTCGACAAACCGGAACTCTCGTCGTCCCGTCTCGCTCTGTTCGAGCACTTCGGAACCCACGATGTCGGCCGGCATCAGATCGGGCGTGAACTGAATCCGCTTTTCATCGAGGCCGAGAACGCGCGCCAGCGTCTCCACGAGCTTCGTCTTGGCAAGGCCGGGAACGCCCACGAGCAGTGCGTGGCCGCCGGTCAGAACCGCGATCAGGGCCTGGTCGATGACGGGATCCTGGCCGAAGATGACTTCGCCGATGGTCGAGCGCACCTTCGCTAGCGTCGCCGCAGCCGCCTCGAGTTCCTGGACGATCTGATCGTCCGCTTCATTGATGGTATGCATGGCCGTCACTATAGTTGTTGGAGGGTCGGTTCAGAAGCCCGACGGACCCGGTATTGCGGTCGGCCCGTTCACATCCACGCGACCACAGTTGCCATCAATTTGGTCAAAACATGACCGCGGAGCGAACCCATCGAAGACAGCTACCATATGGCGAGACGCGTCGAGAACCCGATTGAAGACCCGCCGGATCCCGCTGCCGGACTGGCCCGCGTGGAGAAGGCGGTTCGCGACCGGGGAGGGCTGCCGCCGGTAGATTTGTGGAACCCGCCCTACTGCGGCGAGATCGACATCCGCATCGCTGCCGACGGCACCTGGTATTACATGAACTCGCCGATCGGCCGAAAGCGGCTGGTGCGGCTGTTCTCGACCGTACTCCGCCGCGACGAGGATGGCCGCTACTACCTGGTGACACCGGTGGAGAAGATCGGCATCACCGTCGACGATGCGCCTTTCCTGGCGGTGCACATGGAGACCGAGGGAGAAGGCGCTCAACAGGTGATCCGGTTTGCGACCAATGTCGGCGACCAGGTGGTGGTGGACGACGCGCATCCCCTGAGGTTCGAGCCGGAACGGGGCTCCGATGGCCTGAAGCCGTACGTTCTGGTGCGCGGCCGGCTCGAGGCTCTGGTCAATCGTCCGATCTTCTATGATCTCGTCGAACTGGGTACGACCGAGACCTTGCACGGCGAGGAATGGTACGGTGTCTGGAGTTCCGGCCGCTTTTATCCGATGGCCCGGGCAGCCGACATCGGGCTTTGAGGATGCGACAGGTGCTGAAACGCGTTTCAGTCCATACAGCCGACGAGTTCAGACGTCGAGCCGCCTCTCGACTCAGGTCTCAACCTGCACCCGATTGCGACCGGCCGGAACTGGGTCGCGGCGATCACGGGCTCGATCCGAATGTCGACCAGTGGTTTCCTGCCGGCATCAAGTTCCGCCCGGCCGCGGTGCTCGTTCCCCTCGTTGATCGCGGAGACGACCTCGGCGTCCTGCTGACGCTGAGGCCAGCAGCGATGCGTGTCCACGCAGGCCAGGTCTCGTTTCCCGGCGGCAAGATCGAGAGCCATGATGCGGGCCCGCTGGAAGCAGCGCTGCGGGAAACGCGGGAGGAAACCGGCATCGATGAGAGTTCGGTCGAGGTTCTTGGTTTTCTGGATACCTATCATACCGGCACCGGCTTCAAGATCGTTCCGGCCGTCGGGCTGATCACCGGCACGGCCGAGATAAGACCGGATCCATCCGAAGTAGATGAAGTGTTCGAGGTTCCGCTGAGCTTCCTCATGGACGCAGCCAATCACCGTATCGAAAGCGTGATGTGGCAAGGACGGCAGCGGCGCTACTACGCCATGCCCTACCGGGATCGTTACATCTGGGGTGCAACAGCGGGCATTCTGCGCAACCTGTTCGAACTTCTCTACGCGCGATGATCCGAGTTCTGCTGCTCAATGTCCTGCTGTTTCTGCTGCCGTTCGCGATTTACGCCTGCTACGCGATCCTGGCCGGAAGGAAGGAAGGCGAAAGCCTGTGGGAGGGTGCTCCGCTGTTCGCCTTGACGATGATCGGCTTTGGGGCCGCCTTTGCAGGACTGTTCATCTACGCGGTGGTTTCGTGACCGTTGCCCCGGAGGCTAGCGCGACCAGTCTTGCAGGTCAGGCCTGGCTTGCCGATCCGAGGCTGCAGGCCGTGTTCGATGCCCTCGAGACTGCCGGCGGCGAGGCCCGGGTCGCCGGCGGCGCCGTTCGTGACGCGCTATTGGGCAAACCCGTTCGGGAGGTGGACATCGCGACGACGCTGACGCCGCAACAGGTCATCGCAGCAACCACACGGGCCGGCCTTAAGGCGGTGGCGACGGGCATGGAACATGGCACCGTAACCGTGGTCTCCGCCTCGGACGCCGGCCCTCTCGCCGTCGAGGTGACGACGCTGAGGCTCGATGTCGAAACGTTCGGGCGTCATGCCCGCGTCGCCTTCACCACCGATTGGATAGAAGATGCACGCCGGCGCGACTTCACGATCAACGCCCTTTATTGCGACCGACACGGGACGGTTTTCGATCCATTGGAGGGCATGGACGACCTGCGGGCGGGCCGGGTGCGTTTCGTCGGCGATCCCGCGCACCGCATTCGCGAGGATTATCTCCGCATCCTGCGCTTCTTCCGCTTTTCCGCCGTCCATTCCGGCGGCCGGCTGGACGAGGATGGTCTCGACGCCTGCACGAGGCTGCAGGCCGGCCTCGACAAGCTTTCGCGGGAGCGCGTCCGTGATGAAACGCTGCGCCTGCTGACGGCTCCGGCGGCTTCGCAGGTCCTCCGGGTAATGCAGGAAACGGGCATTCTCGCTCACGTCCTCCCCGGACCGGCCAATATCGAATGCTTGTCCCGAATGGCGGCAATCGACGAAACGAATGGCCTCGAACCCGACGCAATCCTCCGGTTGGCCGCGCTTTCGCTGGACGGCATCCCTGTCGATACGCTTCGCGAGGCCATGGTTCTGACCAATGCCGAAACCCGACGGCTCGCGGGGCTCGCAGACGCGGTGCGATCAGTTCATTCGCCACACGATGAGCCACGGCTTCGGAAGTTTCTCTATCGCCAGGGAAGGCAGCGGTACGTTGATGCGATACGTCTGCGTTGGGCAAGGTCGTCGACCACCGGGAAAAGCGATCAGGTGTGGCGGTCCGCCCTGCGCCTGCCCGACAGATGGCAGCCTCCTGACCTGCCGGTATCGGGATCCGACGTCACCGCCCTCGGCGTTCCGGAAGGCCCGGCAGTCGGGCGTATCCTCAGGGCTTTCGAGGACTGGTGGATGGAGACGGGATTTCCCGACGACCCGTCGCTCGTACATAAGAGACTGGTTGAACTCGCCGAACACGAACAGGAACCATCCGAGGCCCGGGATCCGCCGTCCCCCCGAACGCCTGCCTGATGCGCTCATACATGTCGGTACACGCTCTCGCCTCTCACGAAAGTCGACACATCATGCGGAAATTCGGAATAGGACAGGCGGTGCGCCGCAAGGAAGATGCGCGTTTCATCACCGGCACGGGCCGCTATCTGGACGACATCGTCGTCGATGGCGAGGTGCATGGCGTCGTGGTCCGCTCGCCCCACGCCAATGCGCGCATCGTCTCCATAGACTGCGACCCGATCCGTTCCCTGCCCGGTGTCCTGGCGGTCTTCACGGGGCGGGATTACGTGGCAGCGAATATGGGCAACTTGGCCAGTGCCACGGCACTCGACGGGCTTGACCAGACGACCCTGCAGCACCCGCCGCGACGTGCGCTCGCCGTCAATGCCGTCAGATACGTCGGCGACCCGGTTGCCTTCGTCGTTGCCGAAACCCGCAACCAGGCGGTGGATGCCGCCGAAATGCTGATGATCGAGTATGAGGAACTGCCCGCCATCGTCGAACTGGGACGCGCTCTCGATCCGGACGTGCCCAGGGTCTGGCCCGAGTTCGAATCCAATCGTGCCTTCCGTTTCACCAAGGGTGGCGAGGAAGCTGTCCGCAATGCGTTCGCCGACGCGGCACACGTCGTCGAGCTGGAACTCGTCAACAACCGGGTGGCGCCGTCGCCGCTGGAGCCGCGAGGCGCGATCGGTGTCTTCGATGCGGACGAGCAGAGCTACACGCTCTATCTTTCGGGTCACAATGTTCACAATCACCGCTCGCAGCTCGCCGACCTGTTCGGCATCGCGCAAGAGCGGCTGACGGTGATTGCACCGGATGTCGGCGGCAGCTTCGGCAACAAGAACCCGATTTATCCCGAAACCGTCCTCGTCCTGTGGGCGGCACGCGAGGTGGGGCGGCCGGTGAAATGGGTGTGTACCCGCTCGGAGGCCTTCCTGATGGACGCCCACGGCCGCGATCATGTCACGAAGGCACGCCTTGCGCTCGACCGCGACGGCACCTTTCTTGCCCTCCGGGTCGAAACGATCGCGAACATGGGCGCCTACCTGTCCACCAACGGCCCGATCGTGCCGACCGTGGCAAGCTACGTGTCGATGGGCGGGAACTACGCGATCCCCGCAATCTTCATGCAGGTCGACGGTGCTTTCACCAACACCACACCTCTCGATTCCTATCGCGGCGCCGGCCGGCCCGAGTCGGCCTACCTGATCGAGCGTCTGGTCGATGTCGCCGCCCGCGACCTCGGCTTCGATCCGGCCGATCTGCGCCGGCGCAATTTCATCCGTGAGTTCCCGTACAGGACGGCCCTCGGCATGACGGTCGACTGTGGCGATTTCGGCACCACCTTCCGGATGGCGACCGAGGCGGCGGCAACTGCCGGGTTCGAGGAGCGGCGAAGGGCAGCGAGACAGCGCGGGCGGCTGCGCGGCATCGGGATATCGAGCTACACCGAGGTCACACTCGGCCCTCCCGCAGACCACGCGGAAATCCGCTTCAACGACGACGGCACCATCACCGTCATCGCCGGCACCCACTCCACTGGCCAGGGGCACGAGACCGTGTACCTGCAGCTCGTCAACGAGCATCTCGGCCTCCCCCCGGAACTCGTCGAGTTCGTGCAGTCGGATACGCGGCACGTGCCGAGCGGTGCCGGCCATGGCGGCTCGCGCACGCTCAACATCGGCGGTGGAGCACTCGTCCGCGCCGCTCGGGAAGTGCACGCCAAGGCCCGCGTGGCCGTAGCCCATCTCCTCGACGTCGAGCCGGACGACATCGATTTCCGCGACGGCCTGTACACTGCCTGCGGAACCAACCGCAGTGTCGGCATTCTCGAACTGGCCGCAAGGCTCGCGCAGGATCCGGAACTCCCCGACACCGTGCCGCGTGATCTTTCGACCCGCTCGCGATACGAGCGGGAAGGCTTCAGCTTTCCCAACGGATGCCATGTCGCGGAAGTCGAGGTCGATCCCGACACGGGCCGGGTGGTGCTGGTTGCCTATACGGTGGTCGACGACTTTGGGCGGATCGTCAATCCTCTGTTGGCCGCCGGCCAGGCGCAGGGCGGAATCGCACAAGGCATTGGCCAGGCGCTTCTCGAACAGGTGGTCTACGATCAGGCGTCGGGCCAGCCGCTGACGGGGTCGTTCATGGACTATGCCATCCCGCGGGCCGACGATCTGCCGCCGCTGCCCGTCGTCTTCAACGAGAACGCGCCGACCGCGACAAACCCTCTCGGTACGAAAGGGGCGGGAGAAGCCGGCGCCACGGGCGCCCCGCCGGCTGTCGTGAACGCTGTCTGCAATGCTCTGAACATTCGCCACATCGACATGCCGCTGACGCCGGAACGGATCTGGCGTGCGGCGAAGGATGCCGGACTTGGAACGGATCTTGCCGGATGCCGCCTTACACAGGCGCGACTATGATGCCTGAGCCTGGTTCCGGGCCTCCCACTGCAAGGACGCGAAACGTTGGATAAGGCTGTACTTGTCACCGGTGCGGCAAAACGGATCGGCCGGGCAATCGCGTTATGCCTTGCCCGCGCGGGATGGTTCGTATGGGTGCATTACAACACCTCGCATGCCGAGGCCGGCGAAACGCTGGCGGCAATTCGTGAAACCGGCGGCGGCGGCGATCTGGTTCAGTCCGATCTTGCCGATCCCGAGGCACCGGACTTGATCCTCGAACGTGCCGGATCGCACGGCCCTCCCCTTGTCGGCCTCGTTCTCAGCGCCTCCCACTTTGCCTACGACACTCCATCGACGGCAACGGCAGAGGCGCTCGACCGGCATTACGCGGTCAACCAGCGCGCTCAGGCGCTGCTGCTGCGTGCGTTCGCCAGCAGGCTTTCGGATCGCCAAAGAGGTGCCGTGGTCGCGGTACTCGACAACCGCCTGTTCGCCCCCAATCCGGATTACTTTTCGTATTCGCTGACCAAGTACGCGCTCATGGGAATGGTACGAATGTCGGCGCTCGACTTTGCCCCGCGGATACGCGTGTGCGGCGTGGCTCCCGGCATCGTGCTGCCCAGCGGGCAACAGTCGGGCGACGACTTCGAACGCGTCAAGGCCATCAACCCGTTGCAGACCGACGTCCGGCCGGAGGATGTCGGCGATGCAGTGCGCTTTCTCCTGGAGAACGAAAAGATGACCGGTGAAATCCTGGTGCTCGACGCCGGCCAGTCACTGTGGCGCCTGCCGCGGGACGTGGCGTTCCTCGATCCGGCCCCGGGAACCGACCAGAAGAGCCCACGATGAGCAATATCCGCGTCTTCCTGTTTCTCGAGGATTTCGAGGTCGAGGCGGAAATTGGCATTCATGCCAGCGAACGCGGCCGGCGGCAGCGTGTGCTGGTGAGCGTGGAGATGGAAGTGGAGATGGCGCTTGACGACGCTCAGGATCGCATAGAAGAAGCCGTCGACTACGATTTCCTCAGGCTGGAGATCTCGAAGCTCGTGGCGGAGCGGCGCTACAATCTTCAGGAAACGCTCTGCCGCGACATCCTTGGCATCCTGAAAGGCCACGTTCGGGTACGCTCTGCAACGGTGTGCACGCGCAAGCCCGACGTCTATCCAGATGCTCGTGCAGTCGGCTGCAGGGTAGAGTACAGACGCTAGGCTGGCGGACGCGGCATGGAATTCGAATACCCGCATCCTGCCAGCGGGTCAGCACGTTGAACCGACAAGGTGAAGAAAGGGCGGAAGCCATGAATGCACAACAGACGAAGGCTCTGCCCCGGATTGCCGACGCAGAGGCAGGGCTTCGCCACGTCTTCATTCGGGATCTGCAGATCCAGACGGAAATCGGGATCACCCCGCACGAGCGGCATGTTCCGCAGCGGATCATCATCAACGTGGACCTGGCGGTTCGCGATATCCCGGTGGAACATTCCGATCGCTACTCCGACGTGGTCTGCTACGACCAGGTTACCCAGCGGGTACGGGTACTGGCGGCCGAGGGGCACGTGAACCTGGTGGAGACGCTGGCAGAACGCATTGCCTCGGCCTGCCTCGAGGACCCGCGCGTCACGATAGCGCGGGTACGCATCGAGAAGCCGGACATCTTCCCTGATTGCGCAAGCGTGGGCATCGAGATCGAACGTACGCGCAAGCGCTGAGGACCCGGCAAAGGGCTACTGACCGGCGAGGGCCGTGACTAGGCCGCCGGCAATTGCCATATTGACGGCATGGTAAGGCAGCCGACAGCAATTATCGCCGAACGTGCCGAAACTCCCGAATTGAATGACGGGCCGGGTATCGCACCGTCCGAGGAACGCCCTGTGCGTTCGCAAGGTCCGGAGGTGATCCGCCGTCACGCGCGCACGGCACCGTCCCGTCCAGGTGTCTACCGCATGCTGGGTGCGAACGGCGAGGTGCTCTACGTCGGCAAGGCTCGCAACCTCAAGAAGCGCGTACAGAGCTACACCCGGCTGATTGGCCACACGACCCGAATCGCGCGAATGATCGCCGAGACGGCGAGCATGGAGTTCATCACCACGGCATCGGAAGCCGAAGCGCTGCTCCTCGAGGCCAACCTCATCAAGAAGCTGAAGCCGCGCTACAACATCAGCTTCCGCGACGACAAGTCGTTCCCCTACATCCTGATTGCACGCGATCATGCCGCGCCGCAGATCCTCAAGCATCGTGGTGCCCGCAACCGCAAGGGGGAGTATTTCGGCCCGTTCGCGTCTGCCGGTGCGGTCGATCGCACCATCAACGCGCTACAGCGGGCGTTTCTCCTGCGCTCATGTTCCGATGCCGTGTTCGAGAGCCGGACGCGGCCATGCCTGCTCTACCAGATCAAGCGCTGCAGTGCCCCTTGCACCGGCGCGATCTCGCCTGAGGATTATGACAGGCTGGTCAACGAGGCGCTCGACTTTCTGGGCGGCAAGAGCGACCGGGTCCGGCAGAAGCTCGTGAAACTGATGGAACGGGCGTCGGCCGCCCTCGATTTCGAGCAGGCAGCGGTCTACCGTGACCGGCTTGCAGCCTTGAGCCACGTCCTTGGCCATCAGGGCATCAATCCGAAGACCGTCCAGGAAGCCGATGTGTTCGCCATAGCCCAGGAAAGCGGTCAGACCTGCATCCAGGTCTTCTTTTTCCGGGCCGGCCAGAACTGGGGCAACCGTGCGTATTTCCCGCGGACGGACAGGAGCCATGGCGAGGCCGATGTACTAGAGGCCTTCCTCGCCCAGTTCTACGACGACAAGCCCTGTCCGCGTCTCATCCTCTTGAGCCATCCCTTGCCGGGGCAGGATCTGGTCGCGGATGCGTTGTCGGTGAAATCCGGCCGCAAGATTACCATTGCCGTTCCCGGTCGTGGCGAAAAGCACGATCTGGTCCAGCATGCGCTGCTCAACGCCCGCGAGGCGCTGGCCCGGCGCATGGCCGAATCGGCTTCGCAACGGCGTCTTCTCGAGGGCGTCGCCGAGGTCTTCGGCCTCGACAGCCCGCCGGAACGGATCGAGGTCTATGACAACAGCCACATCCAGGGAGCACTGCCGGTCGGCGCGATGGTCGTCGCTGGCCCGGAGGGCTTTCTCAAGAGTCACTACCGCAAGTTCAACATGCGTTCGGCCGAGGCCCGTTCCGGCGACGACTACGCCATGATGCACGAAATGCTGACCCGGCGGTTTGCCCGCCTCATCAAGGAGGAAGGGGCACGCGGCGAGGATGCAGGGCAGGATGCCGGCGCGGTGTCGCCGTGGCCCGATCTGGTCCTGATCGATGGGGGCGCAGGTCAGTTGTCCGCCGCACTCAAGGTGCTCGATGAACTCGGCATTTCCAATATTCCCGTCGTAGCCGTCGCCAAGGGCCCGGACCGCGATGCCGGCCGCGAACACTTCCACATGCCAGGCAAGCCGCCGATGATGCTGGAGCCCCGCGATCCGGTCCTCTATTATGTCCAGCGGTTGCGCGACGAGGCGCATCGGTTCGCTGTCGGCAGCCACCGGACGAGGCGGCGAAAGACCATAGGCGTGTCTCCGCTCGATGAAATTGCAGGCATAGGAACGACCCGCAAACGCGCATTGCTGCGGCATTTCGGTTCTGCCAAGGCCGTAAGCAGGGCCAGCGTGCAGGATCTTGCCGCCGTGGAGGGTATCAGCGTCAGGCTCGCCCAACTCATTCACCAGCATTTTCACGAGGGCGCGGGGTGAGCCACGCAACCAATCAGGAGCTGAAGTCCAAGACGCGGGAGGGAAACACGCGCCGAGCGGTGCTGACCAGCCTGCCGAACATCCTTACCTACGGTCGCATCTGTGCCGTTCCGGCCCTGGTTGCCTGCTTCTACTTCGAAGGACACGCGGCGCGCTGGGTTGCTCTCGCCATTTTCATCACGGCGGGCATCACCGACTTCTTCGATGGGTACTTGGCCAGATTGTGGTCGCAGCAGTCATCGCTCGGCCGCATGCTTGATCCCATCGCTGACAAGCTGCTGGTTGCCGCTACACTGCTGATGCTGGCGGCCGACGGAACGCTCGCCGGTTACACCCTGTGGGCAGCGGTCATCATCTTGAGCCGCGAGGTTCTGGTATCGGGCCTGAGGGAGTTTTTGGCGGAACTGCAGGTATCGGTACCCGTCAGCCAGCTTGCCAAGTACAAGACCACCATTCAGCTCGTGGCGATCGGTTTCCTGCTGGTGGGCGAGGCAGGCGACCAGGTATGGCCCTACACCACCATCACCGGCCTCACGGGCCTGTGGGCAGCGGCCTTACTCACGATCTACACCGGATATGATTATCTACGAGCCAGCTTCGCCTATTTTCTGGAGCAGCGGCAATGAAGGTTCTGTATTTCGCGTGGGTTCGCCAGAAGACAGGCAAGGCCGAGGAAGTCATCACGCCGCCAGAAGACGCCGAAACCGTTGCCGACCTGATCGACTGGCTGAAGGCGCGCGGTCCCGAGTACGCGCACGCGTTTGAAGACCTCAGGACCATCCGGGCCGCAGTCGATCAGACGCACAGTCGTCTCGATGCATCGATCCGCGGTGCCCGTGAAGTCGCCTTCTTCCCTCCGGTAACCGGGGGCTAGTCGGTATCGGGAGCGACGGACCATTACCGGAGACGGCGCTAAGCAAGTTAAAGTTCCGGATTTTTGAGTTGTATCGGTTAGATACACGGAACATTGGCATCTTAACCTCTATCATAACGCATCCGGGGTTCTATCATAACGCTCGCCGTTGCTTGATTTTCCAAGGGATTTTAGTAACACTCGCAACATGAGATGCGGCATCTCACCCATCCGCTTGCGCGAGGTGCATCATGCAGATACCTGCCGACGTGAAGCGCAAAATTCAGACTCGAGCGGCGCAGGAATGGCCGGGCGACTACTCGATGCAGGTTCATGTCATTAAGGAGCAATCCGAAGCCTATTTGCGACTGACGAGCTTTTCAGCAAGGGATCACACCGACGAAATAACCACGAACTGTCTTGCTAAGGCGACCTCCGACTGGCCGACAGACTACTACATGCAGCTCTATACTTTCGAGCAGCAAATGCAATCGGCCCGTGCATTCCTTGAATTTCACGATCCAGCGGTTCCCGGCTATGTCCTCGAAGAAGTTAGGGCAATGGCAATTTCAGAATGGCCAGGCGATTACGAAATGATGCTCCACACCCTCAAGACACAGATTGAGGCATGGATCAGCATCCACGGTTAGGAAAACGAACGGTCTCCGGGACGCGCTGCCGGAATATTAAGCGTTCGAACGGCGTGTAGACCAACTCCCTCAATTCCGGACGATTCGGTGCGAGCGTGCCAGCGCCTTGGCGAGTTGTTCGTCCCGCCCATAGATATCCTTGCGGAAATGGACGCTCATGTCCTTGTTCACCCATGCGGTGAGATAGGTGATGTGCACCGGAATGGGGCGCTTCAGACGGACCACGCGGCGTTCCGGTGAAGCGAAGTAGGCATCGACCTGCTCGCGGCTCATCCCGTCGAGGCCGAGGATCACGCGCGCGAGTTCCTGCGGATCCTGTACCCTGATGCAGCCATGGCTGAAGGTGCGTGTCGAACGTGAGAACAGGCCCTTGGCCGGCGTGTCGTGAATGTACACGTTGAACTTGTTGGGGAACATGAACTTTACCTGTCCCAGAGCATTCCATGGCCCGGGGTCCTGGCGCATGGAATAGGGGACGCTGCCGGAAATCGCATTCCAGTTGACGGCGTAGGGGTCGACCTCTCCCGAAGCCGCGAAGATGCGAATGTTCTGGCGCTTGAGATATCCGGGATCCCGCTTCAGCTCAGGCAGGAATTCGTTGCGCGCGATCGACGGCGGCACGTTCCAGTACGGGTTGAACTCGAGGTATTCCAGTGTTTCCTGGAATACCGGCGTGCGGTGGTATGGCTTGCCAACCACCGTCAGTGCCGTGTGGATGGTTCGTTCGCGATCACCCTCGAGCTTCACGACCTTCAGATACTGGTCCGCGAGGTTCACGAACACGTGCGGGTCGCCGAGATCGTCGGCCATCCAGCGCCGCCGCTCCATGTTGAGCCGGATCTGTTCGATCCTGTGCTCGATCGGGACGTTCATTTCCGCCAGTGTTGCCGGGCCTATCACCCCGTCCTCGTCGAGTCCGTGGCGGTACTGGAAGTTCTTCACCGCGGCGACGATCACGCCGTCGTACACATCCCCGACCTCGCTGTCGGGATCCAGATCCCCGCCTTCGATCAGTCGCTGCCGGATTGCGGGCAGGCGGGCATCGCGCATTCCCGGTTTCAGTGTTTCGCCATCGGGAACGATCGTCCAGCCACCCATCTTGGCCTGCTGCCGCAATTCGGCGAGCTTGACCTTCAGACGGTCGTAGCGGGGGGTCTGCGGTGCCAGGCTCGCAACGAACGGAGCAATGTCGTCGGCAACCTCGATCCCTTCCAGCAGGTTCAGGGCGCCTGTCGATTGCGGAAATACGTGCACCTCGCTGTTGACCTCGTTCGGCTCGACGCGGCCGGCGCTCATGTCACGTCCGAAGTCGAGCAGGCCGCGCGTCAACAGGATCTCAAGCTCCGCGAGTGCACGCGGATCGCGGCTTGACATGCGTGGCTCGATGTCGCTCACCCGGTAGTCTTCCGGTACCAGTCCATCTCCATCGCTGCTCTTGATCACATCGAGGAAGTCGTGCGCCTTGTGCTTGGGACCGCTGTCTCGCACCCACATCGGCGTGTAGTTCCGCTCCTCATAGAAGGTGAACACCTGCACCAGACGGTCGTCGTCGTCCTCCAGTCCGATTACCACTTCGCCAGTTTCGATGATCTTTTCCAGTTCCCGCGCCACGAGCTTCGGGTTGTCCTGGGCGGCAACGGGCAGTACGTCAGGCGTGCAGAGCAGGAAGACTAGTGCGAGAACGGGAGTGCACCACCGCATTGGTCGGTCTCCGGGATGGATTCGGTTTGGCGCAGTCTAACCGGAGCCGGGAAAGAACATAAGGGAGTTTGGCACGCCGGGACCGCGATCAGGTCCCTGGCACGTAGCGTTGCAGGAGGACCGTCAGGCCGAAACCGGCGGCCGCTATTACCGCCCACCACAGATGGCCCGAAGCGGCGATCAGCATGGAATCCACGAGAGATATGCCCGCAATGAGCGTCACGACCGCCATCGGCACGGTGCCGCGGGCGCCTCGGACCAGAATGTGCACCGCGTATACCACGACGACCACGAGCGCGACCCAGAACGGCAGGACCGTGACGTCGGTGAAGACCAGCCACATTCCGTACATCAGCGGCACCGCCAGCAAAACTAGCGGCCACAGGTTCTCCACGCGCGCCAGTGTTTCCTGCCTCGCTGCATAGCTGAGACCGATGAGATGGCAGAGCAACATCGCAGCGCCGAACCACAGGGCCTCGGGCAACGTGTCGGCCACACTGTAGCCCGCTATGACGTAGACCAGAACGCGGCACAGTCCCATCACCACCGTGCTCAGGGGATTGGCCTTGTGCCACCGGTCGTAGATGACAATTGCCGCGGCGAGGGCGAGGCCCGCGAGGACCGGCGGGCTGCCGGTGCCGCCAGCTGGAACGTATCCGACGACAGCCAGCAACAGGATGTGTGTTGCGAGCAGTGCTAAGCCGATCGCGAATACCGCGTTGCGGCTTGCCTCGCCCGAGGGGATCGGCCGATGCGGACGTTCGAGGGCATCCACCTCGGCATCGAAGGCGTCATTGAGATACATGCCGCCGACATAGGCGAGCGACACGGCGACTAGCGTGCCAGCCAGTCGCCAGTCGGCAACGGCATGGCCGGACAAGACCATGCCGGCAAGCACGTTGGTCCAAACCGTGGGCAGGTTCGAGACACGGCCGAGCCGCAGAGCAACCGCGGGTCTCATTGGGAAAGCTCGTGCCTGACCCATTGGAGCTCGCGCGCGATAGCCTCCGATACCCCGCCGGTCTTGTATCCCTCCGGCAGGACCTCCCATGTGTAGGTTTCGACCTCAAGATGCGGTGAGATCGGGCGATGGCGGTGCAATCTCAGTACCTCGCGCAGGAAGGATTGCGTGGTCGAGAATGCTTCCGTTTCCGCAAGGAATATCGGCAGGTGGAAGTGGACTCGCCATTCCGTACCCGTTGCCCTGTCTGCCTGCGACAACGCGTCGGCCAGATCCTGGTAGCGCCTCATGCCCTGCACGCCGCTCTCGACCACCTGATGCAGATAGGTTGGCTCATCGAATGACGAGAGCTGCCTGACGGCATCCTCGTTCACGTTCGGGATCCGCAGGGCCGAGCTCAATTGAAGCTTGCTGACCTCAATACCGGCACTCCGCAGAGCATCCAGGCTTTCGCTCGGATCCTCGAATTCGACTGCCGCATGGCAGACGTCGTAACACACACCGAGATGCCGCCTGAGGGCCTCTTCAGCCACTGCCCCGGAAAGCCCGGTACGCTTGCCAAAGCCCGCCACCGCCGTACGCGAGTAGAGGTGGTCTTCGAAAAACCGAACCGTTTCCGAGATGGTCTCAAGCAGGCAACATGGTTCCGGTTCGAGCGCCAGTGTCACGGTCCGGCCGGTCTCCTCCGCAAGTCGCGCAAGGTGTACCGCCTGGTCGATCAGGTTGTCCACGATGCGTCCGATGCGTCCGTCCGCCCAAGGCTTGAACGTTCCGGGAACCGTGCTGATGCTGCCGTTGCAGTCGGGCGATAGCAGTTTCACGAGCAGTTCGGCCAAGCATCCGGTATAGGCCCGCCGCTCGGGCGTGGCCCAGTCTGGAGCGTAGACCTGTTCCTTGACCCGTGTCCCGTGGAAGGCGCCGTAGGGGAAGCCGTTTATCGTGAAGACATAGGTCTCCGTCGCTTCGAGCAGTGCCTGCAGTGAACCGAAGGCATTCGGCATGGCGAGCTCTTCCGCGGAAGCGGCTGAAAGCCTGAGGCCTACACCCATTGGCGCATTCGGCGACACTGCTGCCTTGATTGCTGGCAGATGGCGAGCGAGAGCGTCTCGCGTTTCGGCCCAGGACTCTGCCGAATGGATATTGGTGCAATAGGTGAGGTGCTGGACTGGACATCCACCTATGCGCATCAGCTGTTGTGCCTCGCCCGCAGCCAATCGAGCGCCTGCACGATCAGTTCCTCGCGCATCTCGTGGACCTCGACACCCACGCCCGGCGCCGTGAGCAGCGTGAGTGTCAGCTCGCCGCCGAGGTGTTCGCGAAATTCCTCGAGCCCGGAAAGCACCGCATGCCGTCCGTCCGGCGTCTTGCGGTCGAGAGCCGGATGCCAGCATTTGAAGCCGAGATGTTCGAGCAGACAGACGACCCGCAGGTCGACCCCGGGGTCGAGGAGACCGGCAAGTACGGAGTAGCGGGTATCAAGCGCGATGCCGATTGCGACCGCCTCGCCATGGCGAAGATGATAGCGTGTCAACACTTCCAGCCGGTGCGCGGCCCAGTGGCCGAAATCGAGAGGTCTCGCATTGCCGGTCTCAAACGGATCGCCGCCGCGTGCGATCTGTTGCATGTGCAACTCCGCACAACGGCGGATCATGTGCCTCATGGCAGAGCGCTCGAAAACCACGAGATCGTCGGCGTGACGCTCCAGCCACTCGAAGAACTCCGCGTCGCGGATCAGCGCCACCTTTACCGCCTCCGCCATGCCCGCGATCTTGTCCCGTGGCGGCAGCGTGTCGAGCAGATCGAGGTCGTTCACCACCGCGAAAGGAGGAGCAAACGTACCGACGAAGTTCTTCTGGTCGTACAGGTTGACCCCGTTCTTCACCCCGACGCCGGAGTCGTTCTGCGACAGAACCGTCGTCGGTACCCGGACGTGACGGATCCCACGGTGCGTGGTGGCCGCCACCAGTCCGACGGCATCGAGCAGGGCACCGCCACCGATACCAATTACGAACGAGTGACGATCGAGGTGATGGTCGAACAGCATTCGCTGCATCTGTTCGACGAAATGGAGTTCGACCTTCACCCGTTCGCCGCCGGGGATCGGGATAGGCGCTGCAACGAGGCTCATCCGCTCGGCGTGCCGTGCCATGTAGTCGGTGATCTCGCCTGACAACGAAGGCCGGGCGGCGAGCAGTCCGTCATCGACAAAGACGATGCAGCGATGGCACTTGGCCGGTTCCAGGCGCGACACAGCCTCGGCGAGAATCGGGTTCTCCGGGTCGAACATCCGCTCGGTGAAGGCCACCGGGAACGCGTACTCCACGGCGAAGCGCTGGCACTCCACCGTCGTGCCGAACCGACTGTCAGTCGGCAAACCCTCTGTGGCACCCATGAACCATCTCCAATGACGCCCCGGCTCGTGAAACATTTTGCGAGCCTGCTGGTTCAACTATATGCTGTAGCTGACCGGAGACAATCATCCGGTCCGGTCTGGCAGAGGAATCGAGCGCATCATGCGCTATGTCACGGCCACCTTCTTCCTAGTCATGCTGCTGTTTGCAGTGCTCCAGTACAACGATCCCGACGGTCCGTTCTGGATGCTTGCGTATGGCATACCGGCAGCATGGGCAGGCCTTGCCACCGTCGCTCCGGACAGGCTCCACGGCACCGTCATGCGCAGCCTTCTCGCCGGCAGCCTGATCACCTTCATTGCTGCGACCTTCGTGTTCTGGCCAACTACCGCAGGTTGGTGGCACACTGACGTTTGGTGGAACGACGAGCCGGCACGCGAAGGCATGGGCCTGATGCTGTCGACGTTGATGATTGCGGTGGTCGCCATGATTGCTTTCTCCGGCAGAGGTCGCGTCAGGAACCGGACAGCCGCCGGATCGTTGTCTCGTTCGGCGCCACGGGAGCGCCGAATATAACTGTTCCGTACCCGGATATTCCGGCAAACATGGGAGGACGACATGAAGTGGTGTACGAGTTTGTGCGGCGCCGCTGCTCTGGTGCTGTTCACCTCCTTGGCGAGCGCACAGGAAGTTCCTCAAAGCAACGATCAGGTGGCTGAGCCGGGTGGCACGATCCCCGGCAATCCGCAGATTGCTCTGGTGAAGGTGGCCGAAGGTTTTGCCGACCCGGTGGGTGTCGCGGCCGCCGGCGACGGGTCCGGCAGACTGTTCGTGGTCGAACGCGCCGGCCGTGTCCGCGTCGTCGACAAGGACGGGAACGTCCAGGAGCAACCATTCCTGGATCTCACCAACATCAATCCGCTCGGTTCGGACGTGCAGACCGGGTTTGTCGAGCAGGGGCTCTACTCGATCGCCTTTCACCCCAACTTCAGTGAGAACGGCTACTTCTTCGTGCACTACGCGTCGTTGCCGTTCAATGGCGACGGCATGATCGTGCGGTTCCAGGTCGATCCCGAGAGTCCGGATTCGCTCACGCCCGAACGCACCAACGAAACCGCCAAGGTGATCATGCGGATCGAGCAACCGTACTACAACCACAACGGTGGCACGATCGCTTTTGGTCCCGACGGATACCTCTACATCACCTCCGGAGATGGCGGCTGGGAGGGCGATCCGCTCGAGGCCGGTCAGGACCTCAGCACGCGCCTGGGCAAGCTGCTCAGGATCGACGTCGACGTGGACGACGACAACAGGGCTTACGACATTCCTCCCGACAATCCGTTTGTCGAAGCCTCGAAGGAACGTCTCATGGTCCTCTTCGGCATCACCGAGGAGGAATTCGGACGGATCAAGGTCAGGGCCCTGCCGGAAATCTGGGCTTATGGCGTACGCAATCCCTACATGATCCACTTCGATCCCGAAACCGGCGATCTCTATATTGCGGACGTCGGCCAGAACCACTGGGAAGAGATCAACTTCCAGCCAGCCGACAGCAGAGGCGGTGAAAACTACGGGTGGGCAAAGCGCATGGGAACGCACTGTCACCCGCTGACTGGCGAGGAGGGTCTCAACTGCGAACCGTTCGGCGTTCTTCCGGCGGCTCAGTACCCCCATCAGACCGCGTATCCGGGAGGCCCGGAACTCGAGGATGGATGGGGGTGCTCCGTCCAGGGGCTTGGCGTCGCGAGGTATGGCGGAATGGACGGCGTGTATCTGGCCGGCGACTGGTGCTCGGGCCGGGTATTCGGCCTCGCCTGGGATGGGTCAGCCTGGCAGTTCCAGGAACTCGTCCAGACAGACCTCCAGTTCACGGCCGGAAATGTCGGTGAGGATGGAATGGTTTACGCGGTGAGTGCGAACAACTTCTATCTCGCCGATCAGGGTCCTGACCAGAACCCGCCGGGGGCGCTGTGGCGCATCACACCGGCTGACCAGGTCCCCGAAGGAGCGGAAACTGCACGCACGGTTCAACCGCAACAGTGACCTTCAGGCGTTTACCTGTTCACGCCTCGTCCACTCACGAAGACGCCCCGCGCCGGGTCGCGGCGCGGGGCCGTTACAGGCAGATGCATCATGAAACAGTTGGTCGGCAGTCTGGTACTTGTCGCCGCTCTTTGCGCAGGTGCCGCAATCAACGCGCAACAGGGCGGAACGGATGCGGAATCTTCCTCGACTGAAGGAGCAGAAATCGTCTTCCGGCATGCTCTGGATGGCAAGCCTCTCGACATGAATTTCCGGCCCGACCAGCAGATCACGCCTGCCGTCGAGGAATTTCACCGTACCGCCGAGAACCCCTATTCGGGTGACGAACAGGCAATCGCTAAGGGCAAGCCGCTCTATGAACGGCTTTGTGCCGCCTGCCATCTTCGGGATGGTACCGGACGGATAGGCCCCAATCTTGTGGATGACCACGTCAAGTATCCCCAGGTCGCGACCGACAAGGGCATGTTCGAAGTCATCTACGGAGGCGCGGCCGGCGCCATGCAGGCGTTCGGCCGCCGGATCGACCAGGACCAGATTCTGAAGGTAATGGCCTATCTGGAAACGTTGGGCGCCTCCGATTAGGCCCGTCAGGCGAGCGAGACGGCCACCGCGTGGGGGCCCTGCTCGCCGTGCATTTCATTGAACCGGACTTCCGTTCCCACCTCCATCCGTTGCCAGTCGTCGCCGGTCGCGCTTTCCCGACGGAAAAAATACTCTTGACCGTCTGCTGCCGCGATAAAGCCGTAGCCCTGATCCGCAAACAGCCTGACGACCGTGCCACGACGCTTGTTCGGATGATCCTTCGTCAGATGGGGCTCGAGCTTCCGCGTGTGATCCTCGAGCTGACGCTGGGCCGCATTGAACGCGTCACGAACGGCAACCAGAACGTCCTCGTGGGCATCGTCGTCGCCGGGCTGCCGGTTGACGATGATCTGTCCCCCGGGAACAACGATGTCCAGACTTACGTGAAACTGCTTGCCCTTCCGCCCGCTGCGATGCGGCAACGCCACGACCACCCTGCAGGACGTGATGCGATCGTGGAATTGCTCCAGCTTTGCGATCCGTTCACGAATGTGTTCCGTCAGCCAAGGCGAAGGATCCACGTTCTGGTAGACGATCTGGGGTTCAGTTTCCACGACACCACCTCCTTCATCGAACACTCCGGTCCGATCGCCGGAGCCGATCGCGCAACGAGCCAAGGACGCGCCCGGTTCCTCGCTGCCGAAGGGTCGAGCCTGTGCGAAAGTCCATGGTCACGATCCTTCGGTCAGTCGTGCCGACCCAGGAGACATTCCGATCCTGCCTTCTGATATGGCGCCACAATTTTGCATCGGCAAGCCAAGCGGATGATCTTCGAGGGTCTGAGAAGTGTGGCAACTGCAAGCAGTCCTGCCGCCGTACGGAAGTCGCAGTGCGCCGGTCAGGCTTCGGCAATGCAGGCCAAGCCATTCGCTCGAGGAGATCGATGCATGATCACCTGGCACGACATGGCGGTGTGGGAGTTCTGATGCTTGACAATTGCGGGCTTTGCGGTTTCAGATATTAATACTGTGTATCGCATATCGAAACAAATTGGCAGCAGCAGGAGGGAACGGATGACTGTCCTGAGAACAATCGTGGCATTGATGGTGCTGTCGATGGCTTGGCCGGCCATGGCGGCAGATACCTTGCTGAGATTCGGCCATGCGGCTTCGTCGCGGCATCTCTTCCACGATGGCCTCGAGATGTTTGCCCGCGCCGTGGCGGAAAAGACCGGTGGTGCGGTCGAAATCCAGGTTCATGGCGACCGTCAACTTGGCGACGACAAGCAGCTCCTTGAGGGCGTCCAGCTGGGCACGATCGATGGTGCACTCGTGTCTTCGCCCACTTTCCCGCTTGCCGCCGGAGCCGAGGCCATATCGGCGCTGCAGCTGCCTTTCCTCGTGACCTCTTATGACCAGATGGCCGACTTGCTTACGTCGGAAGTCGCCCAGAAGATGCTGGACAGTCTTTCCGAGAAGAACATGAAGGGGCTGGGCTTCTACGAGGCCGGTCTGCGGCATTTCCTCAGCCGGACCAAGCAGGTTCGGACAATCGAGGACTTCAGTGGCCAGAAGACGCGTATTGTACCGATCCCTCTGCACAAGAGGACCTGGGAAGCCGTTGGCGCCAACCCGATAGGCATGGCCTACGGCGAAGTCTATTCGGGGCTTGAGACCGGCACCATTGATGCCGTGGAAATCAATCTGTCCTCGATACAGACCGAGAGCCTTTACCAGAACGCCAAGTACGTGACCCTCACCGGCCATTATTTCTGGCCGGGTGTCGTGGTCATGAATCAGGCGAAGTTCGACGCCCTGCCCGAGGACGTGCAACAGGCAATCGTCGAGGCGGGCCATGAGACGATCCGCATGCACTACGAGCATGCGAGGAATCAGGAAGACGAGACCGCCGAGTTCCTGAAGTCCCAGGGCGTCACGATCGGCGAGCTCGAGGACCTCGAGACGATGAAGGAACGGATGGAACCGATCCTCGAGGAATGGGCCGGCAAGGACCCGCTGATCCGGGAGTTCATCGATCTCGCCCGACAGGGATCGTGAACCGATGGGTGACAAGGTACGGGTATACCGCTGGACCGAGTTGCCCCGCGAGCAGGTCCGCCCCGGCGTCAGCCGGGCGGGCTTTCGCGGTGACAATGCGCTGATGGTGATGAACTGGCTCGAGCCTGGAATGGAGGTCAGGCCGCATTCGCACCCGTTCGAGCAGCTGGCCTTCATTGTCGAGGGTCGGGTACGCTTCACCGTCGGGGATGAGGTCGTGGAAGTGGGCGCCGGCGAGGTGCTGCGCATTCCGCCCGACGTGGTCCACTCCGGCGAGGCAATCGGGGGTACTGCTCTGAACCTCGATGTCTTCGCTCCGGTTCGTGACGACTATCGGCACCTGACCGCCTACCAGGAGCCGGACTTCGAGAAAGAAAAGGGCTGAATTTACTTACCCGTATCCGTGCGACGCTTCCGTGCGGGACGCGGACTGCCAGGGGCAACCGTCTCCTGCCAGGCGGCAGTTCCGAGTTCCGGTCGGCAAGCGTCGCCACATCCGCTGCGACGACTTTCCGGACCACCAGCGATAGCAACCGGAATCATTCCGATGGAAGCCAGAGCGCTCTCACGCCTCTACGCCAGTACGATGCGGCATGTCCTGGCGACGATGATGTCGGTCCTGCTTGCCGTCATGCTGCTCCAGGTGATTGCTCGTTACGGATTCAATTCTTCGCTCATCTGGGCGGAAGAGCTCTGCCGCTATCTTCTCATCTGGCTCTCGTTCATTGCCTGCGGCGTTGCCTACGCCAGGGGTGAGATCGCCGCCGTCGAACTGCTGGAACGCTCTCTGCCGGCACTACTCGCCCGCATCCTGCTGATCTTCAGAAACGTCCTGATTCTCGGCCTGCTGGGACTTCTGGTATACTACGGTCTACGCTACGCCGAACTGAGCGGAAGCCAACCAATTCCCGCTCTCGGTTTCATTCTTCACGACCTCTTCGGCATTTCGAGCCGCGCCCCGATCACGGTCTTCTGGGTCTATGCCGCGCTGCCGATCGGCATGGCCATTCTTGCAGTTCACGTGGCGGCCCAGACAGTTCGCTGCCTGCGTGAATTGCTCGCCGCGAGAACAGCAGGAGACAGCCCGTGACAGTCTACCTGATCGGCTTCGGCGTCTTTCTCGCCATCGGCATACCGGTCGCACTCAGCCTCGGGCTGGCGTCGCTGCTCTACCTCCTGGTCTCCGGCAATCTCAATCTCATGCTGGCGTTCCCGCAGCGCATGATTGCCGGGATCGATCAGTTTGTCCTGCTCACCATCCCCTTCTTCATCCTCGCCGGCAACTTGATGAATGCCGCAAACCTGACCCAGCAGATTGTCCGTTTCGCCCAGCTCGTCGTCGGCCGCGTCCGTGGCGGTCTTGCCGCCGTCAATGTCGTTGCAGCCATGATGTTCTCCGGAGTTAGCGGCGCCGCCACGGCAGAAGCCGCGGCGCTGGGCGGCGTGATGATCCCGGCAATGGTCCGTGACGGCTACACGGCGCGTTATGCCGCAGCGCTCACCGCGGCGGGGGCACTGCTCGGTCCGCTTGTGCCACCGTCGCTTGCCCTCATCATCTACGGCGTGCTCACCGGCACCTCGATCGGCGATCTCTTTGTTGCTGGCATCGGCCCTGCCATGGTGCTGTGTGGCGCCTTGATCGCCTACGCGCTTTGGCGTGCCAGGCGCGAACAGCACCCGCTGCCGCCACCGCTGCCGCGCAGCGAGCGGCGCTCGGCGGTGATGGGGGCAATCCCGGCACTGATGCTCCCCGTGATCATTGTTGGTGGAATTCGCGGCGGCATCTTCACGCCAACCGAGGCTGCCGCGGTGGCAGCGGCATACGCGCTGATCGTCGGTGTTGTCCTTTACAGGACCCTGACCCTGCACCGCATCTGGCAATGCTTCTACGAAACGGCGAGCATGTCGGCGGGCATCATGCTCATCGTCTCAATGGCGAGCATGACGTCGTTCATCCTCAGTTTCGAGAATATCCCGCAGACCCTCGCCCGGGCCATCCTCGGCATTACCAGCGACCCGACGCTCCTGTTGCTGCTCCTCAATGTGTTGCTGCTCGTCATGGGCTTTTTCCTCGAACCCCTTGCAGCATTGATCCTGGCAATGCCCGTGCTCAGCGAACTGATTCCGGCGTCCGGTCTCGATCCGATCCAGTTCGGTGTCATGGTGGTGCTCAACCTGATGATCGGCATGATCACGCCACCAGTTGGGCTGTGCCTGTTCATCGTCGGCTCGATTGGCCGTGTCCCGCTCGACCAGGTGTCTTTGGCCGCCATTCCATTCATCATCATTTGCGTCGGCGTGCTGATGCTCGTCACCTTCGTGCCGGCGGTCTCGCTGTTCCTGCCGCAACTCATCCAGTGAGAGGTGACGCATGACGGCTGGAACACCCAAGATCACCAACCAGTCAACCCAGGTGGCTTTCCGCATCATCGAGTCCATGGCGGCGTCGAGCGAACCGCATCGGGTTACCGAGCTCTCCCAGTCGCTCGGGCTGCCGAAGGCCCGCGTCTTCCGTTATCTGCGCACTTTGATGTCGATGGGATACGTGCAGCAGGATGCGGAAACAGAACGCTATCGCCTGACGCTCAAACTGTTCCATCTCGGCCAGGCCATTGCCGACGGCACCAAGCTCCTGACCGAAGCCCGACCCGTCATGCTTCGCCTGCGCGACCAGACCTCGCACACCGTGACCCTGTCGCAGATCGAGACCGAGGGGATGCGGGTCCTCGATATTGTCCGCTACGAATCTCCGGTCGAGATCATCACCCGCCCGGGCACGCTCCTTGACTTCCACTGCTCTGCGCAGGGCAAGGTGGCGCTTGCATTCGGTCCCGACGAACTGTGGCAGACGGTACGACAGCGCCGTCTGAAGTCATGGACATCGCAGACGTCCATTGATCCCGATCGTCTCGCCCGCGAGATCGAACAGGTGCGCCAACGCGGCTGGGCAACGGCGCCGGAAGAGGTCCTTCCCGGTGTAAATGCCCTTTCCGCGCCAGTGTACGGCATGAATGCCGGCCTGGAGGCCACGATCACCATAGCAGGGCCGATCCAGGCAATCCCGCCGCAGCCCGCACCGCGCCAGATCGATGCGGTGCGGACGGCGGCACGCACGCTGTCGCTGAACCTCGGTTGCATGGAGTACCCGCATTGACCCGCTACGCCCTGGCCGTCGACATCGGCGGCACCTTCACCGACGCCGTGCTCCTGTCCGACGATGGCCGGAGTTACGTCGACAAGACACTCACGACCCACGACGACCTGCTTATTGGATTCTTTCGCGGTGTCGACTCCGTACTGAGCCGGGCGGGGCTGGCACCGCACCAGATTGACGATGTGGTCGTGCACGCGACGACGGTGGTCACCAACGCGCTGATCGAGCGCAAGGGGCCCCGGACGGCGCTTGTCCTGACCCGCGGGTTCCGGGACATACTCTATATCCGCGACGAGCATCGCTACGACATGTACGATCCGCAGATCGAATTCGCCGAACCGCTGGTTCCGCGGTCGCTCACCTTCACGCTCGACGAGCGGACTTACGCGGATGGAACGATTGCTCGCGGGGTCGATCCCGAGGAGGTCCGCGAGATCGTCTCGCGCTGCCGGGCCGAAGGCGTGGTGTCAGTAGCCGTGTGCCTGCTCAATTCCTACCGTAATTCCGAGAACGAGCAGGCGGTGCGACGGGTGTTCGAGGCCGAGGCACCGGACATCTACGTCTCGTTGTCAAGCGACGTGGCCCCGCAGATGCGAGAGTATCTCCGCGCCTCGACCGTCGCGATCAATGCGTATACCCAGCCGATTACCCGGCCTTACCTGACGGCTCTTGCAGAACGGTTGGCAGAACGCGGGTTCATCCAGAGACCGCTGATCATGCTCTCCAATGGTGGCGTTGTCGGCGCCGAAAGAGCCGGCCACCACCCGGTCCGGATGATCGAGTCCGGACCAGCCGCGGGCGCGCTCGTCGCAAGCTACTTCGCCCGTCAACGCGATATGGCCAACCTCCTTTCCTTCGACATGGGCGGCACCACGGCGAAGGCCTGTCTTATCCAGAACTTCGAGCCGCTGGTCAGCGGCACGTTCGAGGTCGACCGTCGTTACCGGTTCAAGCCCGGCAGCGGCATGCCCGTCACCGTACCGTCGATCGATCTCATCGAGATCGGCGCCGGCGGCGGCTCGATTGCACGGATCGATGCGCTCGGACTGCTGAAAACCGGTCCCGAAAGCGCGGGATCGGATCCCGGACCCGTCTGTTACGGTCGGGGCGGTACGGAGCCATGCGTGACCGATGCAGACGTGATCCTCGGTATCATCGATCCCGCGCGCTTTCTCGGCGGTGACATGACACTGGATGCCGAAAGCGCCCGCGCCGCCTTGTCGAGGCTCGGTTCGAATATCGGCCTCACCGCGGAACAGGCCGCCTGGGGCGTGTTCGAGGTCGTGTGTGAACAGATGGCATCCGCCGTGCGGGCCCACGCGACCGACCGGGGCATGGACTACCGAGGCCTGCCCATGCTCGCGTTCGGTGGCGCAGGACCGGTCCATGCGTGCATGGTGGCAGAACTGATCGACAGCAACATGGTCGTCTATCCGCCCCTCGCGAGCGTGCTGTCGGCCTTCGGAACGCTGGTAACCCCTGCCCGGATCGAACTCGTCAGAAGCCACGTCGTGACGCTCGACAGGATCGACTGGGACGCGGTCTCCGCCACCGTGGACGATCTTACCGAAGAAGGGAAGGCGGCATTGGTCGAAGCAGGCATGGAGCCGGCAGACATCATCTACCGCTTCGCCGCAGATATCCGATACCTCGGACAGCAGTCGGAGCTCCGGATCGCCTTTGACGAGGACCCGCGGATCGCCCGCGACAGCGCTGCGATCGCCGCGCGGTTCGAGCAGGAATACGTTGCCCAGTACGGGTTGAAGCTCGACGGAATTCCGATCGAAGTCGTTAACTGGCGGGTGACCGCAAGTGGTCCCGACAAGGATCGGGCGGCAGGCTCCATCGCCGCGACCGCCGGAACTCCGCGCGGGAGACGTTCCGTATTCCTGCGCGGAAATCCGGTCGAGGTTCCGGTGTACGAGCGGCGGGCGCTTGCACCCGGTCAGACGATCGAAGGTCCCGTCATCGTCGAAGAACGTGAAACCACGGTGTTCGTCCTGCCCGGCTGGGCGCTCAACACCGACGAAAGCGGGAGCCTCATTGCCCTGCGAAACGGAGAGGCAGCCTGATGGATAGCGTCGAGCTGGAAATCCTCTGGAGTAACCTCATCAGCATTGTCAGCGAACAGGCACGGGCGCTGCAGCGGATCGCCTTCAGCCCCATCGTCCGCGAAGCCGGCGACCTGGCCAATGCCCTGTTCGACCGCCGTGCGCGTATGGTGGCGCAGGCGGTGACCGGCACGCCTGGCCACATCAACTCGCTCGCCGCCGCCGCCCGCAACCTGCTGGCGCACGTCGACGCCGAGGCACTGCAGCCGGGCGATGTGCTGATCACCAACGACCCGTGGATGTCGGCAGGACATTTCTTCGACGTGACGGTCCTGTCGCCGATCTTTCGCAACGGCAAGATCATCGCCTATGCCGGTTCGACCATCCACCACACCGACATCGGCGGATATGGCATCGGCTCCGGTGCCCGCGACATCCATGAGGAAGGCCTGTGGATACCGGTCCTGAAGCTGTACGAGGCGGGCAAGCCCAACAAGACCCTGTTCGACATCTTGACCCGGAACGTCCGCACGCCCGATGCCCTGCTGGGTGACCTCGGGGCGCAGGTTTCCAGCGGCATGATAGCCGCGGAGCGTCTCAACGCGCTGTGCGACCGTTACGGTCTGGACGACATCGAAGCCCTGTCGGACGAGATCTGCACCCGCTCGGAAAACGCCACCCGCGAGGCCATCCGCAAACTGCCATCCGGGACATGGCATGGCGAGTCGCGCTTCGATGTGCCGGGCGGCGAGCTGATCGTGCTCAAGACCACGGTCACCATCGATTCAAAGGCCGGCGACATCCACATCGATTTCGCCGGTTCCTCCGGGGCGAGCCGGCGCGGCATCAACGTGGTAATGGCATATACGCACGCCTACTCCACGTTTGCGGTGCGCTCGACGCTAAACCCCGACTTGCCCAACAACGCCGGAAGCCTTGCCCCGATCAAGGTTTCCGCGCCCGAAGGGTCCATCGTCAACGCGCGATACCCGTCGCCGGTGAACGCCCGCCACGTGGTGGGCATGTATGTGCCCTTCCCGATCCTCAAGGCGCTTGCCCAGGTCGTGCCGGATCGGGTGGTTGCGGAGGGGGCGGGAGCGGTGTGGACCATTCAGATCAATGGCGAGGACTCGAGCGGCCGCCCCTTCACCAGTTCGATGTTCAACTATTCGGGGGGGATGGGTGCTCGCGCGACCAAGGACGGGCTGTCGGCGATCTGCTATCCAACCGGTGTCGCTGCCGTTCCCGTCGAGGTGCTGGAGGCGTCCTATCCCATCGTCTTTACCTGCAAGGAACTCGCGCTGGGAACGGGCGGTGCGGGAACATATCGCGGCGGCGACGGACAACGCATCGGCTTTCGTCTCCGCAGCGGAGCGCCCTGGGTGCTCAACGTGATCCCGAGCCGCCTCGCCACCCGAGCCGAGGGGCTGGCCGGCGGCGGCGACGGTGCGCCCGGCCGGTTCGAGATCAACGGCAAGCCCGTGGTGGATACGCGCAAGATGGACATGCAGCCCGATGATGTCGTGACCATGGTGACCCCCGGCGGCGGCGGCTACGGCCCACCGCCTGATCAGTGATCGGATTGCCCTGACTGCCTACCGAACAGCCGCATCAGGACGAAGTGGGTCGGCAGCATGATGACCAGGGGAATGACCACCATCTCGAGGCCGAGATAGACGAGCGGCGGCACGATCTGTTGCGGCTCGTTGGCGGGCCCGAAGACCCAGTTGATGTTTTCTTCTCGATCGGACCAGGCGTAGGCGGCGGCGAGCGCCGCCCACGTGACCAGAGTCTGCAAGGCGAACGCTCGCCGGTCGTAGCCGAGCTTCCACAACAGGTAGATCAGGGTCGGCGGCAACGCGAGGTGGAATCCCGAGAGCGCCCTCAGGTAGAGCGGGAGCTCGCCATCGAACATGTAGGCCGCCATGCCGGTCGTGTTGCCGCCCGCCAGAAAGTCGACTGCCCATGCGATTTCGAGCGGAAGTACTCCGACTGCCGGCATGCTGGCCAGCAGCCGATTGCCCAGGATAACCGCCAGCGCGGTGAGGACGAGGGCGATATCTGAAAGCCAAAGGTAGTTCTGCGGTCCGTAAGCATACCAGTAGACGACCCCTATCGCCGGCACCGCAGCCGCGTATCCAAGCTTCATCCAGACCGGAATTTTCCGATCCCGCCTGAAGGGTACGCGCAGATCGCTGGTCGCTTTCACATCCATTCAATTCGTTTGAAGAATCGCCGGCCCAACACCGGGGATCCTCTAGTCGGCTCACGGAAGTGTCCTGCCCCTCAACTTTGTGTGCAATATTGGCTTGGCACCGCAAATTTTGCAGACTAACCTGCGACTTGGGAGGGAGGTGTCTGGCCAATCAAGCCGGACTCTTGGCCCTCAGGGAGGTCAACCTCTGCCTTTTGATGATCGAACTCCGTCCCGTCGGGGGCCGGGGCGGGGCGGCAGTCAGGTTGAGTCAATCGGAGGAGTGACTTTGGCATGAATAAAAAATTGTCCCTTGGCGTATCTGCACTCGCAGCCGCCGGGTTTGCGTTGACTGCGTCCTTCTCGGCTGTCGCAGCCGAGACGAAGGGCCCGGTCACCGATGAAATCGGCGTGGTGGAGATCCCGCAGGGGGCGCCGATCGTCATAGGTGGCTACTTCGTGATCTCCGGTCCGGATACCGCCCTCGGCCTCGACGGTCAGCGCGGCGTCGAGATCGCATTCGACGACGTCGGCAACGAGATCGCCGGTCATCCGATCCAGTTCATCGTCGAGGATTCGCAGTGCAACGCCGAAGGTGGTCAGACCGCCGCGGCCAAGCTTGCATCGCTGCCCAACATCGTAGCCGTGGTCGGGCCCGCCTGCTCGAGCGCCGCAACGGTGGGTGCGCCGATCCTGTGGAAGGCAGGCATTGTCAGCGTCGGCACCTCGACAACGGCCCCCGCGCTCACGGCATCGGACCGCAAGCCCGACTACTTCGGGTTCATGCGGACCATCTATTCCGATGCCGACCAGGGACGCAACGACGCGGCCTGGTTCTACAACGAACTGGAATGCCGGACGCTGGCCACCATTCACGATGGCAGCCCGTACGCGTCTCAGCTTGCCCTGGCGGCCGCCAACTCGTTCAGGGAACTCGGCGGTGAGGTAGTGGCCGAGGAAGCAGTTGCCCCCACCGACGTCGACATGCGGCCGGTGCTTACAGGAATTGGTACAAAGAAGCCTTGCGTCCTGTACTTCCCCACCTTCGTTGCCGCGACTGCCCAGATCATTCGGCAGGCGCCAGACATCCCCGATCTGAAGGATACGCACCTGATCGGTGGCAGTGCCGTCCTCGCCCCGGGTCTGCTCGAAGCGGCCGGCGATGCGGCGGTTGGCTTCAGGCTCACCAACGTCGACATCTCGCCTGAAGTCATGGGCGAGAAGTATCCCGAGTTCGTCTCGAAGTATGAAGCCAAGTACGGCGAGGGACCGATCAACGCGTTCCACGCGCAGGCCTACGACGCCGGGATCATCGTCGCACGCGCCATCGAAGCCGTTGCCCAGAAGGACGAGAACGGAACGACCTACATCGGCCGCAAGGCCCTGCGGGACGAGCTGTTCTCGACGAAGGGCTACGACGGTATCAGCGGCCCGATCAACTGCAATGAACATGGTCAGTGCGGCGCCTTCAATTTCGCGGTCTACGAGTTCACCGACGGCGACCCGTCGACGTTCGAGACCGGCGTGAATCCGAAGAAGGTCTACCCGACGAAGTAATCGGGTTCTGTTGGCCCCCTGGCCGAATTTCCACCGGGTATCGGTTGCCCTCGCCGGGCAGCCGGTACCCGGTGAAGATACTCCGAAGTGTCGACCGCAAAATCACGAGTCTGATAGATGACGACAGAAACCGTGGCGCCTGTCCCAACCACGTCGCGTGCAAGGCTGTTTGCAAGCCTTGAGCGTATTACCCTCGTCGATGTCATCCTGTGGCTTCTGCGCGCGGGGATCCTGATTCTGGTGGTGGTCGGCACCGTTGCTACCCTGATCAAAGGCACCTACAGCCTCTCGCACTGGTTCGATTTCTTCATGTTCGGGCTGACCATCGGTGGCGTGTACGCGCTCATCGCGCTCGGCTACACGATGGTCTACGGAATATTGCGCCTTATCAACTTCGCCCATGGTGACATCACCATGACCGGCGCCTTTTCGGCCTATTTCCTTGCCCGCGGCCTCGACCGGTCGGGTTTCATGGACGCCCACCCGTTCCTTTCGACGGCGGCGATCATGGCTTTGTCGATGGGTGTTTGCACCGTGATTGCGCTCATCGTCGAACGTATCTGCTATCGCCCGTTCCGGCACGTGGCGACCCTCGCGCCGCTGATCTGCGCAATCGGCGCATCGTTCGTCCTGCAACACAGTTTCCGCGGCATGTTCGGATCGAACGTCCGCTCCTATCCCGATCCGGAATGGATGAAGGGCACCGTCGACATCCTTGGCGTTACGTTGCCTGTCGTTCAGCCGATCGTCATCGGCACCGCATTTGCCGCGATGCTGTTCCTCTACCTTATCGTCCAGAAGACCCGCATGGGCACCGCCATGCGTGCTGTCTCCGAGGATCGGGACGCCGCCGCCCTGATGGGCATCGACGCAAACAAGGTCATCATCTTCACCTTCATCCTCGGCGCATGCATGGCCGGGATCGGTGGGGTGCTTTACTGCTTCGTCTACAAGCAGATCTACTTCTTCACCGGGTTCCTGCCGGGCATCAAGGCGTTCAGTGCGGCCGTTCTCGGCGGGATCGGCAACATTCCGGGCGCCATGTTCGGCGGATTGTTCCTCGGCGTCATCGAATCGATCGGACCGCCGCTGTTCCTCGATGGCCTGAACATTCCTGCGCCTTACCAGATGCGCGATCTGATCGCCTTCACGCTGCTCGTCATGGTGCTGGTGTTCCGGCCGCAGGGGTTGATCGGCGAGGCGCTGGCAAAGAAGCGGGCCTGACGGCGTTCCGGCGCCGCAGGCCAGCCCGGCCACAAGGGAGAAGAAGAAAACATGGCATTCGAAGTCGTCGCCTCCAGCAGAGTGGATACCCGGAAGACCACGTCCTGGGGCTATGTCCGCTCGGCGGGTTTCCAGATCGGGCTCATCCTCTTGTTCCTGGCGATGGTGGGCATCCTGTCGATGTTCAACGCCCGACCGATCATCGTCGGATATCTCACCCTTGGCTATGCAACGCTCGGCATCCTGTTTCTCACGGCCGGCATCATGGTGGCCCGCGCCCGTGCCTTCCCTGACGTGACCCGGACGTTTCTGGGGGGCATGCTGGCGGGCACCATCGCCGCCGCGATGCTTGCGGTCATTCCGGCGGTAATGTCGGTGGTCAACCTGCGCTTCATCTTCGTTGCGCTGCACAAGCCGCTGTACGACATGCTGACCTTCACCTTCGCCTCGCCGGTGGTGGGCATAGCATGTCTGATCGTCCTTGGAGCGGCGCTCGGCGCCGCCGGTGTGCTTCTCATGCTGTTGCCGGAGCGTATCGGCGGGCCACTGTCCGCCGCCTTGATCGCTACCGGTCTGGCCGGTCTGTTCCAGGAACTGGTCCGGCCAGTGCTTGCAAGCAGCTGGGCCACCAAGTGGCTGCATGATCTGCTCTACACCTGGACCGGCATGCACCTTCAGGGGGCCATTACCATCTTCGTGATTACCGGCGCCGTAAGTCTCCTCTGGGTGCTCAATCGCGACCGTGCCCGCGCGGAGTGGAATACGCTGCCGCCGACGACCCGCCGCAACATCCGGTGGGGCTATCTGGCACTTGCGGCAATCGCGGCCGTGCTGTTCCCGCTCTATGCGGGGAACTTCATCGGTCAGGTACTGCTCATGGTGGGGCTGTTCATGCTGATGGGCATGGGGCTCAATCTCGAGGTTGGGCTGGCGGGCCTGCTCGATCTCGGCTTCGTCGCCTTCTATGCAGTCGGCGCCTACATGACGGCACTGCTCATGGCAGACAGCCCATTTGCCTTTGCCCAGTTGCCGTTCTGGATCGCCATGCCCATCGCGGTACTTACGGCTACGGCGGTCGGGGGATTGTTCGGCGTACCGGTGCTCAATGTGAGGGGCGACTACCTGGCTGTCGCAACACTGGGCCTGGGCGAGATCGCCCGCGTGATCGTGCTCTCCGATGCCGCAGCTCCCGTGCTTGCCGGCGCCGCAGGAATTCTTCAGATCCCGCGACCCGAACTGTTCGGCTTCGAATTCAATACGCCGGTGTCCCTCTTCTATCTGACACTCGTCGCGTCACTGGTCGCCGCCTATTTCGCATGGCGACTGCAGGACTCGCGGCTCGGTCGCGCGTGGACGGCAATCCGGGATGACGAGGATGTGGCTCAGGCCCTTGGCATCAACCTCATCCAGGTCAAGCTCCTGGCCTACGCCCTCGGTGCCGCCTTTGCCGGCCTTGCCGGATCCATATTCGCGGTGATGCTCGGTTCCATCTACCCGCACAGCTTCCAGCTGATCATCTCCATCAACATCCTGGCGCTCATCATCGTCGGCGGGATGGGCAGCCTTCCCGGTGTGGCCGTCGGCTCGCTGGTGCTGATCGGCCTGCCGGAAATGCTGCGCGAGTTCGGCGAGTTCCGGTTCCTGTTCTATGGCCTAGCCATTGTTGCGGTCATGCGAGTGAAACCGGAAGGGCTATGGCCATCGGCAGCCAAGCGACGCGAGATCGCACTGGACCAGGAAACCATGGCCGAGCAACAGGCACTCAAGAGCAGGGCTGGGTGATGACGGGAGCCGTATTGCTCAAGACGGAGCAGATGACGAAGCGCTTCGGCGGCCTCGTTGCCGTCGACAAGCTCGATCTCGAAGTCAAGGAAGGCACGATCCACTCGATCATCGGTCCGAATGGGGCCGGCAAGACCACGGTCTTCAACTGCATCATGGAATTCTATCCTCCCGATGACGGTCAGATCTGGTTCTCCGGCCATCGTATCGACGGCATCACGCCGGATCGGGTCGCCGCCGCCGGCATCAACCGCACCTATCAGAACATCCGCCTGTTCCGGAACCTCACGGCCATCGAGAACATCCTGGTGGGACTGCATCTCCATCTCAAGTCGACCTGGCTTGGAGCAGTCTTCAACACCCGGGCAACCCGTGAAGACGAAGCGAGGGCATTGGAAGAGGCCCGCAACATACTGGAGTTCGTCGGGCTGAAGGGTCGCGGCGATGCGATCGCGCGAAACCTGTCCTACGGCGACCAGCGTCGGCTCGAAATCGGGCGCGCGCTCGCCACCCGCCCCCGGTTGCTTCTTCTCGATGAACCCGTGGCGGGCATGAACCCGCGTGAAAGCGCCGAGATGGTCGAATTCGTGCGTCGGGTACGCGATGAACGCGGCGTCACGATCCTCCTCATAGAGCATTCGATGCGCGTCGTGATGGGCGTCTCCGACCGCGTCAGCGTGCTCGATCACGGGGTGAAGATCTCCGAAGGGACGCCCGCTGAAGTGCAGAGCGACCAGAAGGTGATCGAGGCCTATCTCGGTACCACTGACAGTTCGGTGCTCAAGTAGCAGGTAGAATACGAATGGCGCTTCTCGACGTACGGGATCTTCACGTCCACTACGGCAAGATCGAGGCCCTGCGCGGCATTTCGCTGGCGTTGGAGAACGATCAGATCGTCACGCTCATAGGAGCGAATGGGGCCGGCAAGACGACGATGCTCAGAGCCATCTCGGGCATCATCGCCTCGACCGGCGGGGACGTCGTGTACAATGGTGAATCGCTGACCGAACTGCCTGCCCATTCGATCGTCGCCAAGGGACTCATCCACGTACCGGAAGGCCGACGGATATTCAGTCGACTGACGGTGGCTGAGAACCTTCGGGTTGGTGCGTTCCTCAACAAGGACCAGAAATGGATCGCTGATACAGAGGAACGTGCGCTCGAAATGTTTCCGGTGCTCAAGGAGCGGCTCAAGCAGGTGGCAGGCACGCTGTCGGGAGGCGAGCAGCAGATGCTCGCCATGGCCCGTGCCCTCATGTCGAATCCGCGAGTGCTCCTGCTGGACGAGCCAAGCATGGGCCTGGCGCCCCTCATGGTGCAGCTCATCTTCGACACCATTGTCGAAATCCGAAAGCAGGGCGTGGCTGTTCTGCTGGTCGAGCAGAACGCCTTCCTGTCCTTGCGGATAGCTGACTACGGCTACGTCATGGAAACCGGCGAGATTGTCCTGGAGGGTCCGGCACAGGAGCTTCTGGCCAATCCGCAGGTCAAGGAAGCATATCTCGGTTGATCATCGACATGACTGTAGAGAACAAGGCCGTCGTCCTGACGGGAGGGGCCAGCGGCCTCGGTCTGGCCACAGCCCAGCTGCTCGCGGCACGCGGTGCACGTCTCGCGATCATCGACCTTGATCGCGAGACACTGGAGAAGCGTGCGGCCGAACTTGCCGGCTCCGGTGCGGAGATCCATGCGATCGCCGGCGACATCGTGCCCAAGACGACTGCCTACGGTCTCTTCGACCAGGCCGTCGCCAAGCTGGGTCGCATTCATGGCCTGGTCAATTGTGCCGGCGTCTATCCTCGTCGATCGATCCTCGAAATCACGGACGAGGACTGGGACCATGACTGGAAGGTGAACGTGCGCGGCACCTACAACATGACGGCTGCCGCCGTCGAGCACATGCGAGCGCAGGAAATCGACGGTTCCGTACGTGGCCGAATCGTCAACATCTCCTCGGTCGATGCCTTCAAGGCGCATCCGAAGAATGCGCACTACGCTGCCACAAAGGCGGCTGTCGTATCGCTGACCCGTTCGTTCGCGCTGGAATTCGCCCCTGACCAGATCCTGGTGAATTCGGTCGCGCCCGCCGGTATCGCTACCGAGAAAGCCAAGAAGGCCGGTTTCCTCGCCGAACTCGCCGCCGACACCCCGCTCGCGCGAAATGCCGAGCCCGACGACATTGCCGAGTGGATCGTGTTCATGCTGAGCGACGCCAATCGGTACATGACCGGTGAAAATGTCATCGTGAGTGGCGGCTACATCTTCGCCTGATTAAAGGTAGCCTGCGTCTTCGCCCGCCAAGGAGCGATTCGAAATGAAGCTCGGACTGTTCAACCTGATGACCCAGATCGACAGCTCGGTGACTCCACGCCAGATTGTCGAGGACACCGTGTCGATGGTTCGCCTCGCCGACGAGGCGGGGTTTGACGTCGCCTGGTTTGCCGAGCACCATTTCTCGAACTATTCGATCTGCCCCTCGCCATTGATGATGGCCGCGCATTGTGCCGGCCTGACGAGCCGCATCCGGCTTGGTACCGCGGTCCTCGTGCTGCCGCTCTACAACCCGGTTCGCCTGGTCCAGGAAATCGGCCTTCTCGACGTGCAGTCCGGCGGCCGCGCCGTCGTCGGCATCGGATCGGGCTATCAGAAGTACGAGTTCGACCGTTTCCATCGCGATCTTTCCGAGCGAACGGCCGTCTCGATGGAAGCGTGGGACATCATCGAGATGGGGCTCAAGGAAGGCCGCATCGCCTACACGGGCAAGTACTTCGAGATTCCGGAGTCGCCGATCGCCATCCGTGCGGTTCAGCAGCCGATGCCCGAGGTGTTTGTCACCGGTCTCGATCCGGCCGTGATCGAACGGACTGCGCGCTCGGGGTACGTCCCGTTCATCACGGGTGGCTGGCGCGGCATCTCGCTCCTGCGCGACCAGGTGGCTCATCTGCGGCGCCAGTTCGAGGCGGCAGGTATTCCAGCCGATCGGATGCCGCTCGCCGTACAGCAGTATATCTTCGTCACTGACGACAAGGCCGAAGCGCTCGAGTTGGCGGAGAGGAGCCGGGTAGTCGGCCGTATTGTCACCCAGATGCGCACTGGCGAGCCTGTGTTGGACGGGCCCTTCATCCAGGCACCGCCCATTCCCGACGAGCCGCCGGTGGAGACGTTCCGTGACAATCTGGTGTTCGGCGATCCGCATCACGTTGCCGAAAAGCTCGTCGACGAAATTCGCGAACTCGGCACCACCCATCTTTCCTGCTTCATGCAGATCGGCTCTGTCGCCGGTCACAAGGCACGGCGTTCGCTGGAACGCTTTGCGTCCGAGGTGGTGCCACTTATGGAACGCGCATTCGGCATGCCCCTCGAAGAGGTGCACGCCTCCCGCGCCCAGACCACCAACCGTTCAGAGGCTGCAGAATGACCAGTTCGTCCATCCGCCGACAGTCAATCCCCGGCGTCGGCACTCCGGAGTACCCGTTCTCTCACATCGTCATGGATGATCGTTACGCGTTTCTCTCCGGGATCGTCGCCGGTGACCTGGCTGGCGGCCGCGAAGTTCATGGCGACATTGCGCGCGAGACGGAACTGGTGATGACCGCCATCCGTGATGCGCTGAAGGGTATCGGACTTGGAATGGACCGGATCGTCCGCGTGGACGTGCACATGACCGACATATCGCGTATCGGCGAAATGGATGCCGAGTACCGAAAGTTCTTTGACGGTGGCCACTATCCGACCCGCACGTGTACCGAGACGGGCGGCCTTGCCGAGGGGTCGAACGTCGAGATCACGGTGATGGCGCGGCTGTAGCGGAACGCCCACAACCCGAAAACGTTCTCGCGCTTGTTTCTCATTCCGTTGTCTCCGTGGGAGCCCGATCTGAAGGGCTGCTAGCGCGGCAGATCCGGATCGAGTCGCGCGCATGCCTGCCATGTGTGGACGGCATGCGCGCCATGCATGGCCGGGCGTTGCCTGCATGCCGCGAAACAGCTATGGGCCCCGGTCATGGCCAATCCACCCCACGATCACGTAACCCGAGGCATCGTGCTCGCCATCCTGGCGATGATGGTGTTCGCCACCCAGGATGCTGTCACGAAATACCTGGCGCAGAGCTATTCCGCGCCCCAGATCGTATGGATTCGCTATCTCCTGTTCTCGGTATTCGCGCTGATCCTCGCCACGCGGCAACGGCCGCTGCGCATGGTCCTGAGTTCACGACGGCCGATCCTGCAGATCGTTCGCTCGCTCATCATCGTCGCAGAAATAGCGATCTTCGTCGTTGCCGTGCGCGTCCTGCCGCTAGCAGACGCCCACGCACTTCTCGCGACCACTCCGCTGATGGTAACGGCCCTCTCCGCGCTGTTCCTCGGTGAAGCGGTCGGCATCCGCCGCTGGGCGGCAGTCGGGATGGGCTTCGTCGGCGTGCTCGTGATCCTCCGGCCGGGGTTGACCGTCCTGCAGCCGGGCGCGCTGCTTGCTCTTGGCGCCGCCTTCCTGTTTGCCGTTTACCTCGTGCTTACCCGCGTCATACGCACTGACGATGGAGAGACCTCGCTTCTCTACATGGCGCTGGTAGGCGCTGCCGTGATGACCCTGCTCGGCCCCGCCTACTGGACGTGGCCTACTCCCGCCCATTGGGCATGGCTGGTGGCGCTTTCGATTACCAGTTCACTTGGACACTTCCTGCTCATAAAGGCGCTGGCCGCGGCACCGGCCTCGACGCTGCAGCCGTTCAACTACATGCTCCTTGTCTGGGCCACCATCACCGGCTATGTGGTCTTCGGCCATTTTCCAGATGCCTGGACGGTTACAGGCGCTGCGATCGTCGTGGCGAGCGGTCTCTACACCATCCTTCGGGAGCGCTGGCTTGCCGCCGAAGCTAGGCGGCAGGGCGAAAGCCCTGAGCCTGCTCGGGCAACGCCCCCGCTCGCTCCGACGTAGGCGCCTGGTATGCTGAACCGAACGGAGAGTCATCTGCCGGACGACCGGCACTCCAGCCTGGTCTGAGCTGACAGCAGCAATGTGCGCGAAGGCCACGCCGCTCTTCACCGCGCTTCCCTGATCGATCCGGCAGAAGGCGCGATGCTACTGTCATCCCGCGCCGCTATCGACATCTCCCAAGAATCTGGAAAACTGATGAGCCGACGAGCATGGGCCGGCTGGACGAGATCCTCGCCTACGGCAAGACTCGAGGATCGACGTCGCGGTACACCAATGGAGGGATCGACCGACATGGAAGGCGTTTTCCTGGCTGTCGTTGGTCCAAGCGGGGCCGGCAAGGATACGCTCATCGATGCGGCGCGGATCCGTCTTTCCGGAAATCGGCAGTTTGCCTTTCCAAGGCGCATCGTCACACGACCGGCTTATTCCGGCGGCGAGAGGCATGTCGCTGTCACTACTGACCGCTTCGATGCGCTGGCAGAGAATGGAGCGTTTGTGCTGAGCTGGCGGGCGCACGGTCTGCGGTATGGGATCCCCGCCAGCATCTGCAACGACCTCAAGCACGGGACTGCCATCGTTGCCAACCTTTCGCGTACGGTTCTCGCCAGCGCCGCCGCCATTTTTCCCCGCATGCACATCGTGCATGTCACCGCGCCACGCGAGCTGATAGCCGCCCGCCTCGCCGCACGCGGGCGCGAAACGCCCGACGTGATCTCGGAACGGCTCGCCCGTGACAAGACAATAGCCGTTGACGGAGTACCGGTGACGACCATTCATAACGATCATGATCTGAACCGGGCGATCGAGGCATTCATGGCCGCCCTGCACGCGGCCACCGAATCCACCCGGCTCCGAAGCTGAACAAGCCGGGAGGTCGCATGACCATCGCTCTGGACATGCTCGAGAATGATCCGCATTGTTCGGTCATGCCTGCCCCATGCCGGTACAATCGCCGCCCATCTGCCGGAGCCGTGTCGTGACGGAGCGGCTTGGCAGGGATGACATCCAGGCACTGCTCGACAGCTCTCCATTCATTGTGTTCTGTGGCATGACCTGCGAGAAGGTGTGGCCGGACGAGGACAAGCTGAGCATCCGGATGCCAATGCGTCCGGAGCTCGAACGCTTCCCGAATACCGGGCAGTTTCATGGCGGGCCGATCGCGTCGCTGATTGACGTTGCAGGCGACTTCGCAATTGCCCTGTCGCTAGGCGGCGCGGTTCCTACCGTCAACCTCAGGACCGATTACCTGCGGCCCGCAACGGGAGAAAGCCTGCTTGCCACCGCGCAAGTGCGACGCTTGGGGCGCACTGTCGCCGTCATTGATGTGGACGTGCACGACGCCCAGGGGCGGCTGGTGGCCATCGGCCGCGGCACCTATAGCTCCACGGTCGGCTGATCTACGGAAAGGCGAACATTGCGGGCATTGCCCGGAATGCTTGGTAGCGATCAATGGTCGGGTTACAGTCCCCATTGGTGCCCTTCGCACCGACGAGCAGTTCATCGATACCAGGGAGGAACGATCGTGCATCAATCATGGAGATTCACCATTGCCGTGGCCCTTGTCCTTGGGTTGTTCGCCGCTGTCGATGCCCGACCAAGCATGGCGCAAACCGAGATTCGCTGGGCTACGTCTGCCGTGGGTTCTTCGGGCCATCGTGCTCTCGTCAGCCTCGCCACTGTGCTGAACCGGGAACTGGAGGGGTATGAAGTCACCGTACTGCCAACACCGGGCGCGGCAGCTTCCATCCGGGGCTTCGCGACTGGCCAGTTCAATGGCTTTTATGGTGCCGACATCGCGTTTCACGAAGTAGCCAGCAACAGCGGCCGCTTCGAAGGATTCCGCGACCAGATCCAGAACGAACTCGTACAATCATTCTGGGCGTTCACCCTTGAGGTCGGTCTGGGTGTCCGAGCGGCGGATCTGAAGGAGTACCAGGGCTGGAAGAGCCTTTCCGGTCGTCCGGTGTTCACCGGACCTGCCCCGTGGGATGTCAGAGCCGCACTTGAACGCGCAATGCAGGCGGTCGACGTCGGACACGAATATGTCGAACTCGACACCGGTCTTGCCGGCCCGGCGCTCCAGGAAGGAACGATCGACGCATTCATCGTCTACACCACGAGCGAGACGAGTCCGGCCCCCTGGGTGACCGAAGCAATGCTGTCGACGGATGTTGCGGTACTCAACCCCAATGCTGAAGAAATCGCCGCACTCGAGAAAGCCGGGGTGGCGGTGGCCCATGTGGCCGCCAGTGCTTTCGCGACGGATATCGGGGTTGAAGAGGCGGTCCTGGTCCCGTTCTTCTACGGTTTCCATGTCGGTCTGGATGTGCCTGCCGAGGATGTCTACCGCATGCTGACGGTGATCGAGGAGAATGCAGCCGAACTGCACGAGTCCGACGCAGGCTTCGTTCAGGTTCGTGACGACATGGTCGACCTCCAGCGCCGCGGCATCCAGTCGACCGGCGACGCTGCACGCATCCATCCCGGCCTTGCCCAGTATTTGCGCGAACGCGACGCCTGGGACGAGGCGTGGAACGAACGGATCGCCGAATAGACAATCATCAAACGGCGAATGGGGCCTCCACTCCTCGCCACAACGATGACCCGTCGCAGGCACGTCGGACCAACGGGGGTTGGTGTGGCGGATGAGGGCCATTGGCCCACCGTCTCGCCTCCCCAACCCCTGCCCGGCCCCGAGCCACCGCGATGCTGCAGGGGGCCATGTCATGGCTGAAATTCCCGTCGAAGACCTGCCCGCGCAGAAGCGAGAGACCCCCCGCGAGCAGCGCCTGGGGCGTATCGCCGACGTCGCCTTCTACACAATGGCGATCGGGTTCTTCGCCTATCTTTGTCGCTATTACGTGACCGGCGCCGGAGGGCCGACGCTCCTGGCAGTCATCGGCGTTCCGATGACCCTATGCATCGTGGTGCTCAACGATCTTCGCAGAGGCGAACTCTATCCCCGACTCGGCCTGATCGTTCCGTTCGTCATTGCTGCCGCGTACGTCGCATTCAGCCTGTATGCGGTGTGGTATCTGGTGACCAACTTCGACCAGATCCGGATCTACCGGCTGGCGATGTGGAACCTTCACGACCTGACCGTCGGCGGCATCATGGCCGCCCTCGTGCTGGAATACACCCGTCGGCGATACTTCGTGCTGTTTGTCGTCAACGTCGCACTTATTCTCTACACGGTTTACGGCCACGTGGTGCCGGGAACGTTCCACCACAGCGGCATGCCATGGACCCGCCTGGTAAGCGCGGTCAGCGTCGAAATTTCCACCGGGATTTTCGAACGTCTTTCGCAGTTGGCACTCACGCTCATCGGATCCTTCATCCTGGTTCTGGCGGCACTACGGGCCTTTGGCTGCATCGATTCGATCCTGCTCGGTTCATCGCGCATTGCCATACGTCTTCCGCAACTGCTTCCGCAAACCGCCGTCATCGGCTCATTCGCTGTCGGTGCGGTAAGCGGCTCCGGAGCCGCAAACGCGGCGACGACGGGTGCGGCCACGATCCCGGTTCTCATCCGAGCCGGCTTCCCGCGCGTGACAGCGGCAGCGGTCGAGACCGCCTCGTCCCTCGGCAGTCAGCTCATGCCTCCGCTGATGGGTATCGCCGCCTTCCTTATGGCCGACTATCTCCAGCAGAGCTACTTCGAGATCGTCGCTCGCGGATTTGCCCCGGCATTCGTATATTTCTTCGGCGTGGCCTTTTCCGTCTATCTCGTGGGTATGCGCTACCATCACCGCGCCGTTGTGCCCGAAGTCGCGCCACTCACCTTCATGGATAAGGGCAACATCCTTGCCTATTTCCTCGCGGTAGGCGGATTGATGTATTTCATGGGCGTGGAGCGGCGTCCCGCCATGACTTCGGCCCAGAACGTGTTCGTGATCCTGACGGTCGTTCTTGGGGCCGTGTTCCTGTTCCGGTCATGGCTGATCAAGGCCGGATCGTTTGGCGAACTGATCCGGCCGTTCCTGAGACTCGTCGAGTCCTTTGCCACCATCACGGCGGAACTCACGATCCTGCTGGCGACGCTGGGTATCCTCACCGCGACGTTCACGATTACCGGCGTCCCGACCAAGGTCGGTGTCCTGTTGATGGAAGGCGCACAGGTCAATCTCGCGCTGATGGTCCTAGTCGCCTTCGGTTTCGGATACCTCGTCGGCATGGGTCTGCCGGTCGCACCGACCTACATAATCACCGCCGTGGTCATCGCACCGTTCATGATCCGCGCCGGGATCGAACCCTGGGTGGTGCACTTCTTCGCCTTCTTCGTTGCCGTTTTCGGCGAATTGTCGCCGCCCACCTCCGTCACCGCGGCGGTAACGTCGCGGATTGCGGATGCGCCATTCGTGGCAACGATGATGCATGCCCTCGTCATGTGCATGCCCTTGATGGTGATGATGGTCACCATTTTTGCCCGGCCGGACTTTGTGCTGGAACCGGGCTGGAACCAGGTGCCCGATTTCGCGCTCATACTTGTCGGAACGCTGACCCTGAGCCTTGCATTCCAGGGACGCGTCGCGGCCAACCGCCTCGTCGATGCCGCGTTCCGGTTCACGCTGGTACCGCTGGCAGTCACCGTCCTTCTCCTCTCCGACAACCGGATTGCAGGCGTGCTGGCGGTCGCGGCCGTCGTGCTGGTCGTCTTCGGCCTCGTCAGGATGCACCGCCTGCTGGCTCAGCCGATCGTGGCAAGCCCCGGAAACAGTTCGATCAGCCAGTAGGAGAATTCGCTCAATGCGCCGGTCAAGAAGAGAATCCCCGTGACCACCAGCAGTGCCCCCATGGTCCGTTCGACTGCGGGCATCCAGGCGCGAAAACGTTTCATGAAGCGCAGGAAAGGTCCGACACCAAGCGCTGCCACCATGAACGGCAGGCCGATACCGAGCGAGTAGACCGCCAGCAGTGTCGCTCCGTACGCAACCCGGTCCTCCACAGCCGCAATGGCGAGTATCGTCGCCAGAACCGGCCCGATGCAGGGTGTCCAGCCGAACGCGAACGCAAGCCCGATGACATAGGCCCCGAGCAGGCCTGCCGGTCGTGCGTCGTGGTGATAGCGCACCTCCCGGTTCAGGAAACCGATCCGTAGCAGTCCCATGAAGTGAGCGCCCATCAAGATGATGATGACGCCCGCCAGCTTCGCGAGTATCGGCAGATACTCGGCCAGGACACGGCCGATCAGCGAGGCGCTGGCACCGAGCGACACGAAGACGGTCGTGAAACCGAGCACGAACAGGACTGCGGTGATGAAAACTCGGAACGCCACGTCAGGGTTCGGAGTGTGGTCGCCGGCAACCTCGTCGAGGGTGGTGCCGGCGAGGTAGCACAGGTATGGCGGCACGAGTGGCAACACGCAGGGCGACAGAAAGCTCAGCAGCCCCGCCAGAAGCGCACCGATATAGGAAACTTCCAATCCCATGGACCCCAGCTAGCGGATGAACGACCGCAAGGCCACTGCGCCCCAGCGCCGCAACCGACAGAAAGGCTTCCGACCCGAACCCGTCGCGTCCGATCAGTGTCGAGGGACGTCGGAGGCGGCAAGGTTCAGTCGAACGAGTTCGCTCCGAAGCACCCGGATGGCCTCCAGAAACGGGGCGCCCGGACAGACCACGAGCGGCATCGGAAGATAGATCCGCCTGTCTTCTCCCAGAAGTCGGCGGAGCGCCGGATGGTTGACGAGGCTCGAGCCCTGATCAAGTGCGCGCGAATGTCGATGCGTCAGCACGAGGTAATCCGGGCGCGCCACGATAACCGTCTCGAGGCTGGCCTGGCCGGTATCGTCAATACCGATATCGGAAGCCGCGTTCACGAACCCGGCCTGCGACAGCAGTTCGCCGGCGAGATTGTCCGGACCGCTCACGTACCCACGCCGATGATAATAGAGTACCCGGTTGCCGGCAGCGCGGGACTCTCTGCCGAGCGTGTCGAAAGCACGGGAAATTTCCTCAGCCAGCACACTGCCACGCTCGGGATGCCCGATCGCTGCTGCAACTTCCATGATCTGGCGTCGCTGGTCTTTGATGGTCTGCACATGCTGCAACCGCATCACCCGATGCCCCAGCCGCCGTAACGCCTCCAGAGTTGACGGATTTGTGAATGCCGCCGCGAGCACGAGGTCGGGCTTCAATGCCAGCACTTCCTCTGCAGTGGCCTCGAGCGACGGCCAGTGCCGGGCCCTTTCCGCCTGAAACGAGATATCGGCATTGTGGGCGTATGGGCCAAGGGCGACAATTTGCTCGGGATCGGCAAGCGACAGCAGATACTGATCCGCGCAAAGATGAAGGGAAACAATCCGCTCCGGCCGCTGTTCTGCTGGCTGCGACGCCTGGACCACCGAGATCGCTGCCTGCAGCATCACAGCGAGTGCGACGCAAACATGTGTTGCGGCACCAACACCCGATATCCGCCGGCCCGGGAAGCGCCTGCGTAACGTTCGATGGGATCGGCGGAAGTCGTCCATGCTATTCCGCCGATGCGGCCTGACATGCAGCCAGCGTCACACCACGTGCATGAGCGCGCCAGCCCAACAATCTGCCCGCCGTCCGGTAAAGAGCAATGTCACGGGCATTCTTCTGTCGGAACATCTCCAGCAGTTCAGCCGCCAGCTGAACCTTGTTTTTCGTCACATTTCGCTTCGGATGCCGGGTGATCGTGTCCGTGAACCCGCCAACACACAGGCTCAGGTCGTAGTGCTCGACAAGTCCGAGGAACCCGAAGTCCTCGATGTCGAACGGTTCTGTATAGCGGGTGAGCACATTGTTCGTGTTCCGCCGGCCCAGGTATTCCTCGAACGTCATCGTCCCCTCGCGGATCTTCACAGCCAGGGTGCTGGGGAGACGATTTTCGCGCAGGAATGAGTAGTGCGATATCATACGTTCCACGGGATCACGCAGCCATACCCAGTAGGCAGCCGGGTTCGGAATGGCCTCGGCATAGCGAGTGGCAGGGAAGTGCCCGTGGACGACCCGAATACCCTCCTGCTTCAGCTGCCGGAGAACCTCCGGGCTTGCCACCTTGCGCTTCTCGCGCAGCAGCCGATGGGTGAGCTCGCTATCGCTTCCGTAGTCATAGGCGACTTTCCCCGGATACCTTTGTTCGAGGAAGTTGCGGAACGTCGTACCTCCGGTCTTCGGGATGTGGACCGAAATGAACATCAACCGTCTTCCTTGACGAGGTGAATCCAGAACTCGCCACCGCGCCGCGCCGGTCTTGAGCAGGACTGAACCACGAACCCGGTTTTTCCGAGGCGGCGCAATTCTCCCACGGTTGCAGGGATCATCTCCGGATCAATGTCCCAGCACCGAACCGGATCCGTCCAGCACCCGGCAGTCATCAGCTCCATGGATGTATCGTACGCGCGCACGAACTCCTGACGTGACATGCGGTGCGCCGGTGGCCTGCGCAACCCGTTCCGCCTTACCGCCATCGCTGCCCTGTGGCGCTGCTCAACGAACATCTGCGAGAAGGACGGCGTCAAGCGTCGTTCAAGATAGGCTTCGAGCAAGGCCGGCGTTTCAAAGGCGATTGCCGCCGGTGCAGCATTGTCGCAAATCGCGATCACCGGCGCGCCCGGCACAAGCAGAAGTTCCAATCGGGCAAGAAAACTTACGGGATCGGGCAGGAACTGCAGCACATGGTCCAGGATCGCGAAGTCGTAGGTCGCGCCGTCGGGAACGCTGTCGAGCAACGCATGCGCGGTCACGATGAAGTCGAACCCCTCCGGCACCGGGGTCGGGCCCGCCGGCACTGCCTGCGGCGTGGCAAGGTAGCCGCGATGGAGAACTGCTCCTTCGTCCCCGTTGATCACCGGCGCCGCGTCGCGACCGACCGCGAACCCGAGGCCGCTGAGCATGAAACGGTCGAGCGGAACTCTCCGCCGGTGCATGGGATGCGTCATCAAGTTGCCGGAGCCGAATTCAGTTGACTGATCCAGGCCATTGCCTGACGGCGACCGCTGCCGCGGCGCGAGTTGTCATCTGGCCAGCCTCGGCGCAAGCAGTTCCTCGCACGCGGCGTCGTAGCGGCTGCGGAACTGCAAGGGACCCCGTTCCAGAAATACGCGCCGGGCGATTTCCAGCCTGCCAATGAGCGACCGGAACCCGCTCGTTGCACATCGTCTACGGCCACCGATGAGCATTCCGGCAGTGGTCGCGAGCAGCAACGCGGCGCCGCCCCTCCCGGCCGTGAATCCGCGTAGCACGGGGGTCGATTGCCCCACCTGTCGACCTTGGTCCGCCAAGCGTGCCAGTTCGGAGACCAGAAACCGGCGTGTCACGAAGTGGCGCACACACATTTCGCGATACTCACGCGACAGGAATGGCCGTTTCCTGTTGCCGGAACCCTGAGGCATCCAGGGCTGGGCACCGATCACGTTCGCGGAGTGCTGGCGGTAGGCGACGAGCGGTTCATCGATGAAGACGACCGGCCCCGTCACCTTCGCCACAAGCGCGGTCCACCAGTCGTGGTGCACGTGCCGGGCAATACGTGCGGGATAATTCACGGCCGCTTGTGCAACCCGCTTGTCGAACAGCATCGTCATTCCGGTGACGCTGTTCTCCAGCACGAGTTCGGAGACAGTGCAGTTGCGCACGCGGCATTCGGCATCAAACAGCGACGGGTAGACCACCGTGCCCGCATCGTCGACGACTTTCGCGTCGCAGTAGCACATGACGGCTTGTGACGCGGCGAGCGCGTCGATCTGCCGTTGCAACTTGTGCGGTACCCAGATGTCGTCCTGGTCACAGTAGGCAAAGAGGTCGACTTCCTGATCACTGCACGTCAGCGCCGTTTCCAGACCGCGCTGGAAATTGTGATACACTCCGACATGCGTGTCCTGCCGGCACAGCCGTATGCGCGAATCGCGGTAGCCCGCGATCACCCGTTCAGCCTCTTCCTGCGGTCCGTCGGGGACCACGATCAATTCAATATCCTTTACCGTCTGGCCAAGGATCGAGGCGATCTGTTGCTCCAGATGCCCGATGATCGGGTTGTAGACGCCCAGGATGACGAAGCACCGCGGACACGCGCTCATGGTTGGCTCCGCAAATCCGACACATTCCTCCAGCATGCATGTCCGGAGGATTCGTTGGTACGCCAAGGAACATCCGCGTGCAACCGGTCCTCACGCTGCGGCCGCGACCGGCGCCGTTGCGAGAAGGCTTGCGTTTGCAACGGAAATTCACCACAACAGATGAAACGGGCCTTGATGTGGCGAGATGACCCTCGGAGCTGGCTGCGGCTTCAGACGCCGTTCCGGGGCACAAGGCCAACCAACGCGCCGGCCTGGGTGGCGGCTTTGCGTGTGATTGCGGGATGATCCGGCTTCAGAACGTCTACAAGTACTACCCCACCAAGCGTGGGTTGCATTACGTCCTGCATGACGCCAGCCTGGAAATTCCCACCGGCGTCAACGTTGCGGTCGTGGGGCGCAATGGTGCCGGAAAGTCGACGCTGATGCGTCTCCTGGCGGGTGTCGACCTGCCGAATTCGGGCCACATCAGCACGACCTACCGCATGTCATGGCCGCTCGGCCTTGCCGGCGGAATCAGCAAGACCATGACCGGGCGCGAGAGCACCCTGTTCGTCTGCCGGATCATGGGAACTCCCCCGGCAGAGATCCCCGAGAAACTCCGGTTCGTCGAGGAGTTTACCGAGCTCGGCAAGTACTTCGAAATGCCGGTTCATACGTATTCTTCCGGTATGCGCAGCCGCCTGAAGTTCGCCACGAGCATGATCTTCGACTTCGACTGCTACATCATTGACGAACTTACGGCGGTCGGCGACGAAAGCTTCAAGGAAAAGGCCCGGTCTCTGTTCCGCGAAAAGCGCGATAGTGCGAACTTCATCAAGGTGACACACAACACGCAGGAAGTCCGCGAAGAGTGCGACGCGGTAATCATGCTGGAAAGAGGCAAGCTGTACTACTTTGACGATGTTGACGAGGGACTGGACACCTATCGCGCTGTAATTCGTGGCGAGCGTCAACGACAGGACCGCAAACGGCAGCGGCGAGCCGCCGGGGAGAGCCTTCCGGTCCGATCTCGCGGTGGCGGCCGACAGTCCGCGGGAATGCGGTGATGCTCCAGGTCCCTCAACGCGCGGCGCTTGCCGGTCCCGACCCCCGCGGCTGGCTCAGGGACATTGAAATCCGGCCCCGGACCGCACTGTTCATACTCCTGTTCGTGGTACCTGTCGTACTGGTGACGCTGTACCAGGCCCTGTTCTCGACCGATCGCTATCAGAGTACGGCTACAATAATCGTCACCGAAGAAAAGCCGTCGGGGCAATCCATAGACCTGTCCCTCCTCGGGCTGCCTTCATCTGGATCGACCAAGGACTCTCTTGTTGTCCGCGAATTCGTCCTGTCGAAGGACATGCTGCAATATCTCGAGGACGAACTCGCCCTGAAGGAGCACTATTCGTCGCCCGATATCGATTTTCTTTCGCGGCTTGATCCTGATGCGTCGTTGGAGGACTTTCACGCGTATTATCTCAAGTACGTGACAGTCGAGTTCGACACCGAAGCCCAGATCCTCCATTTCGCCGTCCAGGCCTTCGATCGCGGCTACGCGAACCGCGTCTTGCAGACAATCCTTGAACGTGCCGAGGTCTTTGTCGACGCCCTCAATGACAAGATCACGCGGTCGCAGATGCGCTTTTTCGAAGGCGAACTGGAGCGCGCCGAGGCAAAGCTGCGGGCATCGAAGAACGCCCTCGTCGAGTTCCAGACCAAGCACAGGATCATCAGCACGGAATCGGAGCAACAGACGATCCTGGCAACCATCGGCACGCTGGAATCGGAATTGGCGAAGAAGCAATCCGAGCTGAAGGGCAAGCTCACCTTCCTGACGGTGAATTCCCCGCAGATCGTGGCATTGCAGACGGAGATTGAAGCCCTCAAGAGGCAGATCGACAGCGAGAAGACACGCTTGGCCGGCGGGCAACAGGAAGCCCTCAGCATGCTTGATGCGGTCTATCGCGGAATTCAGCTCGATCTGGAATTCAATACGAACAGCTACACATCGACCTTGAACGCGCTGGAACAGTCGCGGATCGAGGCCGCACGCCAGCTGAAGTTTCTGGTCGTCGTCAGCCAGCCCACGCTTGCCGATACGTCGGAATTTCCCGATCGTATCTACATCATCGGAACGACGATCATCGTGTGCCTGATCCTGTTCGGTATTGCTTCACTGATCTATTCGATCATCATCGAACATCGCTGACCGGGGACCACGACTCGGCCCCAGTGGCCCTTCTCAGGGCGGAAAGCCCAACCGTTCCGCCCAGAATCGACGGACCCGCAGCGGATCGCCGATACGGCGAGCCAGGTTCGCGCCTTCCGCCGCCAGCGACCGGGCGCGGGCATGATCATGCAGCAGGCCTTCGAGTGCTCCGAGCCATGCGTCGGGATCGTCGCCGATCAGCAATCCGTCCTTGCCGTGTTCGATAACGTCGGCCACGGGAGGTCCGGCGCTGTACAGTCCGGCCGCACCGACCGCGGCATGGTCGAGTACCTTGTTGAAGGAGCGACCCCGGTTGAACGGAGTCGCCCGCATTGGCGCAATCGCGATATGGAAGCATTCGCCGAGGAGCACGTCGCGCTTGAACGTCGCCCATCCCAGCGGCTTATGATGAAAGATGCGGTCACGGCCGGAGAGTTCCCGGGGTGCGTGCGGGCCGAGATAGGTCGTCAGCGTGACGCTCGGATTTCTTTCGACGACTGCCGCTAGAGCCGGTGCGATCTGCTCGAGATCGCCCAGATGGCTGCGCGTGCCAAGGAATGCCAGCTTCAGGTGCGACGGCGCTTCCCAGTGGACCTCATCGCTCAGCACACGGACATAACCCGGTTCCAGGATCGCATGCTCGTGCCGAGGGTATGAGGCGAGGAGATACCGGTTCGGCGCGACAATGACATCGGCCAGAGCCTCGATGCGGGGCAGCATGTCGCGCGCGAACACCTGAAGGCGTCGCCGGTAGTCCTCCGGCAGACCCGGTGCCTCTGCGAGTTCCTTGAAATTGTCGTCGACGAGATAGAATACCCTCTCAGGCCGCAGCCTTTCCAGCCGTATGATGTCCTTTGGTCTTGCATAACGGATGACAACGGCGCGCCGACCGCAGACGAACACGTTCGGCGCAAACACGCGAACCGGGCATCGCCGGCGTGTCCGCGGCAACGCCAGGGCAGGCGCCACCCGGTCGCGCAGATGATGCATGAAGTAGAGGTCGGTCGTCGGCAGAAGCCTGCGGCCGAACAGCGATCTCAGCATCCGCTTCCATCCATCACACGCACGGGCCCGCTTTCGCAGATGCCCGCCTGATCGTGATCATGCACCGTTCCTTCGCACGGCAACAGTGACAGTCTCGATTGGATTCGGAGTGGCTCGATCAGCGACGAACCGCAGCTTGCTGGCGGTCCGGTTTGGTTGTCATGAGGAAGACGCAGCTCGCCCCCCGCGCCTCCCTTCTGCCTCACGTATCGGCGGAAGCCTGCGACGCCTCCCCCTCCGACTCAGGTCCCCGATAGGCGGTCCTCAGTTCCTCGTCCGAGATCCGCACCCAATCATGCGGCGACGACCGTTCGGCCACCGTCACGGAGAAAGTCTGGAACAGGAACAGCGAGCCAGCGAGGAGAACCAGTGCGACCGCCAGTCCCGAGAAGAACGCCAACATTCGCGACCCCTCCCTATTCCGCCGGCTGCTGACCCGGCGCATGCTGATCGGCGTCGGCGGCGGAAGCCGTTCCGCTCTCGATCTCCCGGTACCAGACGCTGTGATGCTCCTTGAGCCAGTTCCGGTCCACGTGACCAGACCACATCGCGTCGAAGGCCCCCTCCATTCCGATCGTACCGATGTAGACATGGCCGAATATCAGCGCCACCATGAGGAGGGCAATGCCGGCGTGGGCAAGTTGCATCCATTGCATGCCGTCATAGCCAAGCCAGTAGAACGGGAACATCATGGCAACCCCGGTGGCAGCCAGGGCAAGCCCGCCGACGACCACGGACCAGAAGACAAGTTTCTGGCCGGCGTTGAAGCGGCCGGCCGGCGGGTGCTCCGCACTGTCGCGCATGAAGCCGCCGAACTGCCTGATCCACGGCCAGTCGTATCTGTCCGGCAGGTTGTCGACGAGCCACAGCGCGATCATCACTGCAACGCCGAGCACGAACGGAATGGCGAGCGCCATGTGCAACCAGGCGCTCCACCACGCGACGTCCCCGAATGCTGCTTCGCCGATCAGCGGCAGCAGCAACGGCTTGCCGTAGAGTATGATCAGCCCCGTTATCCCCATTACGATGAAGGAACTTGCGGTCATCCAGTGATTCGCGCGTTCCAGCGTGTTGAAACGCTCGATCGTGCGGCCGCTGAACCCGTGGACCAGCGGGATGCGCCCCTGAGCGGCAAGAAACAGCGCGAGCACCAGCACGATGCCGAACAGAATCCAGCCACCGCCGTAGCGGACGTCGTCGTTATGGGTCCGCCGCCATTGCCTGCCCTCCGGTTGAACGAAGGTGTTCATTTGTGCGTAGGGTACGGTCGTCAATCCCTCGATACGGCCACCTTCGGGCAGGATATCGGCGAACTGGTCACGCTGGCCGAGCCATGTTTCGGTGATCCCGCGCGGATCGTCGACTCCGGCGCTCTCGTCGAGGACCATCCGCGGCGGCTGGCCGACATCCCTGGCGTCCGGACTATCGTCGGTCTGTCTTTCGCCGCGCCACATCTGCTGTTCGTTGCGCTGGCGCAGCAGGTCCATTGCCGAGGTCTGGCCGGTGCCGCCCGCATCTGTCGCTGGCACGATACGGGTCTCGGGCGTGACCAGTTCTGCGGGTCCGAACGTAAGCACGGCCACCCACACGAGAAGCGCCAGCGACACCGCGGCAACAACTGCTCCTGCAATCCGTGCTGCTGACATGGCGTACCGGTTCCTCAGCTCTCGATTGCATCCGGGGCGTAGTAGGCGGTGTCCCAACCCCACGCGCCCGTCCCGTAGCCGCGGCGCGAGACCCGTTCGCGATAGATGTCGGCGATCATCTCGCCGTCACCGGCGAGGAGCGAGCGCGTCGAGCACACTTCAGCGCACAGCGGCAGCTTGCCTTCCGCAATCCGGTTGCGGCCGTACTTCTGCACCTCGGCATCGGAACCGCTCTCCTCCGGTCCGCCAGCGCAGAAGGTGCACTTGTCCATTTTTCCACGACTGCCGAAGTTTGTTGCTTGCGGGTACTGAGGTGCTCCGAACGGACAGGCATAGAAGCAGTATCCGCAGCCGATGCAGGTGTCCTTGTCGTGCAGGACGATTCCAATATCGGTCTGATAGATGCAGTCCACCGGACACACTGCAATGCACGGAGCATCGGTACAGTGCATGCATGAAACGGTGATCGACTTCTCATCCGGCTCGCCGTCATTGATGGTGACGACCCGACGGCGCACCATTCCCCATGGCACCTCGTGCTCGTTCTTGCACGCCACCGAGCAGGCATTGCACTCAATGCAGCGGTCGGCGTCGCAGAGAAACTTCATACGTGCCATGCTGATCACCTCCTAGGCGGGCTCGATCCTGCAGATCGTCGCCTTCGATTCCTGCATGAAGGTGATGATGTCGTAGCCGTAGGTCGTCGATGTATTGGCAGCCTCGCCGACAACGTACGGGACCGTGCCCTCGGGATATTTCGAAGAGAGATCTTCACCCTGGAAGATGCCGCCGAAGTGGAACGGCATGAACACCGTGCCGGGGCCCACCCGATTGGTGACATGGGCGGCGACCCGGACCCGCGCACCCTCGGGTGTCGTGAGCCACAGCAACCCACCGGGCGTGATTCCGCGCTCGTCGGCATCGGCCGGGTTGATTTCGGCGAACATTTCCTGCTGGAACTCCGCCAGCCAGATATTGCATCTCGTCTCGTCGCCGCCGCCCTCGTATTCCACCAGCCGGCCGGTGGTGAGGATCATCGGAAAGTCTTGTGAGTGATCCTGCTGCTGGATCGACCAGTAGAGCACCGGCAGGCGATAATCCCGACGATCGTCGTAGGTGCGGTACTGCGGGATGAGGTCGCGTCTGACCGTGTACAACGGCTCTCGGTGTACCGGAACGCCATCTGGAAAGTTCCAGACCAGGCACCTGGCCTTGCCGTTGCCGAACGGCGCGCAGCCATGTGCGATCGCAACTCGCTGGATGGCGCCGGTAAGGTCGGTCTTCCAGTTAACCTTCAAAAGTCTTTCGGTGAAGCTCTCGTTCGGCTGCGGTGAGGCGCCCGTCTGTTCGCCGTGACCGCCGAAATCTGCCTGGCCGAGTCCCTCGTCCTGCGGGACGGGCTGGTGATCTCGCGATGACGAGGACTGCTGCGCAGGAGCGTTGCCGTTGCCCGCCGGGGTATCGGCACCTTGACTGGCGCCGTCCTGCGACTGCGGAGCCGACCTGTCCGCCTCTTCTTCCCGCGCCTCATCCGAGGGGGTCAGGCTCATGTAGGTGCGCGCCGCCTCACCCGCCTGCCCCGTCTGCGGTATCGTACCGGTTGGCTCGTCGGTTCCTTGCATGACCCGGGCAGCTTCCTGCGCGTCCGGTGCATGCTTCCTGAGGATCTGGCGCAAGCGTTCCTTCGCTTCAGTATCGCTCATTGACAGCATTGCCGGCTCGTACGCGTCAGCAGCCACGGCGGCGATCACCAGTTGTTCCCGGGAGCTCAGGTCTCGCGACCAGCCGAGTTTTTCGAGCACGGCATACGTGAATTCCGGATAACCGTCGGTGAGCTCCGATCCTTCCGTGTAGGTACCTTCGGCCAGCAGGTTTCGGCCCTCGTATTCGACCCCCCAGCGCGCCCGGAACGGCAGCCCGCCCTCGGCGACCGGCTTGCTCAGGTCGTACAGGAGAGGCGTGCCCGGATGCTTCATCTCCGGCGGCCCCCAGCACGGCCAGGGAAGCCCGTAGTACTCGCCTTCTACAGGACCGCTCAGTCCGATCGACGTGGTGGTGTCAAACTTGTCCTGATGCTCCATATGGAGCTTCAGGCGCTCGGGACTCTGTCCGGTATAACCGATCGTCCAGCAGCCACGGTTGAACTCGCGGGTGATATCCTCGGCCGAGGGAACACCATCCTCCACGGCGATGTGCCGGAAAAGTTCCTCCGCAAATCCGAGCTTGCTTGCCAGCAGGTAGGTGATCTCGTAGTCGCTCTTCGCTTCGAAGATCGGTTCGACGACCTTCTCGCGCCACTGCAGGGCGCGCTGAGAATTCGTGACGGAACCCGCGGACTCCATGGTCGATCCTGCAGGCAGCAGGTACACGCCGTCCTGGCGGTCGTGGAGGACGGACGACAGAGTCGCCACCGGGTCGATGACGACCAGGAGGTCGAGCTTGTTGATCCCCTTCCTCAGGTCCGGATTTCGCGTCTGCGAATTGGGAGCGTGACCCCAGAATACCATCGCCCGTACCGGGTTGGGCTGGTCCAGGTTCTCCGCCGGCTCGAGAACCCCGTCGAACCAACGCGAAACCGGAATGCCCTGGCTTTCCATCAGCTCCTGGGAGGAGAACCGCCCCTTGAGCCATTCGTAGTCGACGTCCCACACCCGTGCCCAATGATGCCATGCGTTCGCGGCAAGGCCGTAGTAGGCAGGCAGCGAGTGGCACATCAGGCCGAGGTCGGTTGCGCCCTGGACATTGTCATGGCCGCGGAAGATGTTGGCGCCGCCGCCCGACTTGCCGATATTGCCCAGCGCGAGCTGGAACACCGAAGCAGCGCGGGTCTTGCTCGAGCCGATGTGCGATTGGGTCAGACCCATGCACCAGATGAGCGTGCCGGGCCGGTTTTCTGCCAGGATGCGCGCGACTTTCTCGATCTGCTCTTCCGGGACACCGGTGATGTTGGCCACCACGTCGGGCGGATAGTCCTTCACCGTCTCGCGCACCTCGTCGAAACCGAACACGCGGGACGCGATGTAATCCTTGTCCTCCCAACCATTCTCGAGGACATGCCACAGCACACCCCAGAGAAACGCCACATCAGTCCCGGGACGAATGCGAACGAACTCGTGCGCGTGAACGGCGGTCCTGGTCAGCCGGGGGTCGACCACGATGAACTTCGCGCCGTTCTCCTTGGCATGCAGCAGATGCAGCATCGAGACCGGGTGCGCCTCCGCCGGGTTCCCGCCGAGCAGGAATATGGATTTGGAATTGTGGATGTCATTGAAGCTGTTGGTCATGGCGCCGTAGCCGTACATGTTGGCGACTCCGGAGACGGTGGTCGAATGGCAGATCCGCGCCTGGTGGTCGACGTTGTTGGTGCCCCAGAACGCGGCGAACTTGCGGCAGAGGTAGGCCATTTCGTTGGAGAACTTGGCTGAGCCCAGCCAGTAGACGGATTCAGGTCCTGCCTCCTCGCGGATGGCGAGGAGAGCATCGCCGATTTCGTCGATGGCCTGCTCCCAGGAAAGGCGGCGCCACTGGCCGCCCTCCAGCTTGGTCGGATACTTCAGGCGGCGCTCGCCAATGGCAAGTTCACGTGCCGCGGCCCCTTTGGCGCAGTGGGTACCCATGTTGACCGGGCTTTCGAACACGGGCTCCTGGCCGACCCAGACGCCGTTTTCCACCTCGGCCCAGATTGAACAGCCGACGGCGCAGAACGGACATATGGTCTTGCGGCGCACGACTTCGCCTGTCATCGCGCGCTGTCTGGGCGCTGCCCGAACCATTCCCGGTCCGCATCCGAGCACCGTGCCCGCCGCGGCGACAGCAAGTCCGGATCGCTTGAGGAAGGTCCGGCGATCCATCGATCCGGTGCCATCGACTGGAACGCGAAGCCTGCCTCCTGCGACAGGATCACCACCACGTCGTTTCCTCAGCATGCCGCTCCTCACATCGAACTATGGCGGCCGGGCGGCGACGCGCACGCCGCTACCGTTCAGTAGCGGGCGAGCCTGTAGTAGGTGCGTACGTGACCGCTTTCGCGGTATTCCGGTCTTGGTGGACAGGCCTCGCTCGCAGAGCTTCCGGACGCCGCATCCGGAACCGACGCAGCAACAGATCCGGCAAAGACGACAAAGCCGGCGCGACCCAGGAAGGTCCGCCGGCTCACTCCCGCACCCGTCGGGGTCGTTGTCCCGCCGCGCGCGTTTGCCGCCACGTCGACATGCTCCGTCAAATCCGACATTCGCCGGTTGCTCCTGCGCACTCCGTCAGACGTTCCATTCTTGAACGAAAGTCGATTTGCGCGGAAAGGTTCCGGCCAGAAGAAAGTGCGGTAAGCCGCAGCGGCAACGGTCGGCGGGAGTCGCCGGTGCGCTGCCGGCTGCCGCCGTCAGCGCATATTCAGCGCATATTCAGCGCATATAGTGTCCGCCGTTGACGTCCAGCGTGGCGCCGGTGATGAACCCCGCGTCGTCGGAGGCAAGGAACACGACACAGCGCGCGATCTCTGCAGCCTCCCCCAGCCGGCCCACCGGAATGTGCGGCAGGATGGATTTCTCGATCACCTCGGGCGGGACGGCCGCCACCATGTCGGTGGCGATGTATCCGGGCGCAATGACGTTGGCAGTGATGCCGCGCCGCGCGCCTTCAAGCGCCAGTGCCTTGGTGAACCCCATTACCGCCGCCTTGGCGGTCGAGTAGTTGACCTGGCCCATCTGTCCCTTCTCGCCGTTGATCGACGAAATCGAGATGATGCGCCCGAAACCGCGCTCCCGCATTCCTTCGATCACCTGACGCGTCATGTTGAACAGGGAGTCGACGTTGGTCCTGATGACCGCGGACCATTGGTCGAAGCTCATCCGGTGCAAGACGGCGTCGCGCGTGATGCCGGCATTGTTGACCAGGATATCGACCGCCCCGACCTCGCGCTGCACCCGGGCGACACCCTCTGCACACGCCTCGAAGTCAGCGACGTCCCACTTGTAGACGGGGATGCCGGTGGCCTGCCTGAACTGCTCGGCCGCAGCGTCGTTGCCGGCATAGGTGGCAGCCACCTTGTATCCGGCATTCTGCAATGCTTCAGAGATGGCGGCGCCGATCCCGCGCGTCCCGCCGGTAACAAGTGCCACCCGTGCCACAGCTTCGCCCTCCCTCGACTGCCGGGATCCCCGGCCCGTCTGGTGCGGGCATCATGGAAACCGGCCGGATCCCGTCAGCATCGCATCAGTCGCGCGCGACGCACATCGCGATACCCATTCCACCACCAATACACAGCGTCGCAAGACCTTTTTTGGCATCGCGCCGCTTCATTTCGTACAGCAGCGTCACGAGCACGCGTGCGCCGGAGGCGCCGACCGGATGGCCGATGGCAATCGCACCGCCATTGACGTTCACCTTCTCCGGATCCCAGCCCATGTCCTTGTTGACCGCGCATGCCTGTGCCGCGAACGCCTCATTGGCCTCCACGAGGTCGAGGTCCTCGACCTTCCACCCTGCCTTCTGCAGCGCTTTTCGGGACGCAGGAATCGGGCCTGTACCCATGATGGCGGGATCAACGCCGGCATGGGCCCACGAAACAATCCGCGCAAGGGGTTCGAGCCCGCGGCGTTCCGCTTCGGCCGCCGTCATCAGGATGACCGCCGCCGCACCGTCATTGATACCCGAGGCGTTGCCGGCGGTCACGGTGCCTTCCTTGTCGAAGACGGGCTTCAGGCGGGTCACCGTTTCCAAGGTTACCCCATGCCGGATGTACTCGTCCTTGTCGACGACAACCTCACCCTGCCGGGAACTGACGGTGACGGGCACGATCTCCTCGTCGAACCGGCCCGCCTTCTGCGCAGCTTCGGCACGGTTCTGGGAACGGACGGCGAACTGGTCCTGCATCTCGCGGGTAATCTGCCACTGGCGCGCAACGTTCTCTGCCGTGTTGCCCATGTGGTAGCCGTTGAAGGCGTCCCACAGGCCGTCCTTGATCATGGTGTCGACCATCTCATACCCGCCCATCTTCACACCGTTGCGAAGGTGGGCGCAGTGCGGCGCCTGGCTCATAGATTCCTGGCCGCCGGCGGCCACCACGTTGGCATCGCCGCTGCTGATCTGCTGCAGACCGAGGGCTACGGCGCGCAAACCTGATCCGCACAGCTGATTGACGCCCCATGCTGGGGTCTCGACCGGAATGCCTGCATTGACGGAGGCCTGGCGTGCAGGGTTCTGACCCTGACCTGCTGTCAAGATCTGGCCGAGGATGACTTCGTCGACCTCTTTCGCCTCGAGGCCTGCCCGCTCCATCGCCGCACCGAGTGCAACCTTGCCGAGATGATGCGCCGGCAGCGAGGACAACGAGCCGTTGAACGAACCTACCGGTGTGCGGGCTGCTGATACGATGACGATGTCGTTCCTGTCCGTCATGATCACCTCCTGTAACGGAAGCCCTCAAGCACCGGATGCCGTTCGGGCGATGCACTGCACAACGTAATCGCTGGCCGCGGATTGTGCAATTGCGAACAATTGTGCATTGCACACAAAAATGCGAAATCACGCGTCGGCGAAAGCTTGTCGGTCGGCACTTGCACTTGCTCTCTCGCACGCGCAAAATCACGACCCCGATGCTCCCGGGAACGGCCCGGGGACCTCGCGTGGTGCAAGGAAGCCGACGTGACCGAGAGATCAGAAATCCCTCCTGACATCGTCACCATCAAGAAGTACGCAAACCGGCGACTGTATAATACCTCGACCAGTACTTACGTCACCCTCGATGATCTTGCCGACATGGTAAAGGAGGGGATTGAATTCGTTGTCTACGACGCCAAGACCGGGGATGACATTACCCGTTCCGTCCTGACCCAGATCATCTTCGAAGAAGAGAGCAAGGGTCAGAGCCTGCTGCCGATCCGGTTCCTGCGTCAGCTCATCCGGTTCTATGGCGACAGCATGCAGGCGCTCGTGCCGAGCTACCTGGAGCACAGCATTGAAACGCTGACGCGAGAACAGGAAAAGCTGCGCCGGCAGTTTGCCGATGCGTTTGGCGGCGATCCGTTCCGCGCCATGGAAAACCAGGCCAAGCAGAATCTGGCAATGTTCGAAAAGGCGTTGGGGATGTGGATGCCGTTCGGCGATCCCTCCTCACGGGATGAACGGCGGGACGAGGGCAGCGGTGCCGGGGAACACGAAAACGCCGATCAGGCGACGGCAACCGCCCCGGAGACTCCCACGACCGATGACCTGAAGGCGCTGCGCGAGCAGCTCGAGCGCATGCAGAAGCAGCTGGACGAGTTGGCAAAGAAGTCGTGACCTGGCACGCGCCGGCCCCGGGAAGTATTACGGCTGCCGCTCAGGCCCGTTCCGCGAAGCCTGTCATCCACGGCTTGTCGAGCGATGCGGTGCCGAACAGGTAACCCTGCAGATAGTCGATACCCCACTGCCGGAGGAGCCTTGCGTCCTCCTCGTCCTGCACCCACTCGGCGACGGTCTCGACGCCGAAGGCTCTGGCCAGGTCCAGCATCGCCCGGACGAAGACCTGGTTGTCCGGGTTCTGCGCCAGCTGCTCGCAGAACGTTCCGTCGAGCTTCACCATGTCGACGCCAAGCGATTTCAGGTTGCGGAACGACGTGTAGCCGGCGCCGAAGTCGTCGATGGCAATGCGGCAGCCAAGTTCGCGCAACCGGCCGATGAACCGGCATGACTCCTCGAGGTCCAGCAGGGCCGCGGTTTCGGTTATCTCCACGGTCAATCGGCCGGCGGCCTCACGGTGCAACTTCATGAACGCTGCAAGCTTGGAGAACCAGTCGGGGTCGGTTGCAGTCACTGCCGACACGTTCAGCGACAACCGCAGCCACGGAACCTCCTGCAACACGGCCACCGCGAGTTCGAGCACCCGGTGGTCCACCAGCCGCACCAGTCCCAGTTGCTCCGCCACCGGAATGAAGTGGCTGGCGGCAATTACCTCGTTGTCAGGCTTGATCATCCTCAGCAGGCATTCGTACAGCACCGGCTCGCCGTCGGACGCCCTGACAATCGGCTGGTAGGCGAGCGCGAAACGCCGGCTGTTGAGCGCGGAAACGATCTCGTCCGCGAACATGATGTTGCGTTTCCGGATCGATTCGCGCCGTTGGGAGTGCTCGTATGCGATGAACGCGTCACGATGCTTTGCCTTGGCCTGATCGAGCGCTTCCTCGGCGCCGACCATGGCTGCGGCGGCATATCTCGCGTGGCGAGGTATCGCCACTCCGCCCATGGAGATCGTCGCGGACACCGGCCCGGCGGCCGTTTCGATCACCGTCTCGCGCACCACCCGTAACAGCCTGTCGGCTGCGATCCGCAGGTCCTGTTCGCTGCAGTTGCCCAGGATCATGCCGAACTTGTTGCCCGCGTAGCGGCCGATCGAATCTCCCGTGCGCATCGCCCTTCGAAGGCGCTGGCTCACCGCTGCGATCACCTGGTCGGCAACGTCGAAGCCATAGGCGTCATTGACCATTGCCAGGTTGTCCACGGCGGCCAGCAGGAAACAGCAGGCCGTACCGTGCCGCTCTGCAGTGGCAACGGCATCCTCGAGCGCCTCGGTAAGTCGGGCGCGGTTCATCATGCCGGTCAGCGGATCGTAGCAACTGAGGTACGCGAGCTTCTGGTCGCGCTCGTGCCGTTCATCGACAATCCGCACCATGCCGATGGCACGTTCCGGGCGCCCGTCGGGACCGGCAAACCACTTGCCACGATCCTCGATCCAGTGACCACGACCGATCCCGGGTCCGTTCGGGAACAGGCGATACTCGATCTCGAAGGCAACGCCGTCCCCGTCGTCGACGGCGGTCGAATTGAGGACTGTCTCGTAGCGATTGGTCAGGTTTTCGGTATCGAGCAGTGCTGCAAAACGGCGTCCGGTGGAAACCGCCTCGGGCCCCGCCACCTTCAGTGCGCCGACAACATCGCCTGACCATTCGAGTCGGTCGTCGGCAATGGTCCATTCGTAGGCGGCGACAGCAGTCGCGACGGCAGCACGCTTGAGTCGGTCGAGGGCGCCATCACCCGCGGAACCTTGCGCTGCCGAGGGCGCCGCAATCGTGTCGCCGGCCGCGCCGCCCGCATGCGTGTTCACCGCGCCCGCGTCGTGGCTGCACAATGACAAACGGGCGCCGTGTGCCGGGTCGGTCACGGATGCCGCAGGATCTGGTACCGTTCCCAGGCAAGTTGCGCTGCTCGACCGGCCAGACGGCCACTGTTCAGCTGCCTCCGCCGCGTACGGGGCAGCGCCATCAACCGTTGCCGGGGCGGTCGCCCGCGCCGCACCGATCCTCATCGCCCTCTTCGCAACGGATTCCTCATCCACCGCTCACGCCTCGCCTGTTTTCTTGTGTCCTGCCATCCCGGCGGGCGACGCTAGCGATGAAATCTTAATAAAGGGCGAAACGGCTCGTTTAGGGTTCTGGATGGCGCGCTGTTTACCCTGACCCGACTGCGGTCCCGGTACCGCGCGGCCACAAGTTAACGCGAGGTGAACAACGGCAGGATTCTTGCGCCGCCGGGGCATGGCTGGTTCGAATCGATACAGTCGCCCCGGGACCCTGCCGGCAGGACGGGCCCTCGTGTCACTCGCCAGAGGGGGTGCCCAGCGGACACCTGAGCGCACGCGTGCCCCGGCCAGTCCGCTCGTAGCTCAGCTGCTGGGAGACAGGCTTCCAGGTCTTTCGCCACGCAGGCTCGCACGACGTATTCCCCATGTGGCGATCGCGGCCTATGCCCGGGCGGCGCGCCTTGGCGATGAGGTAGGTTCGCACTCCGATCTTCTGGTCTGAGGATCAGTAACCGAGTGCCATGCCATCCTTGCGAGGGTCGGATCCACCGACCAGAGCCCCGGTTTTCCGGTCGATGGAAATGATCTGCCCTCCGCCCAGCGGGTCTTCGACGCGGGCGATGGTATAGCCCTTGTCCGCCAACGCCCTGACCGTTTCCTCCGGCATGCCCGCCTCGACTCCAAGGAAGGCGCCGTTGCCGGCGGACGGCAGGATGGTCGGCGCGTGGAACAGGCGCGGACAATCCAGTGCCTCCTGCGGATCCATGCCGAAATCGAACATGTTGAGAAGTACCTGCACATGTCCCATCGGCTGGTAGGCGGCGCCCATGACGCCGAACGGCATCTCGATGTGCCCGTCCCGCCTCACCATCCCGGGAATGATGGTATGGAACGGGCGCTTGCCGGGGCCGATGCAGTTGGGATGATCCGGATCGGTAACGAAACCCGTTCCCCGGTTCTGCAACAATATGCCCGTTCTTGGGGTCACGATGCCCGAACCCCACGGAGCAAATACCGAGTTGATGAAGGAAACGGCGGTACGGTTCGCGTCGACCACGCAAAGGTAGACGGTGTCCGACCCCGGTAGCGGGACTGCCTCCTCCGGGTCCGCCGTCGCGTGCTTCCGATCGATGCGACCTGCAAGCTCATCGGCAAGGTCGTCGGAGAGCAGCCAGTCGACAGGCACCTCGGCGAAATCCGGGTCCGCAATGTGTCGGCCACGCAGCACGTAGGCGAGCCGCATCGCCTCTGCCTGCAGGTGAAACCGTTCCGCCCCCAGCGGGTCAAGTGAAGTCAGGTCGAAGCGGCTGAGGATGTTGAGCCCGATCAGGGCGGTGATGCCCTGGCCGTTGGGCGGCAGCTCGATGATCTCCCGGCCCGCATACGTCGTGGCTATCGGATCCACGTATGTGGCTGCCGTCCGCGCAAAGTCGTCGACGGTCAGGAGCCCACCACGCTTGGCAAGGTGTCCGACGATGTCTTCTGCAACTTCGCCCTCGTAGAAGGCGTCGCGGCCGCCCCGCGCAATCACCTTCAAGGTGCGCGCGAGCGCCGGAAACGTCACGATCTCGCCGCAGCGCGGCGCCCTGCCGCCGGGCAGCAGGTGGAGTGACGCCCCCTCGTCCGCCGCGAGCTTCTCCTGCGCCTTCTGCCAGTCGCGGGCGACACGTGGCGTTACCGGCAGTCCCTCCTCGCCAGTGCGATGGCCGGAGCGAGCGCCTCCGCGAGTCCGATGGTACCGTGATCGCGCAGCAGCGTGTCCCAGGCATCGACCGCTCCCGGCACCGTGACGCAATGCGGACCACCACTCTCGATCCTGGTCAGGCCGCTCGAGGCCAGCCAGTCGGCATCAGCCACAAGCGCCGCGCGGCCGGAGCCGTTGAGGCCGATGATTGTACCGTCGGCGCGGCCGATGATGGCAAAGCAGTCACCCCCGATCCCAGTCATGTGTGGTTCGGTAATGCACAGGACCGCACTGGCAGTAACGGCGGCATCGATGGCATTGCCTCCCGCGCGCAGCACGTCCAGCGCCGCCAGCGTGGCCAGCGGCGATGACGTTGCCGCCATCCCGTGGCGGGCGTGGACCGTGGAGCGCCCCGGAAGCTGAAAGTTGCGAATAGCCGTCTCCTGCGTGGTGGAAAACTGCTTGGGTGCAGCCGCCGGTATCGCCTATGTTGCGGCCACGGTGGGGTAGCCTAGCGCTGCGCACCAGCCGGTCAAGGGCGACCTCCCGAGGATTGGCGGGACGACGGGATCTGCCCGTGGTGCACAAGCGGGGACGGAATGAGTACCATCAGGCTCAACAAGGCCCAGATCATCATTCGCAAGGCTTTCGAGCATGCGGCCACCCTCGGCCTCAAGCCGCTCGCCGTTGCAGTGCTGGATGCCGGTGGACATCTCAAGGCCTACCAGGCACAGGACGGCACCACCTTCTTTCGGCCACAGATAGCACACGGCAAGGCCTACGGTGCGTTGGCCCTCGGCAGGTCGAGCCGAGGCATTGGCCAGATGGCGGCGGAGCGGCCACATTTCATTGCCGCCTTGAACACGCTCGCCGGCGGCGCCATCGTTCCGGTGCCGGGCGGCGTACTGGTGCGCGACAAGAAGGGCAACGTGGTGGGAGCGGTCGGTGTGACCGGCGATACGTCGGACAATGACGAGGCCTGTGCGATCGCCGGGATCGAAGCGGCGGGATTCGAGGCCGATGTGACCTAAGTCAGTATTTCAGGGGGCGGTACAGGTTGATCCCCGCCCGATTTCCACTATTGTGGCGGCACCTCGGCAGGGAGGGAGAGGCGATCGGATGCGGGTCGATCGCTTTCAATCTCCTCGCTGCCAACCCGCCTCACGGGCATATCCGGCACTTTTTCATTCGACGGGAGCAAGCAGATGGCTTCAGCGGTCAAGAGCGACATCGAAATAGCACGCGCAGCGAACATGAAGCCGATCGGGGAGATCGGCGAAAAGCTCGGCATCCCGATGGAATCGCTGGTACCGCACGGTCACACCAAGGCCAAGATCACACTCGACTACATCGAGGGGCTGCAGGACCGGCCCGACGGCAAGCTGATTCTCGTCACGGCGATGACGCCGACGACCGCCGGCGAGGGCAAGACCACGACGACGGTCGGCCTCGGCGACGGCCTGAACAGGATCGGCAAGAAGGCGATGATCTGCCTGCGTGAGCCGAGCCTCGGGCCCTGCTTCGGCATGAAGGGTGGCGCTGCCGGCG